>CAYLWH010000133.1:0-8905 GCA_964387245.1 uncultured Mycobacterium sp.
GCCGTCGGTGCCGTCGGCAAGGTCATCACCCGGCCTGCGACCTCGCTTTCCGGCGCCGTCGCGTATGCGAGTTCCAGCGCGCGCGTGGTGCGCCCGGCGGCTCCGCCGTCCCCGGTGCTCAGCATGCGGAGTCTGTCCAGCCGCAGCGAAGCCATCGACATCCCGCTGTCCGATCTGCATCACGCCGCCAAGGCCGGCGGCGGATCCATCAACGACGCCTATCTGGCCGGGCTGTGCGGTGCGCTGCGGCTGTACCACGAGGCCTTGGGGGTGCCGATCGCGACGCTTCCGATGGCCGTGCCGGTCAATCTGCGACGCGACTCCGATCCGGCGGGTGGCAACCGGTTTGCCGGGGTGAACTTGGCCGCGCCGATCGGCACGGCCGATCCCGCCGCCCGCATGAAGAAGATCCGTTCGCAGATGACCCAGCGCCGCGACGAGGCCGCAATCGACTTGATGAGCGCCATCGCGCCCCTTGCCTCATTCCTCCCGGATGCGGTGCTCAAGACCATGACGGGCTCGGTCGTCGTTTCCGACGTCCAGGCCAGCAACATTCCCGTCTATCAGGATGACACCTTCGTCGCTGGGGCAAAAGTGTTGCGACAGTATGGACTTGGTCCGCTGCCGGGAGTCGCGATGATGGTGGTGCTGGTGTCGCGCAGCGGCTGGTGCACTGTCACCGTCCGCTATGACCGCGCCGCGGTCGCCGACGAGGAGCTGTTCGCCAGGTGCCTGCAACGGGGCTTCGACGAAGTCCTCGCGCTTGCCGGCGATCCACCGCCACGGTCGACCCCGGCCTCGTTCACCGCAACCGACGTCACCAGCACGGGATCGGATCGCTCATGACCTCACCGAACGACATGCGACTGCCGGGCACGGTGGCCGAGATCGAAGCCAGCCCACCCGGGCCACACGTCGGCGCGTTCTTCGACCTCGACGGCACGCTGGTCGCCGGGTTCACCGCGGTCATGCTCACCCAGGACCAGTTCATGTCCCGCCAACTCGGCATCGGCGACTTCATCAACATGACCATGGCCGGGCTCAACCACCAGCTGGGTCGTTCCGAGTTCGAGGATCTGATCAACGTCGCGTCGGGCGCCATGCGCGGCCGATCACTGAGCGACCTCGACGAACTGGGCGAGCGGTTCTTCCGGCAGAAGATCGAATCGAAGATCTACCCAGAGATGCGCGAGGTGGTGCGCGCACACATGGAGCGTGGGCACACGGTGTGTCTGAGCTCGTCCGCGCTGACGATCCAGGTCGAGCCGGTAGCGCGTTTCATCGGCATCACCAACATGTTGACCAACAAGTTCGAGGTCGACGACAACGGGCTGCTCACCGGCAAGGTCGTCGAACCAATCCTGTGGGGACCGGGTAAGGCCAAAGCGGTGCAGAAGTTCGCCGCCGAACATGACATCGACCTCAAGCTGAGCTATTTCTACGCCGACGGCGACGAGGATGTCGCGTTGATGTACTTGGTCGGTAATCCCAGGCCGACCAACCCCGAGGGCAAGATGGCCGCCGTGGCGCGCCAACGGGGTTGGCCCATAACGCGGTTCACCAGCCGTGGCAGCACCGGGCTGACCGGTGCGATCCGGACGCTGGCCGGCGTCGGCTCGATGGTGCCGATCGCCGCCGGTGCCGTCGGATGGGGGTTGCTCACCCGCAGCAGACGCCGCGGCATCAACTTCTTCTCGAGCAATTGGGGCCCGACGCTGCTGGCCGCCAGCGGGGTGAATCTCAACGTCATCGGACGGGAGAACCTGACGGCGCAGCGTCCGGCGGTGTTCATCTTCAACCATCGCAACAACTTCGATCCGGTGATCACCAGTGCACTGGTCCGCGAGAACTTCACCGGTGTGGGCAAGAAGGAACTGGAAAGTGATCCCGTGGTGGGGACGCTGGGCAAGCTGATGGACATGGTGTTCATCGATCGGGAGGATGCGAAGTCCGCCGTCGAGGAACTGCACAAGGTGGAAGACCTTGCCCGCAAAGGCCTTTCGGTGGTGATGGCCCCGGAGGGCACCCGGTTGGACACCACGGAGGTGGGCCAGTTCAAGAAGGGACCGTTCCGCATCGCGATGGCCGCCGGCATTCCGATCGTGCCGGTGGTGATCCGCAACGCCCAGGTCATCGGAGCCCGCAACTCGTCGGTGATGAACCCGGGTACCGTCGACGTCGCGGTGTTCCCGCCGGTATCGGTCGCCGACTGGACCGTGGACAACCTGGCAGACCACATCGCCGGCATTCGTCAGCTCTATCTGGACACACTGAAGAAGTGGCCGGTCGACGAACTGCCGGACATCACTTCATATCTGAGGGCGCCCGCCAAGAAGGCGCCCGCCAAGAAGGCGCCCGCCAAGAAGGCGCCCGCCAAGAAGGCGCCCGCGAAGAAGGTCGGTGGGACAACCGTCCGCATGGTGCCGCGGGGGCGGAAGTGAACGACACCCTCGAGGACCTGACCGCATACAACATCACCGGCGATTCGCTGGTGCTCGCGTCGGTGTCCTCGCGGGCCGAACTCGACCTGCTCAACGACTGGGTGAGCCGACAGCGCCGGGCGCACCCCGAGGCTGAAATCGAGGTGTTGCAACTTCCCGGCGAAGACGAACCTCCGGCCGGTGTGATCGCCGATCTCGTAGATCACCTCGAAGCCGGTGGAGAGGATCGCTCCGTCGTGCCGGTGCGGGTGTTCTGGGTACCCGGCGGTCTGCCTACCCGGGTCAAGGTCGTCGGCCTGTTGTCCGGCCGCGACACCTACCGTCCACCCGAGTTGATCCAGCGCCGCATTCTGCGCAGGGACCCGGTGCGGGCCAGGGTGGTGGCGGGGGAGCCGGCCAAGGTGTCCGAATTGCGCCGGCAGTGGCTGGAACACACCACCGGCGAAAGCCCAAGGGAGTTCGCCCGTTTCGTCCTCCGGCGGGCAAGTCTGGCGATCGAACGAATCGAGTTGCGGTTTCTTGGACCGGAGTACAAGTCGCCGCGGCTCATCAAGCCCGAGATGTTGGCGTCCGCGCGCTTCATCGACGGGTTGGAACAGATCCCCGGTGCCAGTGTCGAGAAGGCCGGTGAGATGCTCGACGAGCTCTCCACCGGGTGGAGTCGGTTCTCGGTCGACTTGATGCCCAACCTCGGGCGCGCCATCTTCAGCAGGGGCTTCGACCCGCACATCGATTACGACAGTGTCGAGATCGAGTCGATGCGGCATTCCCTCGAGACGCATCCCGCGGTACTGCTGTTCTCGCACCGGTCCTACCTGGACGGGGCGATCGTGCCGGTGGCGATGCAGGAGAACCACCTGCCGCCGGTGCACACCTTCGCCGGCATCAACCTGTCGTTCGGGGCGATGGGCCCACTGATGCGTCGATCCGGGGTCATCTTCATCCGTCGCAAACTCGACGACCCGCTGTACAAGTACGTGCTTCGGCAGTTCGTGGGCTACCTTGTGGAGAAGCGGTTCAACCTCAGCTGGTCCATCGAAGGCACCCGGTCGCGCACCGGAAAGATGTTGCCGCCCAAGCTCGGTCTGCTCAAGTACGTTGCCGACGCCTACCTCGACGGCCGCAGCGACGACATCCTGCTGCAACCGGTGTCGATCAGTTTCGACCAACTCCACGAGACCACCGAGTACGCCGCTTACGCGCGGGGTGGCGAGAAGACGCCCGAAGGCGTCAGCTGGCTGTACAAGTTCATCAAAGCCCAGGGCGAGCGCAACTTCGGCAAGATTTACGTCCGGTTCCCCGAAGCGGTGTCGATGAAGCAATATCTCGGGCCACCGTACGGCGCGTACGGCCCGAACCGGGAGGCCGACCGGCTTGCGCTGCAGAAGATGGCCTTCGAGGTGGCGTGGCGGATTTTGCGGGCCACACCGATCAACGCCACCGGGCTGGTTTCGGCCCTGCTGCTCACCGCCAACGGTGTCGCGCTGACACTCACGCAGGTCCATCACACACTTCAGGATTCGCTGGACTTCCTGGAACGCAATGGCACCCCGATGACCGACAGCGCGCGACGGCTGCGCACCCCCGAGGGTGTCCGTTCCGCATTGGACGCGCTGTCGGGCAGGCATCCGGTGACCCGCATCGACAGCGGTCGCGAGCCGGTGTGGCGGATCGCGCCGCAGGACGAGCACGAGGCGGCGTTCTATCGGAACACGATCATTCATGCGTTCCTGGAAAGTTCGATCCGCGAGCTCGCGCTGGCGCACGCGGCCCGGATGGAGGGGGATCGGGTCGACGCGTTCTGGCGTCAGGCGATGCGGCTGCGCGACCTGCTCAAGTTCGAGTTCTACTTCGCCGACTCGGCAGCTTTCCGTGAGCACATGGCGGCAGAGATGGCGAGGTTCGGCGACTGGCAGGCCCGGGTGGCCGCGGGCGCCGTGGAGATCGAGAAGCTGCTCCACGAGAAGAAGCCGCTGATGTCGCATGCCATGCTGCGTCCCTTCTTCGAGGCCTATGAGATCGTCGCGGATGTGCTGCGCGACGCGCCCCCCGAAGTCGACGAGAAGGCGCTCACCAAGCGTGCGTTGGGTGTGGGGCGTCAGTACGCCGCACAGAACCGGGTCCGCAATGTCGAGTCGGTGTCCGCATTGTTGTTCGCGACCGCCCGCCAGGTGGTCGTCGACCAGCACCTGCTGGAACCGGCGCTGGATCTCGACGAGCGTCGTGAGGCGTTCCTGCACGAGCTACGCGCGATCCTTGCCGACATGGACCGGCTGGCCGATATTTCGCAACAACAGTTCATCGAGCGCGAAATCGCCGCGCGTCGGTCCGCGCGCGAAGCGTCCCGCGGCGGCCATACGCTTGACCCGTGACCGTCCCCGCCCCCACCCGACGGCCGTCGGTGTGGCTGTTGCTGCTGGGCGTTGCGCTGCTGGCCGGATGCACTGCCGCGGGGTTGGCGGCGCTGTCTCTCACTGACGCGCTGACCTCGACGGGCCTGCCCGATCCGGGCCCGGCCACCACGATCGGGCTGCCATTCGTGCGCGCGGCCGGTGAGGTCGCGGCCGTCGTGGCCGTGGGTTCGTTCCTGTTCGCCGCGTTCATGGTGCCGCCGCAGCCCAGCGGTGTGCTCGACGTCGCGGGGTTCCGCGCGCTGCGCACGGGCACTGTGGCGGCGGGTGCCTGGGCGGTGTGTGCCGCGCTGCTGGTGCCGTTGACCGTCTCCGACGTATCGGGTCATCCGCTGCGCGACCATCTGAGCCCGGCATCGCTCTGGTCGGTCGTCGGACTGGTGGACATCGCCGCGGCCTGGCGTTGGACGGCGTTTCTGGCCGCGGCGGTGGCGCTCGCGAGCATCCCGGTGCTGCGCTGGTCATGGACGCCGGTCCTGTTCGCCGCCGCGCTGGTGACACTCGTACCGCTGGCTCTGACCGGACACTCGTCGGCCGGCGGATCCCACGATCTGGGCACCAACAGTCTGCTGATCCACCTGTTCGCGGCCGCGTTGTGGGCGGGTGGTCTGCTCGCCCTGCTCGTCCATGCGCTGCGCGGCGCCGAACACGCCGGTCTGGCGGCACGGCGGTTCTCCGCGGTTGCCCTGTGGTGTTTCGTGGCGATGGCGCTTTCCGGCGTCGTCAACGCATTGATCCGGATGCGCCCGGGCGACCTGGTCGACACCCGCTACGGCGTTCTCGTGTTGGCGAAGGTGGCGGCGGTGTGCGCGCTCGGGGTGCTCGGCTGGCGGCAGCGGCGGTCGGGAGTCGCTGCGCTGCAAGCTGATCCGCGGGCCCGCGGGCCGCTCATCCGGTTGGCCCTGACCGAGGCCGCGGTCTTCGGCCTGACGTTCGGGGTGGCCGTCGCGCTGGGCCGGACACCACCGCCTCCGCCGCGGGTCGGCAACCCCACCGCGCCCGAGGTGGAGATCGGCTACGACCTGGCGGGTCCACCGACGCCGGCCCGCCTGCTGTTCGACTGGCGCTTCGACTTGCTGTTCGGCACCGCGGCGATCGTGTTGGCCGTGGTGTACCTGGCGGGGGTGCGCCGGCTGAGAAGGCGCGGTGACGCCTGGCCGCCGGGCCGGGTGCTGGCGTGGCTGTCGGGCTGCGCGGTGCTGTTGTTCGCGACGTCGTCGGGTGTGGGGCGCTACATGCCGGCGATGTTCAGCATGCACATGGGCGCCCACATGCTGCTGTCGATGCTGACTCCCGTCCTGCTGGTGTTGGGCGCGCCGACGACGCTGGCGCTGCGGGCATTGCCGGCCGCGGGGCGCGGCGACCCGCCGGG
Source organism: uncultured Mycobacterium sp. (assembly GCA_964387245.1). GTDB lineage: Bacteria > Actinomycetota > Actinomycetes > Mycobacteriales > Mycobacteriaceae > Mycobacterium. The sequence goes on from CAYLWH010000133.1 coordinate 6,225, forward strand.
CTTGCGGGAATGGATCCTGGCTGCGCTGCACAGCAGGGTCTCGGTGTTCTTCACCAACCCGATCGTGGCGACGGTGGTGTTCGTCGCCGGGTTCTACGGGCTCTACTTCGGCGGGATATTCGACGCGGCGGCGGGCAGCCATGCCGGCCACGTGGCGATGAACCTCCACTTCCTGCTGTCGGGCTATCTCTTCTACTGGGTCGTCATCGGGGTCGATCCCACACCGCGACCGATTCCGCCGCTGGGGAAGCTGGCGATGGTGTTCGCGTCCCTGCCCTTGCATGCGTTCTTCGGCGTGGTGCTGATGGGCACCCAGCAGGTGCTGGCGGAGAGCTTCTACCGCTCGCTCCAATTGCCTTGGCACACCGACCTGTTGGGTGATCAACGTCTGGGCGGTGGGATCGCCTGGGCGGCCGGTGAGGCGCCACTGGTGGTGGTGATGATCGCGCTGCTGATCCAGTGGACGCGCAGTGACCGCCGCACCGCCACGCGGCTGGACCGCGCCGCCGATCGCGACAACGATGCCGACCTGGCCGCCTACAACAACATGCTGGCCGAGCTGGCGCGCCGCGACGGCGCGGGCCGCTAGGCGGAGGCGGGGGTCATCACCCGCGGCGGCCGAATTCAGGTCGTTCGATCCGGTGAATGCGCTGGGTCGCTGCCAGACATGACGGTCTTGCCATACGTGGGAGGGGGTGCCTGGCACGTGGTCGAAAGCATTGGGCCGCCACCTGCTGCGAAGACTGCGCCGTGCGCGTGAGCCGGCAACGGCGGCTGTTCCCGGGCGTGCAGCCCACGTCGATGGGCATCAGCTGGTGGCTGCGATGAACGATGCCCGGAATGGAGGTGCAGCGGCCGTCGACCGGTTGTCCTCCCTGCTGATCGAATCCGACCGTGCCGAAGCTCCAGAGCTCGAGAGCCTTGCGGTCGGTCTGCTTGCCGAGGCCGAGCCGGCGCTGTGGACGAAGCTGGACGTCGCGTCGCGACAGACGTGGTTGGAACTCCCGAGCTGGGCGAAAATCGCTCGCGAGCGCATCGCCCGGGCCGAACCGGGCACGCTCGCGCTTGTGGTCGCGTCGTTTCACCCCGTCGGGTTTGTGCGGGAGGCGGCCGTCGCCGACTCGGCGAGATCGACGAAGAGGTCGTGCTGCCCGCGCTCGCGCTGAGGGCGCAGCACTGGGTCCCACAGGTTCGAAATCGTGCCCGCGCGCCGCGCTCGAGTATCGGGTGTCGTCGGTCCAGTCCCTGATTGGTATCGGTCCGCTCGCTGTTTGCTCGCCACCAGGGTCCATGGCGGATGGCTGTACACCCGACTCGACGCCGCGATAACCGCACTGGACCACACCGACCTCGGTCAGCTCCTCGGCGCGCCGGACCGGCGGCTGCGCCGCGCCGCCTATTCCATCGCGGTCCGTGACCGAAGACTCGAAAGGCGCGAGTTGCTACGTGCCGCGGAGCACGACCGAAACCTGGTCATCAGAGTGCAGTGCGCCGAAGCGGCGATCCGCTACGCCGTGCGGGACGGCGCGGTCGACGATGTTCGACCGCTGACGGTGAACGGCGCAGCGGCGGTGCGCGCGGCCGCCGTGGCTGCCCTGGCTGCCCTGGCGCGCGCAGGCGTCGCGGACGTCGCCGTGGCCGCCCTGGCTGACCGCAATCCAACGGTCCGCGTAGTCGTGCAGATTGCCGTCCGTCGAACCGGAGTCGATCCGGCAGAGCACTGTCGCGCGCTGGTACGTGCCACGAAGCCGGCCGACATTGGCGATGTTGCCGGGATCGGGGAAACCGGTCGCAGTTCGCACATGGATCGACCGGAAAACCACCGACGGACTCGAAGTGCTCCTGCGCGCAGCCGCGCCATCGTTGGGTCCGCACCGAGAGAGTTTGTGGCGTTTCCACCTCGGCCTCCCCGATGCCGGTGATCCGCGCCCGAGAGGCGCGTGACGTTCGCTGAGCCGGTTCGACGAGCCACCGCCGATTTCGGATGTCATTCCGGCGCCGGACGGCAGTTATCCACAGTTGCGCGATCATCCAGAGCTGCGGCCGGCAGGGCCGCTGATATCCCGACGGTGTCGGTGGCCGCGCGGTAAATGGTCTCAGGTCGGCCCGCGGAGTGCGCGGCGACCGGACCAACCGAAAGGACACCGCAATGTTCGAGACACCGATCACCGTCGTGGGACGGCTCGTCAGCGATCCGAAGCGCCGCAGCGTCGGCACGCAGGACGTCGTCAAGTTCCGGCTCGCCAGCAATGCCCGGCGGCGCACCGACGCCGGCACCTGGGAACCGGGCGACTCGCTGTTCGTCAACGTCAACTGCTGGGGCCGCCTGGTAACCGGAGTGGTCGCGAGCCTGAAGAAGGGCGATGCCGTCATCGTCGTCGGCAACATCTACACCAGTGAGTACGAAGACCGCGACGGCAACCGCCGGTCGTCGCTGGAGATGCGCGCCCACGGCGTCGGGCCGGATCTGTCCCGCTACATCGTGACGCTGCGGCGGGTGGAGGAACTGGGCGCGCGCGACATCTCGCCGCAGGAAGCCCAGGACGGCGACGACGGCGTGGACACTGTCGACGACCTAGGTGAGCAGGACGGCCCGCTGCCACTGTCAGCCTGATCGGCCGACGCTCGGGTTTGATGGGCGCGCTCCTCAACGCCTCGTGCCTCGGCGCATCGTCGCACGC
>CAYLWH010000134.1:0-8857 GCA_964387245.1 uncultured Mycobacterium sp.
GACATCAAATGGACCCTCGGGGCGAAGCCCTCCCACCTCGCCACCAAGAACGAGGTGCTCGACCACTTCGAGCACTGCCTCGACGTGGTCAGTCAGCGGGTCCGGCTCAGCACGTATTTCGGCGCCGAGTTCGAATCCCATCACGAGTCCCCCGGGAACGTCCGGATCACCGCCAGGACCGCCGACGGCCGCCCACTGGTGATCGACGCCAAGCGCCTGATAAAGGCGAGCGGTTTCGGCGTCACACCCAATGACCCGCTGGAGGTTTCCAGCACCAGGGTCAGATCGGTGTCGCCCGACCACTGCGACATGCGCGGCGAACAGATGCGGGCGAGCAGCGATCCGGTCTGGGTGATCGGCGGCGGCAAGACGGGGATGGACACCGCGCACGCGCTGATCACCGCGTACCCGGGGCGTGAGGTGAATCTCGTCGCCGGCCCCGGCACGTACTTCGTCAACCGGGACCGGATGTTCCCCGTCGGGGTTCGACGCCGGTGGACCGGTACGCTGCCGAGCGGTCTGTTCACGGAAGCGGCGCGGCGCTTCGACGGGACCAACGAGGCCGAGGTGCAGAACTGGCTGCGCACCAATTTCTGCTTGTGGGTCACCCCGGAGGCGCGCAACTATTTCGCCGGCATCCTGTCCGAGTCGGAGAAGGCCACCATTGCGGCCGGACTGCACGAGGTGGTGATGGATCATCTCGTCGACGTCGTCGACTGCCCCAGCGGGACCGAACTGGTGTTCCGTAGCGGTGCCACCAGATCGATCCCGCCGGACAGTTGGATCGTCAACTGCACCGGGTACCTACTGCGCGCCGACCGTCCCTACGAGCCGTACGTCTCCGACGCCGGCGCGGTGATGTCGGTGCAGCTTCGGTCGATGACCATGCAACTGCCGTCGGTTCAGGCGTACTTCATGACTCACCTGATGTTCCTGGGCCGGCTTCGTGATGCACCGTTGTACGAACTCGACGGGCAGGAGATACGGAAGACGACGCCAGCCATGTTCACCTGTGCCCTGGCGGCGCTGACCCAGTACAACGCCAGCGTCACCTTCGACGCCGCCCCGCGCGAGGTCTTCACCCGCTGTGGGCTCGACTTCGATCTCTGGTACCCGTTTCCCCGCCGCTTGGCAGGCGCCACCCGATTCATGCTCGGGCATCGCCGCGATCGTGAGCACCATCGCCGCAGCCTGGATACGGTGCGGGAACGCTTCGACGTGCGGTGCGGCCCGCTGGCAACGGGCTGAGCAGATATCAGAGCCGGGCGTATTGCGCCTTGTCCGAACTGAACTCGGCCAACATCTCGGCGGTCAGCGTCGGCCGCACCTCTGCGATCGCCGCCAGGTAGTCAGCCGTGGTGGCTCGGTCGGCCCCGCCCTGACGCATCTCGCGCTCGAATGCCGACTGCGCGCCCTTGCGGGCGGCGAACTCGATATCGGCCGGGGTGAACAGTTCGGACGCCTCGACCAACCCGTCGATATCGACCTTGTCGGCGACGTCGCCGAGGTAGCGCAGCCACACCGCGGCGCGGGCCGGTCGGTCCGGCGGACCGACCGGAATCACGTAGTCGAACCGGCCGGGCCGCAGGAACGCCGAGTCCAGCGCGTGCACGGAGTTGGTGGCACACACCAGCAGTCGCTTGTCGTGCTCGCGGAAATTCGGGATGAGCTTCAGCAGTTCGTTCGTCACACCGGTCTCGGTGATGCTCGCCCCGGCGCGGTTGACCGCGATCTCCTCGACCTCGTCGATGAACAGCACGAGTTCGTCGAGTTCACCGAGATCGCCGAACGCCTCGCGCAGCGACGCGGCCAGCCCACCCGGTGACGCCGCGGCCAGCCGGGACGGAAACAGTTCGACGAACGGCCAGCCCAGCCGGGACGAGATCCCCTTGGCGAAGCTGGTTTTCCCGGTCCCGGGCGGGCCGAACAAGACGACGGCCTTCGGAGGGCGCACACCGTGCCGGTCGGCGATGTCGGGATGCGCCAGCGGGTCGATGATGCGCCGCTCGATGATCTGTTTCTCGGTCTCCATCCCGGCCAACTCCGACCACAGACCCGGGGGCAGCAGGCGCCCGCCGAGTTCGGCCAGCAGGTTGGCCTGGTCGGGCCGCAGCTGCTCGAGCAGTTCGTAGTAGACCAGCCCGTCGCGGCGCGCATAACCGGAGTTCTCGAACGCCGCCGTACCGGTGGCCCCCTCGCCGACCAGCGCGCAGATGCGCCGTACCCCGAGGGTGCGCAGCCTGCGCTCCAAGTCGGCCAGCAGGGCGCTGCCGATGCCGCGCTGCCGCCACCGGGCCGCCAGCGCCACCATCATCACCCAGGCCCGGTCGCCCTCGGTGCGCGCGACCGCCATCCCAACGATCTCGTCGCCGACCACTGCGACCACCGCGGGCTGGCCGGCCCGGGCGGCGGTGACCACCTCGGCCACGGGGAACACCGGCTCCAACATCCGGATTGCCTCGCTCCTCGGCGGCTGGTCGAGTCCGCGCGTCCCCGGCATCCGACTCTGGTCCCACACCTGGATGGCCTGATCCAGGTCGTCGTCGGAGAAATCGCGCAAACGCCAGACCGGCATGGCACCTCCTCGCGGAACGGGGAATGCAGCAGGATCGCATGAATCGCCGATGTTGTCGCCCGAATTTCTCTACCCACGGCGATGCCGGTGCAAGGATCGCAGAAACCAGCGACCACATCGGAGGAACGCACCGTGGCAACATCCGCCGCGCCACTCGAGGAAACCGTCGGGGACATCACCTACGTCCGCACCGACAAAGACCTACCCCCGGTTGCGATCATCGACCGCTCCCCCATCACCACCAGGCACAAGATCATCTTCGCGATCATCGCCGTCATCGGCGCCGTCGCGTGGGCGGTCATCGCGTTCTTCCGCGGTGAGACGATCAATGCCGTCTGGTTCGTGATCGCCGCGATCTGCACCTACGTCATCGGATTCCGGTTCTACGCCCGGCTGATCGAGATGAAGATCGTCAAACCGCGCGACGACCACGCCACCCCAGCCGAGATCTTCGAGAACGGCACCGACTACATGCCCACCGACCGGCGGGTGCTGTTCGGACACCACTTCGCGGCCATCGCCGGCGCCGGCCCACTGGTGGGCCCGGTGCTGGCCACCCAGATGGGTTACCTGCCCGGCACCATCTGGATCATCATCGGCGCGGTGGTCGCCGGTTGCGTGCAGGACTACCTGGTGCTGTCGATCTCGACCCGCCGGCGCGGTCGCTCACTGGGCCAGATGGCCCGCGACGAGCTCGGCGCCGTCGGCGGGGTGGCGGCCATCGTCGGCGTACTGGTGATCATGACCATCTTGCTGGCGGTGCTGGCACTGGTCGTCGTCAATGCGTTGGCCGAAAGCCCGTGGGGTGTGTTCTCCATCGCGATGACCATCCCGATCGCCGTCTTCATGGGCCTGTACCTGCGCCTGTTCCGTCCCGGTCGGGTGTCGGAGGTGTCGCTGATCGGCGTGGCACTGCTGCTGCTGGCCGTTGTCTCCGGCGGTTGGGTGGCCGAAACCGACTGGGGCGCAGACTGGTTCACGCTGTCGAAGGTGACACTGTCTTGGTGCATCATCGTCTACGGCCTGGCCGCCTCGGTGCTGCCGGTGTGGCTGCTGCTGGCTCCGCGCGACTACCTGTCGACGTTCATGAAGGTCGGGACCATCGCGCTGTTGGCGATCGGCATCCTGCTGGCCCGCCCGATCATGGAGGCTCCTGCCGTCTCGCAGTTCGCCACCCGCGGCGACGGCCCGGTGTTCGCCGGCTCGCTGTTCCCGTTCCTGTTCATCACCATCGCCTGCGGCGCACTGTCCGGGTTCCACTCGCTGATCTCCTCGGGCACCACACCGAAGCTGCTGGAGAAGGAAAGCCAGATGCGGCTGATCGGATACGGCGGCATGCTGACCGAGTCGTTCGTGGCGATCATGGCGCTGATCACCGCGTCCATCCTCAACCAGCACCTGTACTTCGTGATGAACGCGCCCGCCGCGGCCACCGGAGGCGCCGCGGAGTCGGCCGCCACCTACGTCAACAACCTCGGCCTCTCCGGTACACCGATCACTCCCGGCGAGATCACCGCGGCCGCCCACAGCGTCGGCGAGGAGTCGATCATCTCGCGGACCGGCGGTGCGCCCACCCTGGCCTTCGGTATGTCCCAAGTGCTGCACCAGGTGTTCGGCGGGGAGAGTCTCAAGGCCTTCTGGTACCACTTCGCGATCATGTTCGAGGCGCTGTTCATCCTGACCACCGTCGACGCCGGCACCCGGGTGGCCCGCTTCATGCTGTCCGACGGGCTGAGCAACCTCGGCGGACCGTTGAAGAAGCTCCGCGACCCGAGCTGGCGGGTGGGCGCATGGACCTGCAGCCTGGTCGTCGTCGCGGCTTGGGGCTCGATCCTGCTGATGGGTGTGACCGACCCGCTCGGCGGCATCAACACGCTGTTCCCGTTGTTCGGTATCGCCAACCAGTTGCTCGCGGCGATCGCGCTGACCGTCGTCACGGTCGTGGTGATCAAGCGGGGCCTGCTGAAATGGGCCTGGATTCCCGGCATCCCGCTGCTGTGGGATCTGACGGTGACGATGACCGCATCGTGGCAGAAGATCTTCTCCGCCGATCCGAGAGTCGGCTACTGGAAGCAGCATTCCCAGTACCTCGAAGCCAAGGAGGCCGGTAAGTCGGCGTTCGGCGCCGCCAAGAACCCCGACCAGATCGACGCGGTGATCCGCAACACGTTCATCCAGGGCACGCTGTCGATCGTGTTCGCAGTCCTGGTCGTCATCGTGTTCATCGCCGGCCTGGTCGTCGCGCTGCGGTCCATCCGTGGAGTCGGACGTCCGCTGTCCGAGGACGATCCGGTGCCGTCGCGCATCTTCGCGCCGTCGGCCATGATCCCAACCGCAGCCGAGAAGGAGGTGGCCAAGCGATGGGACGAGCTGCCGAGCTCGCACGCCAGATCCGTTGGTACTGGGCATCATTGATGGGCGACAACCACTACCGCCGGTACGTCGAGCACCGCGCCCGCGCGCATCCGGGTGAGCCGGTGTGCACCGAGGCCGAGTACTGGCGGATGCGCCACGCCGCCGCGGACGCCAACCCGGGGGCCCGCTGCTGCTGACTGGCGCCGAATGTGCGGGGTTTCGGTGACGATTCGGCGAATTCCCGACGAGAAACTGCACACTCGCCGAGCACCCGATGCGGTGATTCCCGGCGTGCCGCGGTAGGCTGTGCACAGGTCGGCACGCGGATGCTGAGCCGACGCGTCGTGGATCATCTTCCCCAAGACATTCTCGCGGCGATCGATATTGCCCACCGGCAGTCTCGCCCACTATGTGTATCGAGTGCACCCAGTGCCTCGAATGCACCATGCAGAAAGTGCAGTCCTTACACGTGAATACGCAATCGTCCTTCGCCGACCTCGGCGTGCCCGCTGAACTCGTCCGGTCCCTCGCCGAGCGCGGGATCCACACCCCCTTCCCGATCCAGACCGAGACGCTGCCGGACACGCTGGCCGGCCGTGACGTGCTGGGCCGCGGCAAGACCGGCAGCGGCAAAACCCTCGCGTTCGCGCTTCCCCTGGTCAGCCGCCTCGCCGACACCCGCGGGCGACCCAACCGGCCGTCCGGGCTGGTGCTGGCGCCCACCCGCGAACTGGCCACCCAGATCACCGCGGCCATCGAACCCCTGGTGGCAGCGCGCGGGCTGAAGGTCACCACCATCTTCGGCGGCGTCGCACAGTCCCGCCAGGTGGCCGCGCTGCGCGCCGGCGTCGACATCGTCGTCGCCTGCCCCGGCCGTCTCGAGGACCTGATGCGTCAGCGCGTGGTCAGTCTGGACGCGGTGCGCATCACCGTGATCGACGAGGCCGACCACATGGCGGATCTGGGCTTCCTGCCCGGAGTGACACGCATCCTGGCCGCCACCCCGGCCGACGGGCAGCGCCTGCTGTTTTCCGCGACCCTGGACAACGGTGTCGACAACCTCGTGAACCGGTTTCTGCGCAACCAGGTGTCACACTCGGTCGACGAAGTCAATTCCCCGGTCGCCGCGATGACCCACCACGTCTTCCACGTCTCGGGTGCCGAGGCGAAACGCAAGCTCGTGCAGCACTTGGCCTCCGGCACCGGGCGCCGGATCCTGTTCATGCGCACCAAGCATCAGGCCCGCAAGCTCGCCAAGCAGCTGACCGACTCGGGTGTGCCGTCGGTGGATCTGCACGGCAACCTCTCGCAGCCCGCCCGCGACCGCAACCTGGCCGCGTTCAGCAGCGGCGCGGCGCGGGTGCTGGTCGCCACCGACATCGCCGCGCGCGGTGTACACGTCGACGACGTGGAACTCGTCGTGCACGTCGACCCGCCCGTCGAGCACAAGGCCTACCTGCACCGCTCGGGCCGCACCGCGCGCGCGGGCAGCGCCGGCGACGTGGTCACGGTGGTGCTGCCGGAGCAGCGCAGGGATACCGCCACCCTGTTGCGGCGGGCCGGGATCACTGTCAAACCGCTGGATGTCGGGGCGGACTCGGCACCGGTGCGGGCCCTGGTCGGAGAGGTGGCGCCCCACCAGGCGCCCCCGGTGAAACACGTACCGGCGGTTGCTAATTCAGCACAGGTGCGGCGTCCCGCCGGTGCGGGCCAGCGCCGCGGCGGACGCGGGCGCCCCAACCGCGGCGGTCAGTCGGCGGGACGGTCCTCCGCGGCGGCCCGCACGTAGTCGAGGTTGGCCCGCATCCCCTGCTCCCAGTCGGCGAGCCGGCGTGCCACAATGCGGGCTTCGAGTTCGGGACGCGCCCCGATGGCCAGGCTGAGACCCGAGGGCGCCGGTCCCATCCGGGCCCACTGCCGGATCAGCACGCCGTCGCTGGCCCGCTCCACCTCGAACGCCCACGTGGCGCCGACACCGTCGGGCACCAGCACGTTCCACACCCACCGGCGCACATCGCCGTCGTCGTCGACTTCGACGATCTCGCAATCCGCGTCCCAGGTGCCCACCGCGTCGTTGTGGTTGTGACCTCGAAACCGTGCACCGACGCCGACCCGGTCGGCGTCACCGAGCCACTCGACGGCCTGCAGTTCCGGCGAACACTTCGCGGGCAGGCCGATGTCGGTGACCAGCCGCCACGCGGTGGGCACGTCACAGCGCACCCGGGCCGTGACCTCTACCGTGGGTTGATCGCGGTACCGCATTCCGTAAGCCTGCCACAGGGAGTCATCGATGAAGATCGGCATTGCCACCGAGCCCAGGCTGCCCGGTGCGGCCGCCTTCGCACGCGAGGCCGAGCGCCTGGGCGTCGATTCGCTGTGGGTGCCCGAGGTATGGGGCTACGACGCGCTGACGGGGCTGGCGTTCCTGGCCGCCGGGACGTCGACGATTCGACTGGGCACCTTTGTGGTGCAACTGGGTTCGCGCAGCCCGGCGTTGTTGGCGACGTCGGCACTGAGCATGCAGGAACTCAGTTCGGGCCGGTTCCTGCTCGGCGTCGGGACCTCGGGCCCGCGGGTGATGGAGGGTTGGCACGGCGTCCGCTTCCGCAAACCCGTGCAGACAACGCGGGAGACCATCGAGATCATCCGAACCGTCAGCCGCGGTGAACGACTGATACACGACGGTGAGATCTACCCGCTGCCGCTGCCGGACAGCGGCGGCGCCGCCCTGGTGCCGATGGTGCGCCCCGCCCAGGTGCCGGTCTACGTCGCGGCGATGGGTCCGGCCAACCTGGCGTTGACCGGTGAACTGGCCGACGGCTGGCTCGGCAACGCGTTCATGCCCGAGGCCGCCGAAGTGTTCCTCGGGCCGATCTCCGACGGCGCGGCGCAGGCGCACCGGGACCTGTCCGAACTCGACCTGGTTGCGCCGGTGGCCGTCGAGTTCACCGCCGATACCGCCGCCGCCGAGTCCGCGGCCCGCCGGCACGCCGATGGATACGCATTCACCATCGGCGCGATGGGATCTGCGGGCCACAATTTCTACAACGACGCGTTCACCCGGCTCGGCTACGGCCCGCAGGTGGGCCGCGTCGCCGAGTTGTGGCGGGCCGGCCACCGCGACGATGCCCGGGCCGCAGTGCCGATCGATCTGGGTCGCCTGACCAACCTCGTCGGCACCGCGGACTGGGTCGCCGAGCGCATCCGGGCCTACTCCGACGCCGGGATCACCACCCTGCTGGCCAAGATCGACGGTGACTTCGCCGCCCAACTGGCCACGCTGGAACGTCTGCTGGCGTTGCTCTGACAGGCGTGCGGCAACGTCTGGACCCGCATCCGCGGGTACCGGCTCGCCAGCGCGCCGACGGGCAGGTGCGCCAACGCACCCCCGCCGGTGCTCACTCGCGGAACATCCACGGCGCCTTCGACTTCCGGGCCGTAGATGGCCGTCCACCCGACCTCACGCGCCGGATCTGGGTAGGCGGCCACGATCGCGTCGGTGGTGGTCATCTGATCCAGCACCGAACCGACGGTGTCCTGTGACTCCACCAGAACGACGACGGGTTCGACGCCGGCGTCGCCCACCTGGCCGATGAAGGCGCGCAGTTCGTCCTGTACCGCACCGGGTGCCAGCAAGGTCTGCAGGAACATCCGGTCGGCCCGGTGGTCGCGGTGGACGGCTCCGACCTTCTCGCGCACCATCATTCCGTGCACGACGGTCTCGACGTGTTCGATCACCGGCGGCAGGTCGCGCCGGCCGACATGCAACAGGCCCGTCAGGTCGGCACGGTAGGAAGACCTGGCCTCGGCCAAGGTCTCCGCCGCACCGGCACACGACAGCGGGATCGAGTGATAGCGGATCGCGGGATGCGCCTCCGGCGTGAACGTGTAGACGACGTTCTCGGTCAGGTTCTCGGTCATGGCGTG
>CAYLWH010000135.1:0-8595 GCA_964387245.1 uncultured Mycobacterium sp.
GCTGTCCTTGTTCAGAAAAATCGACATGACAAGTCTCCCTTACTTGCTCGCCAGTTCGGCGGCCTTGTCGGCGCCGGAGTCCATGGTCTCGGCTTGGATCACCAGCGGGTGGTTGGCCTCGGCCAGAATCCGGCGGCCCTGCTCGACATTGTTGCCGTCGAGGCGCACCACCAACGGCTTGTTGGCCTCGTCGCCGAGGATCTGCAGTGCCTTGACGATGCCGTTGGCCACCGCGTCACAGGCGGTGATGCCGCCGAACACGTTGACGAACACGCTCTTGACCTGGCTGTCGTGCAGGATCACGTCCAGGCCCGCGGCCATCACCTCGGCCGAGGCGCCGCCGCCGATGTCCAGGAAGTTGGCCGGCTTCACGCCGTTGTGCTTCTCACCGGCGTAGGCCACCACGTCCAGCGTCGACATGACCAGGCCCGCGCCGTTGCCGATGATGCCGACCTGTCCGTCCAGCTTGACGTAGTTGAGGTCGTTTTCCTTGGCCTTGAGCTCGAGCGGGTCGGTGGCGTCGCGGTCCTCGAACTGCTCGTGATCCGGATGACGGAAGTCGGCGTTGGCGTCCAGGGTGACCTTGCCGTCCAGCGCCAGGATCCGGCCTGGATCGTCTCCACCGCGGGAGGGGGTGCGCACCAGCGGGTTGACCTCGACCAGGGTGGCGTCCTCCGCGACGAAGACCTCCCACAGCTTGGCGATGGTAACCGCGGCGGCGTCGAGTACCTCGGCCGGCAGGTGGCCCTGCTCGGCGATCGAGCGGGCGAAGGTCAGGTCTACACCCTTGACAGCGTCGACGGGCACCTTGGCGAGCCGCTCGGGCTTGGTGGCGGCCACCTCCTCGATCTCCATGCCGCCCTCGACCGAACACATCGCCAGGTAGGTGCGGTTGGCACGGTCGAGCAGGAAGGAGATGTAGTACTCCTCGGCGATGTCGCTGGCTTCGGCCACCAGCAACTTCTTTACTATGTGACCCTTGATGTCCAGGCCCAGGATGTTCGTGGCGTGGGCGTAAGCGTCATCAGGGGTTGCAGCGAACTTCACGCCGCCGGCCTTGCCGCGGCCACCGGCCTTGACCTGCGCTTTCACCATCACGGGTCGGCCGATCTCCTCGGCGATGGCCTTGGCTTCCTCGGCGGAATCGGTCACCCGTCCGGGTGTGGTCGGGACGTTGTGCTTGGCGAACAGTTCTTTCGCCTGGTACTCGAAAAGATCCATGCAGCTTTCCTAACGCGCGCTGTCTTGTCTGTCGGATTGACGGCGATAATGGTTTGAGGGGTATGGCCCGTGGGAACTGTATCGACACGGGTGTTATGCACCCGCACCGCCCACCAGTCATGTGGCACATGTCACCACCGGGGATTCAGTGATCCGAATCACAATCCCCGGTGGAATACCCGCTCGGCTTGCCGCGGACATGTGCCGTTGGTTAACGTCTCCCCTGGTCCAGATAACGCTTTGATCACGACCAGTAGGGAATTTCAGGTTGACAGCGCAATGTTCGACACTCGGCACCGGTGTGTACACCGGTGCCGCAGTGACCGACGCCGCGCCCTCGAAGGACTTCGACAGCCTCGATGACCTGGACTTTTGGGGTACCTCGGACGACCACATCCTGGCCGCTCCCGAACTCGACGATCTGACCGAAATCGACAACTTGGTCGCGCTCCACCTCGAACACCGGTGCGACCTCGACGAGGAGTTTGCGGCCTACATCGAGAACGCCGATGCCGCCACCGACGTGCTTCCGCGGATCGGCCGGCACCGAAAGCCGTCCACCAGTGCCGCCAAGGGCCGTGTCCTGATGGCCGCGATGGCCGTCGGCGGCGCAGCGGCCGCCGCCCACTCGGTGGTGAACGCGGCTGATCGCCCCGCCCAAACCAGGACCGTGCTCGCGGCAGGTCACACCGCACTGACCGGCGGCGCCGTCGAGGGCACATCACGGGGGGTCCAGTTGGTCACCGCGACCCCGGTCGCCAGCGGCAGCATGCACTCGGAGGAACTGGCCAAGGGCGTCGCCTTTGCGCAGGAGCGCGCAGAGCGCGAGGCGCGCCTCCAGCGACCGCTGTTCGCCAAGCCGACCAACGGCATCTACACCTCCGGCTTCGGATACCGCTGGGGCGCCTTGCATGCCGGCATCGACCTGGCAGCACCCGTCGGCACCCCGATCTACGCCGTCGCCGACGGTGTCGTCATCGACGCCGGCCCCACCGCCGGTTACGGCGCGTGGGTCAAATTGCGCCACGCCGACGGCACGGTCACTCTCTACGGCCATGTGAACACCTGGGTGGTCAGCGTCGGCCAGCGGGTGTTCGCCGGGGACCAGATCGCCACGGTCGGCAGCCGTGGCAACTCCACCGGCGCGCACTGCCATTTCGAGGTCATGCCGAACGGACAGGACCGGATCGATCCGGAGCCGTGGCTGTCCCAGCGTGGAATCAGCGTCGGCACCTACACCGGCTGACCGGTGACCCAGCCGCACCCCGAACACCTCCCTGAACCGCCGTCGGGCGAGCAGACCCGCATCATCCGCCGCGCGCCGACCGGTCCTGTCCCGGTCGTCCCGCGCGAAGAACCCGTGACGACGGCAATCCCGCACCCGCCCCGTGCCAACGCGGTCGCAGAACCACCCGCCACCGCCGTGGCCGCCTGCGTCATCGCCATGCTCAGCGGCTGGACCACCTCGGTGGTGGCAACCGATCTGATCACTGGCTGGTGGCACACCGACCGATTGTTCTGTGTCGCGGTCGGTTTCCTCGCACTGGTGTTTGCGGCGAGCACGATCACCGGGGTGGTGCTGGTGCTGTTGCGGCGCCCGGCGGGCCGTTATCTGATAGTCGCCGGTGCGCTGGTGGCGCTGCTGGCTTTCGGCGGGGTGTTCATCGCCGGCGCAAAGATTCCGTGGGCCGTGTATGCGATGCCGCTGCTGCCGGTCACCAGCGCGGTGCTGACGCTGCTGCCGTCGACCCGGCGGTGGGCCGCCACCTGATCGCTTCTACAACTTGGTCACCGGCGCATGGTTGTGCATCAATTTCACCCGGCCCGCGCTGCCGAAATCGATCAGCGACATCGCCGACTCGCCGACCCCGGACACCTCCTCGACGCGGCCCAGTCCGTACTTGTCGTGAGTCACCCGGTCGCCGGGTTCCAGCGCCAGCAGTGGCCTGTTGCGCGGTAAGCCCGTCCGCCCGGGGGCGGGCCGCGGCGTGCTCCCGAACCGGCCCGCACCACTGATCGGCGCGCTGAACTTGGGGGTGGGGTCGACACGGCGCCAGTCGATCAACTCCTGGGGGATTTCACGCAGGAACCGCGACTCGGGGTTGAGCATCGGCTGACCCCATGACGAGCGCACCTTGGCCCGACTCAGGTAAAGGCGCTGTCGAGCCCGGGTGATTCCGACGTAGGCCAGGCGACGTTCTTCCGAAAGTTCGGCCGGGTCGCCGAGCGCCCGCATGTGGGGGAACATGCCGTCCTCCCATCCCGTCACGAAAACTATCGGGAACTCCAGTCCTTTCGCGGTGTGCAGGGTCATCAGTGTGACCACGCCGGAACCGTGCTCGGGGATCTCGTCGGTGTCCGCCACCAACGACACCCGTTCCAGGAACTCCGCGAGGATGCCGGTTTCGGGTACGTCCTCGTCGACCGGTGCCCCTTCGTCGGCCAGCGCCTTGGCGTTGGCCCGGTCGATGCCGAATTCGTGTGCGACGCTGACGAGCTCGTTTAGGTTGTCAAGTCGCGCGAGATCCTGTGGGTCACTTGAAGATTCGAGTTCCTGACGGTATCCGGTACGGTCGAGCACCGCCTCTACCAGGTCACCGAGTTCCTCGTCGAGCTTGCCGCGCAGTCCGTCGAGCAGCTCCACGAAGGCGGCGACGGCCTTCTCGGAACGGGCGTTCAGCATCGGCACCCGACCCTCCGCGGCGGCCTGCAGTGCGTCGTTGAAGCCGGCGCCGGTGTTCTCGGCGTAAACCGCCACGCACGCCTCGGCGCGGTCACCGATCCCGCGACGGGGGGTGTTGAGGATTCGCCGCATACTGACCGCGTCGCCGGGGTTGTCCAAAACCCGCAGGTACGCGACGATGTCGCGGATCTCCTTGCGTTCGTAGAAGCGCACTCCCCCGACGACCTTGTACGGGATGCCGGACCGGATGAACACTTCTTCGAGCGCACGGGAGCTGTTGTTGGTCCGATAGAACACGGCGACGTCGCTGTACTTGACCTCATCGCGATCGGCCAACGCGTCGATCTCCCCGGCGACGAACCGGGCTTCGTCGTGCTCGTTGTCGGCGACGTAGCCGACGATCAGCTCACCGTCACCAGCAGCGGTCCACAGCCGCTTCTCCCGACGGCCGGCGTTTCGCGCGATCACGGAGTTGGCCGCCGACAGGATGGTCTGGGTGGACCGGTAGTTCTGCTCGAGCAGGATGGTGGTGGCATCGGTGAAGTCGCGCTCGAAGTCTTCGATGTTGCGGATCGTCGCACCGCGGAAGGCGTAGATCGACTGATCGGCGTCGCCGACCACGCACAGCTCACCCGGCGGAATGCCGTCCTCGGTTGCCTCGACCCCCACCAGCTCGCGTACCAGAATGTACTGCGCGTGGTTGGTGTCCTGATACTCGTCGACCAGGACGTGTCGGAAGCGGCGCCGGTAGTGCTGGGCGATCTGCGGGAACGCCTGCAGGACACCGACCGTCTCACCGATGAGGTCGTCGAAGTCCAGCGCGTTGGCCGCCCGCAATCGGCGCTGGTACTCGCCGTACACCGACGCGACGATCCCCGGCAGCTCCTCACCGGCCTCCGAGGCCTCGGCGGCGGCCTGCGACGGATCGATCAGCTCGTTCTTCAGATTGGAGATCGAGGTGGCCAACAGCCGCGGCGAATGCCGCTTGACATCCAGGCCCATGTCCTTGCCGATCATCGTCAGCAGACGGCGCGAGTCGTCGGCATCGTAGATGGAGAAGTTCGAGTTCAGCCCGGGCAGCAGTGCCGCCTGGTTGCGCAGGATTCGGACGCAGGTGGAATGGAAGGTCGACACCCACATCGAGGACACGGCCCGTGCTCCGACCAATTGACCCACTCGTTCGCGCATCTCCGCGGCGGCCTTGTTGGTGAAGGTGATCGCCAGGATCTGACCCGGGCCGACGCCGCGGGCCGCCAGCAGGTAGGCGATCCGGCGGGTCAGCACCGCGGTCTTACCCGAGCCGGCACCGGCGACGATGAGCAGCGGAGTGCCTTCGTGCAGCACCGCCCGTCGCTGCTGCGGGTTGAGGCCGTCGAGAAGGTCCGAGTGGCGCTGTTCGGTATCGCTGGCGATGGTCATGTCGCAGACCAACCTACCGCCGTACGGGGACACACTTTGCGCTGGCACGACCGTTGGTGGCACACTCGTTTCGTGCTCAATGCGCAGCGGCGATTTTTCTACGGGTACCGGCCAGCGGTGCCCGTGGTGTAGCTGCTTCCCAGAGCCCCGCGGTCCGCTTCGGATCCGGGGCTCGTCTGTTGTGTGAGGCCCGAAGCCGGATGAGACCAGAACCCACCAACAGCGAGGAACACGACATGAGCGTAGAAATCTCAGAGACCGAACAGCTGCCCGACATCGACGACCTGCGCGGCGAGATCGACCGCCTGGACGCCGAGATACTGGCGGCCGTGCGGCGGCGGACCGAGGTGTCCCAGATCATCGGCAAGGTCCGGATGGCCTCCGGCGGTACCCGGCTCGTGCACAGTCGCGAGATGAAGGTCATCGAGCGGTACAGCGGGCTCGGCCCGGAGGGTAAGGACCTCGCCATGCTGCTGCTCCGGATGGGCCGCGGCCGGCTGGGTCACTGAAGTCCCCCAGTTCGTCGCCTCGTCGCCGAACACGGCGAAATGGCGTCTCACTCGACAGTTTCCGCCCAAACCGACGTTTGGGCGCTACGGGGTGAAGGCGATGTACTTGGTGTCGAGGTACTCCTCGATGCCCTCGGTTCCACCCTCGCGGCCGAATCCGGACTCCTTGATACCGCCGAACGGCGCCGCCGCATCGGAGATGACGCCCCGGTTCACCCCGACCATGCCGGACTCGATGGACTCGGCGACCCGTAGCGCCCGGTCCAGCGACTGCGTATAGATATAGCTCGCCAGGCCGTACTCGGTGTCGTTGGCCGCGGCGATGCCCTCCTCCTCGGTGTCGAAACCGGTGATCGGGGCGACGGGGCCGAACACCTCCTCCTTGAGGATGCGGGCATCGACGGGCACGTCGGCGAGCACCGTCGCCGGGTAGAAGTGGCCGGGTCCACCGGGCGCCACACCGCCGACCGCCACCGTCGCGCCACGGGCCACCGCATCCGACACCAGATCCACGACGGTGTCGACCTGCTTGGCGTTGATCAGCGGACCCAGCGTCGAGCCGTCATCGAGGCCGTTGCCCAGCGTGAACTCGCTCATCCGATTCACCAGTTTCGCGGTGAACTCCTCACGTACCGAATTGGCGACGTGGAACCTGTTCGCCGCTGTGCAGGCCTCACCGCCATTGCGCATTTTCGCCAGTATCGCGCCGTCCACCGCCGCGTCCACGTCGGCGTCGTCGAACACGATGAACGGTGCGTTACCGCCCAACTCCATCGAGGTCCGCAGCAGCTTGTCCGACGACTGTTTCACCAGTGCCTTGCCCACACCGGTCGACCCGGTGAACGTCAGCTTGCGCAGCCGGCCGTCGTCGATCAGCGCGGTGGTCAGAGCCCCGGGCTTGGAGGTCGGCAGCACCGACAGCACGCCCTTGGGCAGGCCTGCGTCGTCCATCAGTTTGGCCAGCAGCAGCATGGTCAGCGGGGTTTCCTGGGCCGGCTTGACGATCATGGTGCACCCCGCGGCCACGGCGGGGCCGATCTTGCGGGTGCCCATCGCCAGCGGGAAATTCCACGGCGTGATCGCGTAACAGATGCCCACCGGAGCCTTGGTCACCAGGATGCGGCCGTTGCCCGCCGGGGCGTGTGTATAGCGACCGTCGATACGCACCGCCTCCTCGGAGAACCAGCGGAAGAACTCGGCGCCATAGCGGACCTCACCCTTGGCCTCGGCCAGCACCTTGCCCATCTCCAGGGTCATCAAGGTGGCGATGTCGTCGGCGTGCGCGGTGATGGTGTCGAACACCGACCGCAGGATCTCACCCCGTTCCCGCGCCGGCGTGGCGGCCCAGTCGGCCGCCACCGCACTCGCGGCGTCCAGGGCGGCGATGCCGTCCTCGGCGGTCGCGTCGGAGATGCTGAGGATCACCTCTTCGGTGGCGGGATTGAGGACGTCGAACGTCGACGAGCCTTTCCGCTCCTCACCTCCGATCCAGATGCCGGTCGGAACGTTCGACAAAAGAGCAACGGTGTCCATAGACCCATACTTGCAAAGCATGCGGCATTAATGTCGGTGGAATGACCGCTGACATCGGGGCGACACCTGCCTGGAACGCACTGTCCCGTCACTACGAGCAGATCGGCGGAAAGCATCTCCGCGAGTTCTTCGACGAAGACCCCGAACGCGGCCGTGAGCTGACCCTGACCGTCGGGGATCTCTACATCGACTACAGCAAGCACCGTGTCACCCGAGAAACGCTTCGGCTGCTCCTCGATCTCGCCGAAACGGCCGGCCTCCAACAGCGCCGTGACGCGATGTTCGCCGGCGAGCACATCAACACCTCCGAGGATCGCGCCGTGCTGCACACCGCCCTGCGGCTGCCGCGCGGCTGGTCGCTGACGGTCGACGGCCAGGACGTCGTCGCCGACGTGCACGAGGTGCTCGACAAGATGGGCGCATTCACCGACCGGCTGCGTTCCGGTGAATGGCGGGGCGCCACCGGCGAGTCCATCAGGACCGTCGTCAACATCGGCATCGGCGGATCCGACCTCGGACCGGTCATGGTCTACGAGGCACTGCGGCACTACGCCGACGCCGGGATATCGGCGCGGTTCGTCTCCAACGTCGACCCGGCCGACCTGGTGGCCAAGCTCGACGGGCTCGATCCGGCCACGACACTTTTCATCGTGGCGTCCAAGACGTTCTCGACGCTGGAGACACTGACCAACGCGACGGCGGCGCGCCGCTGGCTGACCGCCGCGCTTGGCGACGCGGCGGTGTCGAAACATTTCGTGGCGGTGTCCACCAACAGGAAACTGGTCGACGAGTTCGGCATCGACACCGACAACATGTTCGGGTTCTGGGACTGGGTCGGCGGGCGCTACTCGGTGGACTCGGCGATCGGGCTGTCGGTGATGGCGGTTATCGGACGCGCCGGGTTCGCCGATTTCCTGGCCGGATTCCATCTCGTCGACGAGCACTTCCGGACCGTGCCGTTCACGGAGAACGCCCCGGTGCTGTTGGGCCTGATCGGGCTGTGGTACTCGAATTTCCTCGGCGCACAGTCACGGGCCGTCCTGCCCTACTCCAACGACCTGTCTCGGTTCGCCGCCTACCTGCAGCAGTTGACGATGGAATCGAACGGAAAGTCGGTACGGGCCGACGGATCAGCGGTGGACACCGACACCGGCGAGATCTTCTGGGGCGAGCCGGGCACCAACGGCCAGCACGCGTTCTACCAGTTGCTGCATCAGGGCACCCGGCTGG
>CAYLWH010000136.1:0-8532 GCA_964387245.1 uncultured Mycobacterium sp.
CCCGCGAGGACGAGTAAACGACGAAACCCAACGCCGCGACGACCAACAGGATGAGGAGCAGCAGAGCGCCGTTCATAGCGTCCAGGATACTCACAGGAAACGTGGGTTGAGGATGCGGCGCCCGCGGGCCGCCTGAGCGGTCCACAACACTCGCTTCGGTCAAACGGGCTGGTCATTCCTGATGGGCACGTCGAAGTAGAAGTAGGGGTCAAGGCTCGGGCGGAACACTGCGGCGAAGGAATGACCGGCAGCCCCATCGGCTGCCCCATGGGAAAGCCGGTACTGAGGATGCCAACAACCCCCTTGCTGCCCCAGCCGAAAGCAGAACAACCCATCTCTCGACCTTCCTGCCCTAATCAGCATGCGGTGAACAGCGCTGCCGTCACGGCCCTACGGCCGCAACGCGGTCGCGTTGCGGCATGAAGCGATTCTCAGGGCAGGTCCGTCGGGATCAATCAGAGGGGCGACCTCGCCGGGAGTGAGGGTGCAGGGACGATCCGGCGGCCCGATCCGGTGACCGCGGGTGCCATGCCGGGATCCGTCTAGCGGCGGCCAGCTCGGTTCTTCGCGTCTCTCAGCCGTTGGCGGTCATTACATGCTTGTGCACCCCGATGTCGCCGGTCAGTTCGCCGGGCAGCCCGGCGTCGGCGGCGCCCCCCGCGGCGCCTGGAGCCAAGTTCGGTCGTCGTCTTTCGGCCGGTCGTACATGTCGTCGAGGGTGAAGGGCATCATCCATCCCGATACCAGTTTGGCCGGGGATGTCGCACTTTCGACGTCGTGCTGGCCGCTGGCGGGGAAGTCGGGCCAGTGGGTCGCGACCGATACGAACGGATCGAGCAGGCCGAGGTCGATCAGCAAACCGGACTAACCATGCCCCTTTACCACCTCGGGCCTGGCACGAGTAAGTGGACAGAATCGAACGCTGGCTCGGGTAGCGCAGTCGATGCCCGACGGGCACGTAGGTCGTCAACTCTTTGCCTACATTGAGCGGGCACGTTCGCGCCGTCAAACGGTGAGGTGTTGCGCGCGAGGCTTCGCTGACTCAGGTGTAGAACCGCGTGACCGTTGCTGCCGACTTACATACTCGTCGGTAGCAAGAGCGTGCGCTTGATGACCTTCTAGACCCCGAATAAAGGCAAATACGCAGGTCAACGAGCCACGATGTACCCCCTTCACCTGCCCTGGATGTCGCATAGGTTGACGCCAGTTTTGACTCTGCACAAATCTTTGCCTGATTCGCTTGCAGGTGTTGCTGGGTGGATGGTAGCTTCTGCTCATCGAAGGAAACGCCATCTTACAGTTGGACGTAGGGTTAACTAAGCTGACTTTGCGGAAACTCGATAGTGGGGTCGAGCACCCGTTGCAGTGAAAGGGGGGCAGCCATGTCAAAGCGATCGGTACAGCTCGATGACTGAGGGTGTGCCTAGTCGCTCCTACTGGTACTGGGGCGTCGACAGCACGCACAAATGCATGGGGCTATTTCTAGATCAATCCACCAATTCCTGACGCAGGACGGCGCGATATGCATCAGGCCGATCAGAACATGGCGCTTGTTAGGAATCAAAGCAGGCCCGCCTCAAAGGTAACCCTGCCCCTAGTGGCTCCATGGCTTTCGTATAGTCGCCCCGCTTCGATTGTTGAGGAAGTTATCCAAGCGGGCAGTTGCGACATGCAGAACCCGCTTGCTCGCCTACAGGCATGACTTGCCCGAAACAATATTGAAGATATAGGAGACAATCTAGTGAGTCTTGCATTCACACTGGACAAACGGCGACAACGTCGTTGTTCTTCGCTAATTGAGCGGCAGGCAGGGCGGAGGTCAGATCGAATAAATCTGATGGCAGTCAAGGCGACGACACGATACGAGGCGCACAGCAAGGAAAGCCGCACTGAAGGCTGGAAGTGCCCATGAAGATCGCGGTTATCGGAGCCGGTTACCTGGGAGCGACCCACGCGGCAGGCATGTCACAATTGGGCCATAGCGTGTTAGCCGTCGACATTGATGCCGATAAAGTGGCCAAGCTCCAGTCGGGTGTGGTTCCCTTCTTCGAGCCAGGGCTGGAGAACATCGTGAGGGATGGGCTGGCCTCGGGGCGTCTTCGATTCACGGAATCTTATGCAGAGGCGGCTGAGTTTGCTGACGTACATTTTCTCACAGTTGGTACCCCCCAAAAGAAGCAACATTCAGGCGCGGACTTGTCCTACGTCGACGCAGCAATCGACGCCCTATGCCCCCATCTGAACCGACCGACGCTAATCGTCGGAAAGTCGACGGTGCCAGTAGGAACAGCCCAGCGGTTGGCAGAGCGGGCGCGCAGAATCGCTCCTGTCGGCGATGGGGTCGAGTTGGCATGGAACCCCGAGTTCCTAAGGGAGGGCTTCGCGTTACATGACACCTTACATCCGGACCGTATCGTAGTCGGCGTCGAAAGCCGCGAGGATTCCCGGTCGGAGGAAACAATCAGGGAATTATACGCTCCGCTGTTGGACGATGATATTCCACTTCTGGTGACTAATTTGGCGACTGCCGAATTGGTAAAAGTCGCAGCGAATGCATTTCTCGCCACGAAGATTTCATTCATTAACGCAATCTCTGAAGTCTGTGAAGTGGCGTCGGCCGACGTCACGGCACTCGCGGATGCGATCGGGTGTGACGACCGCATCGGTCGTCGATTCCTTGACGCCGGCCTCGGATTCGGGGGCGGATGTCTCCCCAAAGACGTACGTGCGCTCGTATCACGTGCCGGCGAACTGGGTGTCGGTGATTCGGTTGCATTTCTGGTTGAAGTCGACAAGATAAACACCAGGAGGCGCAGCCGTATTGTAGCCATCACTCGCGAGATGTGCGGATCCCTAGTTGGCGCCAGGGTGGGCATTCTTGGTGCGGCGTTCAAACCAAATACCGATGACGTCCGTGATTCACCTGCGCTCGCTGTGGCTAACCAAATTCAACTAGAAGGCGCCAATGTGACCGTGTACGACCCCAAAGCTATGGACAATGCGCGGAAGGCCTTTCCAACTCTGAACTACGCGTTTTCGGCCGTCGACGCTTGTATGGGGGCCGACGCAGTACTGGTTCTCACCGACTGGAACGAGTTCCGGGAACTGCGGCCGCAAGAACTTGAAGACGTTTCTAGGTCGAAGTGCATCATCGACGCGCGCAACTGCATCGATCCGCACGTGTGGCGAGCAACGGGCTGGACGTATCGAGGTTTCGGGTGTCCGTGACGACTAATAGAGATCGCGTCATCAAAGTCAGCACCAGGGGAAACTTGTGAGGATTCTCGTCACCGGTGGAGCCGGATTTCTTGGATCGCATCTATGCGATCTGCTGGTCGGCCGCGGCGACACCGTGGTTTGCCTTGACGACTTGTCGAGCGGCCGCCGCTCGAATGTCGAACACCTTGGCTCATCACCACGATTCTCCTTCATTGAGGCCTGCGTGCTTGACCCGATCAATATCGTGGGCAGTTTCGACGGCATCGTTAATCTCGCTAGCCCCGCTTCACCCCCGGCGTATCTGCAGATGCCGATATTTACGCTGCGTACGGGCTCGGAGGGAACACGGAATGTGCTCGAATTCGCGCGAGCCAATTCGGCACGTTTTATTTTGGCTTCGACCAGTGAAGTCTATGGTGATCCGCTCGTTCACCCGCAATCAGAAGACTACTGGGGCAATGTTAATCCCACCGGTCCACGAAGTGTATACGATGAGGCGAAGCGTTACGCTGAAGCATTGACAACTGCCTACCGCAGCTCATTCGGAGTGGATACCGGCATCGTACGTATCTTCAACACGTATGGTCCGCGGATGCGCCGTGACGATGGGCGCGTTGTATCGAGCTTTATTGACCAAGCGCTGAGGTGCGCACCTTTGACCCTGTTCGGAGACGGTAGCCAAACCAGAAGCCTGTGCTATGTGGACGACCTGGTTCGTGGCATTGCGGCAATGCTCGATTCCCGCGAGCCCGGGCCGATCAACCTCGGCAATCCAGTAGAGCTCAGCATCCGTCAAATCGCCGAACTTGTGCGCGAATTAGTTGGCTCATCATCGAAGATCGAGCTGCATCCGCTACCGCAAGATGATCCGACGCGGCGAAAGCCGGACATCACTAAGGCTCGCGATCGGCTGGATTGGAGCCCACAAGTGGAAGTTCGCGACGGAATTGCCCGAACGATCGAGTGGCATGAGAAGGCGCGCGCCCATAGCACTCGCATTACAGTGTCCGAATCCATAGGGTTGGGGTAAGCCGTGTATCAGCAAAAGTCTAGCCCTATCGACTCTCGCGACGAAAGCGAGCGACGTCGACCGGAAAAAAATGATCACCATGTTGCCGCGGTGGTGTCGAAAGAAGCACTCCTGAGGCCGGCGCCGGTTCAGGTCCTATCGTCAGCCCAAGCTACCGGATTTGAAGGGCCGCAGATTCAGGTAGTCGACCGCTCACGGTGGCAACGGCGATACACTGCTAACCTGCGGATAGCCGATACCGCTGTGGTATGTGGCGCGGTGATGCTTGCACAATATATCCGGTTCGGCCAGGCTCCTCTGACGTCTGGAAACATGACCTATGAAACGGCGTATTCGGCTCTAATCACGATCATATGGTTGTTCACTCTGGCTGGATTCGAAGCCAGGTCCGAACGCATCATCGGTAGAGGTATCGACGAGTATCGGCGAGCGGTGGAGGCATCTCTCTGGACCTTTGGAGCGGTCGCTATAGCGGAACTGCTTTTCAAGCTTGGGATCGCCAGGGGTTATCTGGCGGTGGCTCTTCCCGTGGGCGTTCTCGGATTGTTGCTCAGCAGATTTCTGGCGCGAGGATATCTTGCGCGCAAAAGGGTCGATGGCAAATATCAAACTGCGGTGTTGGCTGTCGGAAAAAGAGATGCGGTGGCAAGTCTCGCGAATGAGCTTACCCGAAATCCGAAGGATGGATATCAGATTGTCGGGGCATGTATACCGGGTGGCACGGCGACTGGTGAGCACTTAATTGTCCGTGATCGTTCGATACCCATAGTCGGTTCCGACGCCTCCACTGTGGAGGCCATCCGTATGTGCGGCGCGGATACCGTGGTGATTGTAGGTACCGAGCATTTCGGGATTGAGGAAATCCGTAGGCTTATCTGGACTCTCGAGCCGATGGGCGTAGACTTGGTGGTTTCGCCTGGGATAATGGATGTGGCTGTTTCGCGCTTGGCGGTTATGCCCGTTGCCGGACTACCGCTGCTGCATATTGAGAAACCACAGTATCGCAACGCCGCGTGCTTTCAGAAGCGAGTCTTCGACTTTGGCTTCGCGTTGGCTGCTTTTACGGCCTCCCTGCCGATCCTTCTACTTGCGGCAATTGCTATCAAGGTTACGAGTAGGGGTCCGATCTTCTATTCTTCTGAGCGTATCGGATTCGGCGGCAAGCCATTTTATATGATTAAGTTGCGGACGATGGTGCAGGATGCTGACAAGAAGCTGGAGAGCTTACTTGACAGCAACGAATGCGACGGCCACCTGTTCAAGATCCGGAGTGATCCTCGCATAACCCCTGTCGGTCACATATTGCGGCGCTTCAGCCTCGACGAGTTGCCACAATTCATCAATGTTCTGCGCGGAGAGATGAGTGTGGTCGGTCCCCGCCCGCTATTCAGACTTGGTAGTAAGGAAGGGGAATATGACAGTGATTCCCTGCGGCGACTTCTTGTCAAGCCTGGGATTACTGGACTCTGGCAGATTAGTGGCAGATCCGATCTTTGCTGGGACGCTGCGCTTCGCCTGGATCTTTCATACGTTGACAATTGGTCAATGGCCACTGACATTGTGATAATTGCAAAGACAGTGCGGTCAGTATTTCGGCAAAAGGGCGCTTACTGAACTGGAGAAGTGAGTGCGTGTGACTAGGCACGGTCAGAGCTAATCGGAGAAGCAAATCGTGCGAGCCTTAGTCACCGGCGCTGCCGGATTCATCGGATCTACTTTGGTGGATCGTCTCTTGTCCGAAGGCCACAATGTGGTTGGAGTCGACAACCTAAGCAGCGGTGTCGCAGCCAATATCGAGCAGGCGCATCGCTACAACGAAGTAAGCCCAGGTCGGTTCACTTTCTTGAGAGTCGATCTTCAGGCGCCAGATCTCGTCGGTATCGTCGCGGGTACAAACCCCGACGCTGTTTTTCATCTTGCCGCGCGGGTCCATTTTGCGGCCTCTGCGTCCGATCCCCAATTCGATGCCCGCAGCAATGTGCTCGGAACGATCAACGTTCTCGAAGCCTGTCGGCGGGCGGACGTCCGAAGAGTTATTTATGCCGCTTCGGGGGGATCCCGCTATGGAGCGCCGGTTCACCTTCCGGTGGACGAGACAGCACAGCTGAATCCGCTCTCGCCGTATGCGGCGGCTAAGGTCGCTGGCGAGATGTATGTACGTGCCTACGCGGAGATGTGTGGGATCGCGCCGATTTGCCTGGGCTTGGCCAGTGTTTATGGACCGCGTCAAAATCCGCGTGGGGAGGCCGGCGTGGTCGCCATTTTCGGCAGCAGAATGATCAGCGGCCGCCCAATAACGATGTACGGCGACGGCACAGCCACTCGCGATTACGTCTACGTCGACGATGTGGTCGACGCGTTTGTGCGGGCTGGTCAGGCGCCCTTGACCACCGTCGGCACATACAACATCGGCACGGGGCAAGAGACTACAGTCGCAGAAGTACACCGTGTGATTGCGGCGGTCCTCGATGCGTCATCAGTGCCTCGGTACGCCGCGGCTCGCACCGGCGAGTTACACGCGATCGCGTTGGATGCGACGAAAGCGAAAAAGGAACTCGGGTGGAAACCGTCCGTCGATCTTGTCGAGGGAATCCGGCGCACGATGCAGTGGCTGCGCGCCACGCTCGAGCCCGAGCCGGTCGCGCTGCTTGATGCGTGATCGCGATGGACGGGATTGAGCATGGGGTTGAGGCTGAAATCTCTTTGCCGGATGGCGCCCAGAGCGGTTGGACGGCGAGCAGGATGTGCTGGTAGCATTTGCTCGTCGTGAATTTTTCAGCGTTTGCTAGTGACGCTCTGTGTGACCTATCTGATTAGGGGCGGAATGTGAATCATAAGTTTTTGGAGTGGAATTGAATCCTCATGTGCGGCGCCGCATCGATCAGGTCCGGCAACGGTGGTGGGTTGTTCTGTTGTTCGCTGGGGTCGCGATCCTTTCGGCCGTGTTGCCTTTGCTGAATGACAAGCCGACGTATGTGGGGAAGTCCACACTCGTATTCTCATCGGGCCGAGGTGCTGTGGACGAGGCGGCAATGGCCGTTGGGTACGCCACCCTTTTCAACGATCCCGCGACGATCCTCCGGTTGAGGACCGAGCATAACCTCCGCGAGAGGACCGAGGATGTCAAATTCATCCCCGACGATGTCAAGTTCGAGGCCCGGACGGTTGCTGCCAGCCCGATCCTGACGATCGAGGCGACCGCTAAGGACGCGGAGCTCGCCCAGGCTGCCGCGGTGATCATGGCCGATGCGTTCTCTGATGATATGAATGCGGTCCGGCAACGCGGATATGAAAAAGCGATCGAGAACACGCAGCGCCAACTCGACTTGGCGCTCTCCCAGCCCGGGCCCAACGGTCAGCTGAATCCAATGGCGCCCATCATGCAGGACCAACTGGTCAAATTGGAGGCTGACTCCGCCAATCGTCTGCAGGAGCTCCAGCAAGATGCCGGCGTAACCAAGATCGAGCCCAACATCGTGTTCGAACTGGGACTGCGGGCCGTGGGTGGATTGGTGCTTGGTATCCTTGCCGCCCTCGGTCTGGCGGCATTGTCGACACGGATCCGAAATTCGGCCGATCTTCGGGACAAGACCGGCGTCGAACCGTTGGTCGAGGTGCCCGCTGGTGGCTCGATTGAGCGAAGACGGTTGCGAGAAGATCGATTGCGCACACTTGCCAACATCGTCGGTCTCCAAGACTTGCCGAAATCGCCGGTCGTTGCCCTCACCGATAGCCGCGGTGCTCAAGGGGCGCGGGATCTCGCCGAAGCGTTGGCCGGTTTGTCGGCGCAACAGGGATATCGGACCGTTCTGGTCTACGCCGACAACGGCGCGTCGCGCCAAAGCCATGATGCCGGGTTCAACGATGCACTCGCCGCCGGCGGCTTGGTTAGCGGTGCGCTGAAAGACGGTGCGGTCGATTCGTTGAAGATCATGCCCTCGGGCTCGGTTGTTGCCGATCGCTACTCGCTTATGGGTCGCGACAGGATCGCAGCGGTCTACGACGAGCTTCGTACGCACGCCGACGTAATTGTTGTCGTCGCACCATCCACCGCCGACACCACCGATTACCAATCGATATGTGCCACGGCGGACCTCACCATACTCGTCGTCGACAGACGTTCGTCACGGGCCGGCGACGTCACCTCAGCAGCCGATGCGCTCGCTGACGCACACGCGGTTCTTCTTGGCGCGGTGTTGATCGACGGGACAGAATGAGTGACCCGATCAGCAGCCCCCGTCGGAGCGACCCGGTGGCGGGCGTCGATGCCTGCCGCTGCCATC
>CAYLWH010000137.1:0-6186 GCA_964387245.1 uncultured Mycobacterium sp.
TTTCGGTGTATGTCGGCCTCGCGGTGGCTTTCGGTGTCTGGCTGTGGAACTTCCATGGCAGACAGTCCGGCCTGGAGTTCTATGCCGGCTGGCTCACCGAGTACAGCCTGTCGGTCGACAACCTGTTCATCTTCATCATCATCATGACCAGTTTCAAGGTGCCGAGGATCTACCAGCAGCAGGCGCTAATGGTGGGCATCATCCTGGCCCTGATCTTCCGCGGGATCTTCATCGCGCTCGGTGCGGTGGCCATCGACCGGTTCTCCTGGATCTTCTACATCTTCGGCGCCTTCCTGGTGTATACCGCCGTGAAACTGGTCCGCGACACCGAGCACGAAGACGACGCCGACAACAAGGTGGTCACGTTCGCGCAGCGGCACCTGAGTTTCACCGACAAGTGGGAGGGGATTCGGCTCCGGGTCAAGGACCGCGACGCCAATGGCAAGCGCCTGATGACGCCGATGTTCCTGGTGATCGTCGCGCTGGGCACCACCGATCTGATGTTCGCGCTGGATTCGATTCCCGCCATCTACGGCCTGACCCGTGAGCCGTACATCGTCTTCACCGCGAACGTATTCGCGCTGATGGGTCTACGTCAGCTCTACTTCCTGCTCGGCGACATGCTCAGCCGACTGGTGTACCTGTCGCAGGGCCTGGCGTTCATCCTGTTCTTCATCGGTGTCAAGCTCTTACTGCACGCGCTGCACGAAAACGAACTGCCGTTCATCAACGGCGGCGAGCAGGTGCCGGTGCCGGAGATCCCGACGCTGTGGAGCCTCGGCGTGATCGTCCTGACACTGTTCGTCACGATGATCGCGAGCCTGGCCAAGACGCGGGTCGCCGAGCGGGCGAGGACGGCCTGAAAGGTCGCCGAGTGCGCTCGCTACGAAGTCGATGACGGGACGGGACGCTCGTCACCAGTTCTGGTAGCCGCCCTCGGGGCCCAGCATCCGCTCCAGCCGAGTCCGGTTGATCTTGGCCAACTCGTTGCGGACGATCTTGCGCTCGGTTTCGTCGTCGTTGTGCAGGCGGTCGCTGATCGCGGCCAGCACGTCGGTCGCCGAGCAACCTCCGACACACATCACGAAATCGAACCCGAAGCGGTCGCGGTAGCCCCGCGCGGACGCTTCGACCCGCGACATCAGGCCCGGGTCGTCATCCCAGACGGCACACTGTTCGGCCTGCGACCTGGCGCTGCGCGGACGCCGGCCGATGTGGGGATAAGCGTCGAGGATCCGCTCCACCGCGGCTTCGGACAGACCGAACAGCAGCGCGTCGGCCCGCCGGAAGAACGCGTTGTGATTGCGGTAGGGCCGGCCGTCGGCCAGGTCTCCGGCCAACGTCACGCTGTAGCAGCACTCGTAGAGGGCGTGCACGGCCTTCTGGGTGGGCAGCGCGTTGAAGGCGTCGAGGCCGATCCCCTGATGCAACAACACACCGCAATGATCTGCCGTGCAGAGCACGCCCGCGTTACGCCGTGTTACGGCAATGCAAATTTGTTCGTGGCGGGGACGGCGGGCGACGGCTCAGTGCCCGGAGTTCCTGAACCGCTCCAGGGAACGCTCCACCTCGGCCTCGGCCTCTGCGCGCCCGACCCAGTCCGCCGCTTCGACGAACTTTCCGGGCTCGAGATCCTTGTAGTGCACAAAGAAGTGTTTGATGGCGTCCAACTCGAACTGTGAGACGTCACCGAGGTCCTGGATGTGGTCCCAACGCTGGTCGCGGGCCGGAACGCACAACACCTTGTCGTCGCCGCCGGCGTCGTCGACCATCTGGAACATCGCCACCGGACGGGCTTCGACGATCACGGCGGGGTGCACCGACTCCGGCAGCAGCACCATGGCGTCCAGTGGGTCGCCGTCCTCGCCGAGCGTGCACTCGATGAAGCCGTAGTCAGCGGGGTAGCCCATCGACGAGTACAGGTAGCGGTCCAGGCGCAGGCGCCCGGTCACGTGGTCCACCTCGTACTTGTTGCGCTGTCCCTTGGGGATCTCGATGGTGACATCAAATTCCACTGCAGGCTCCCTTTGACTTGTGCGGGCCGGAAAGACCGATGGGTCCGTCGTCGGGAAAAACCCTAGTGGAGCGATACCCTGCAGTACATGCATCCCACCCGGTGGCGCCGATCCACGCACTTCGCGATCGGTCTCGGTGTCCTCGCGGTGGTGGCGGCCGTGGTTGCCGCGGCGGCGCTGACCACCGGTGCGCACCCCGACCGGACCGGGCAGTTGCCGGATCCACCGATGGCGGTGGCCAACCCGGGTGTGCTCCCCGTCGACGACTCCGCGCCGGTACCGACGCGGGCCGGACTCGCGGCCGCGCTCGCCCCGGCGCTGGCCGACCCGGACCTCGGCGTGATCACCGGCCGCGTCGCCGACGCGAAGACCGGCGCCGAACTGTGGCAGCAGGGTGCGGACGTCCCGATGCAGCCCGCGTCGACCAACAAAGTCCTCACCGCGGCGGCGGCGTTGCTGACCCTGGACCGTGACGAGCGGGTGACCACCAAGGTGGTGGCCGCCGATCAGACCGCTCAGCCCGGCGTCGTGGTGCTCGTCGCGGGCGGCGACCCGACGCTGTCGGCGGCGCCTGCCGACCAGGACACCTGGTATCCGGGTGCGGCGCGCATCAGCGACCTCGCGGACCAGGTCCTGCGCAGCGGGGTGAAGGCAACCGCGGTGCGGGTGGACACGTCGTTGTTCACCGGGCCCGACATGGCCCCCGGCTGGGATCCGGCCGACATCGCAGGCGGTGACATCGCACCGATCCAACCGGTCATGATCGACGGTGGCCGCACGCAGCCGACAACGGTCGAGTCGACGCGCTCCCTGACTCCTGCGCTCGACGCGGGCCGGGCGCTGGCCGCCGCGCTGGGGCTCGATCCGGCCAACGTGACGACCGCCCCGGGTCCGGCGTCCGGGCCGGAACTCGCTTCGGTGCAGTCCGCCGCACTGATCGAACGACTCCGCCAGATGATGGTCACCTCCGACAACGTGATGGCCGAGAGCATCGCGCGGGAAGTGGCCGCCGAGATGCAGCGCCCGCGCAGCTTCGCGGGCGCGGCCGACGCCGTCACCAGCCGACTCGCGTCGGCGGGCGTCCGCATGAAAGGCGCCGCGCTGGTGGACGCCAGCGGCCTCTCGGTGCTCGACCGGCTGACGGCGACCACGCTCGACGAGGTGGTCGGTGCGGCGGCGGGCGCCGAACAGCCCGCCTTGCGGCCACTGCTGGACATGCTGCCGATCGCCGGGGGCAGCGGCACCCTGTCGTACCGGTTCCTGGACCCCGGCACCGCCCGCGGGTCGGCCGGTTGGCTGCGGGCCAAGACCGGGTCGCTTACGGCCACCAACGCGCTCGCCGGTGTTGTGACCGATCAGGGCGGGCGGGTGATGACCTTCGCGCTGATCTCCAACGGTGCCGGTCAGACCGGTCGCACCGCGATCGACGCGCTGGCCGCGACGCTGCGCTCGTGCGGATGCGGCTCGTGAGCTCCGGGAGCGGGGTGACGGTCGGCCGCGCTGTCGACTGGGACTTCGCCGCGTCGGTCGGTGTCCGACTGGCCCGGCCCGCGCCGTCGGTCACCGATTACACCCGCCGGCAGGTGATCGAGGAACTGGCGGCCTCCTCGCGCGCCGCCGAACCGCTGGTGCGCGAGGTCAGCGGGCTGGACACCGACGGGCCCATCCCCGACGCCCACATCGTCGATCGGCCGGAGTGGATCCGGGCGGCGTCGGCGTCGATGCGGGTGATGACGGGCGGTACCGAGGAGTCCGGTGGCACCGGTCCGGCCCGGGTGCTGACCGGCCGGGTGGCCGGCGCGCAGACCGGCGGCCTGCTGGCGTTCGTTTCGTCGGCCATCCTGGGCCAGTACGACCCGTTCGGCGTCGATGGTGGGCGCCTGCTGCTGGTGTATCCGAATGTCGTCGCCGTCGAGCGTCAGCTCCGGGTCCAGCCCGCCGATTTCCGGCTCTGGGTGTGCCTGCACGAGGTGACCCACCGTGTCCAGTTCAGCGCGAATCCCTGGCTGGTACAACACATGTCGCAAACTCTGGGAACGCTGACGCAGGACATCGGCGAGGATGTGGGTGCGGTGGCGGGCCGTTTGGTGGACTACGTCCGACGTCGGCGGCACGATGCCCACGGCCCAGATGGCGATCCGAACTCCGCGGGAGTCCTCGGACTGCTGCGTGCCGTGCAGTCCGAACCGCAGCGGCATGCGCTGGACGGGCTGCTGATGCTGGGCACGTTGCTGGAAGGCCACGCCGAACATGTGATGGACGCCGTCGGGCCCGCCGCGGTCCCGACGGTGGCGACCATCCGGCGCCGGTTCGACAGTCGTCGACAGCGCAAACAGCCTCCACTGCAACGAGTTTTGCGCGCATTGCTCGGTGTGGACGCCAAGTTGTCGCAGTACACCCGTGGCAAGGCGTTCGTGGACCATGTCATCGGGCGGGTGGGGACAGACCGCTTCAACGCGATCTGGACCGGTCCGGCGACGCTGCCACTTCCCGACGAGATCGACCATCCGCAGCGATGGATCGACCGAGTGCTCTGAGGCAGCTCCGGGCTGCTCTGCGCGGGTTCGCCGCGGCGTATCTGCCCACCGCCGACCGGTGGTGTGTGGCGTTGTCGGGTGGACCCGACTCGCTGGCGCTGACCGCCGCCGCGGCCGCGGTTCTGCCGACCACGGCGCTCATCGTCGACCACGGCCTGCAGCCGGGATCGGCGGATGTCGCCGAGGCGGCGCGCGGTCAGGGTCTGTTGTTGGGATGCGTCGATGCAAAGGTGATCCCAGTTTCAGTCGGCACGTTCGGGGGTCCGGAGGCGGCAGCCCGCATGGTCCGCTACGCCGCCCTGCGGCGGGCCCGCGACGGCGCGCCGGTGTTGATCGGCCACACCCTCGACGATCAGGCCGAGACGGTACTGCTCGGGCTGGGTCGCGGCTCGGGTCCGCGTTCCATCGCCGGCACCAGGTCCTACGACCCACCGTGGTGCCGGCCGCTGTTGGGGGTGCGCCGGTCGGTCACCGAGGCGGCCTGCGCCGAGCTGGGTATCGATCCGTGGCGCGACCCGCACAACCGCGACCCGCGCTTCACCCGCGCGCGGTTGCGCTCCGAGGTGCTGCCGCTTCTCGAGGAGGTGCTCGGCGGCGGTGTGACCGAGGCGCTGGCCCGTACCGCCACCGCCCTGCAGCAGGACGGCGAGGTACTCGACGACATCGCCGCACGGGCGTTGGCCGACGCGCAGGACGGCGGGGCCGGGCTGCGCGTCGACGCGCTGGCGCCGCTGCCCACTGCCGTGCGCCGACGGGTGATCCGTGGCTGGCTGTGCGCCGGTGGCGCGGTACGGCTGACCGCCAGGCAAATCATCGGTGTGGACGCACTCGTCACCTCGTGGCGCGGCCAGGGCGGCGTCGCGGTGGGCAGTGAATTGACCGGTCAGCGCCTGGTGGCGGGCCGGTCCGGCGGGCTTCTGAGTTTGTCCCCCGAACCGTTGTGAGCGCCCCGTTGGTTTCCGGGGTGTCGGCATGGCAATCTGTGGCGGTGTCAGTCCACACACCCGAGTTGTACCCGGGTGACATCAAGTCGGTGTTGTTGTCGAAGGACCAGATCCAGAGCCGCACCGCCGAGCTCGGCGAACAGCTGGGCAAGGATTACCGCGGATGCGGCGGGGAGCAGGATCTACTGCTGGTGACCGTCCTCAAGGGTGCGGTGATGTTCGTCACCGACCTCGCTCGAGCGATACCCGTGCCCACCCAGCTGGAGTTCATGGCCGTCAGCTCGTACGGATCGTCGACGTCCTCGTCGGGTGTGGTGCGCATCCTCAAGGACCTCGATCGCGACATCCACGATCGTGACGTGCTGATCGTCGAGGACATCGTCGACTCCGGCCTGACGCTGTCGTGGTTGCTGCGCAATCTCGCCGCCCGCCAACCGCGTTCGTTGCGGGTGTGCACATTGCTGCGGAAAGTGGGCGCTGGCCGCACCGACGTCGACATCGCCTACGTCGGCTTCGACATCCCCAACGAATTCGTCGTCGGTTATGGGCTCGACTACGCCGAGCGCTACCGCGACCTCCCCTACATCGGCACGCTGGAGCCGAAGGTCTACGCACACTGAAGGAGGGGACATCCGATGACCCGAACCGCGCTGCGCATCTGCCCGCTGTGCGAGGCCACCTGCGGGCTGA
>CAYLWH010000137.1:6286-8529 GCA_964387245.1 uncultured Mycobacterium sp.
ATGACCCGAACCGCGCTGCGCATCTGCCCGCTGTGCGAGGCCACCTGCGGGCTGACCCTCACGCTCGACGGCGGTCGCGTCACCGCGGCGCGCGGTGACCGCGACGACGTGTTCAGCGCCGGGTTCGTCTGCCCCAAGGGCGCCAGCTTCGGCGAACTCGACGGCGACCCGGATCGGTTGATCCGTCCGCTGGTGCGGCGCGACGGCGTCCTTGCCGAGGTCGGCTGGGACGAGGCGTTCGCCGTGCTGGCCGATCGACTGGGGGCGGTGATCGCCGAGTACGGCGGCCGCTGCGTGGGCGTGTACGTGGGCAATCCCAACGCGCACACCATGGCCGGCACGCTGTACGCGCCACTGGTGATCCGCGCGCTGGGCACCCGCAGCGTGTTCAGTGCGAGCACGTTGGACCAGATGCCTAAACAGGTCGCGCTGGGCCACATGTTCGGCAACCCGTTCGCGTTCACTGTCCCGGACCTGGACCGCACCGACCACCTGGTGGTGATCGGGGCCAATCCGATGGTGTCCAACGGCAGCGTGACGACGGCGGCCGACTTCCCCGGCAAGCTGCGGGCGTTGCGTAAGCGGGGCGGCCGGTTGACCGTCATCGACCCGGCCCGCACCCGCACCGCCGAGCTGGCCGACCGGCATCTGGCGCCACGTCCGGGCACTGATCCGGCGCTGCTGTTCGCCGTCGTGCAAGTGCTGTTCGACGAGGGCCTCGTGCCCGGGGATCTCGGTGGGATCGCCGAACACGTGGTGGGCGTGGAAGCCGTCCGAACCCTCGCCGACGAGTTCGCTCCGGAGGTCGTTGCCGCCTACTGCGGCGTTGCGGCCCATGACATTCGGGAGCTGGCCCGGGAGATCGCGGCCGCGCCGTCGGCGGCGGTGTACGGCCGCATCGGCACCTCGACCGTCGAGTTCGGGACGCTGGGCAGTTGGCTGGTGGACGTCGTCAACGTGCTGACCGGCAATCTGGACTCACCCGGCGGGGCGATGTTCCCCCTCGGGCCGACGGCGCCCGCGCCCCGGCCGGCCCGGCCCGGCCGCGGATTCGTCACCGGCCGCTGGCACAGCCGGGTCTCCGGCTATCCCGAAGTCGCCTCGGAGTTCCCGGCCGCCGCCCTCGCCGAGGAGGTGGAGACCCCGGGCGACGGCCAGTTGCGGGCGCTGATCACCATTGCCGGCAACCCGGTGCTCTCCGCACCCGACGGCGAGCGGTTGTCCCGGGCGCTCGACGGCATCGGATTCATGCTCAGCATCGACCCGTACCTCAACGAGACGACCCGCCACGCGGACGTCATTCTGCCGCCGCCACCGCCCACCCGCGCCGGCCATTTCGACTTCGCGCTGAACAATCTGGCCGTGCGGGCCAACGCCCGCTATTCGCCGCCGGTGCTACCGCTGGCCGACGGCCGTCCCGACGAGGCCGAGATCCTGTCCCGGCTCGCGCTGATGTTGTCCGGACTGGGTGCCGACGCCGACCCGGCGCTGGTCGACGCACAGGTGATCGCGTCCACGCTGGCCAAGGAAACCGCAGACCCGGACTCACCGGTGGCCGGTCGCGACGTGCGGGAGCTGACCGAAATGCTCACCGGGGAAAAGGGATACGAGCGGCGGCTGGACATGATGCTTCGACTGGGGCCGTACGGCGACGCGTTCGGCGCGCGGCCCGACGGGCTGACGCTGGAACGGCTCAAGGCGGCCCCGCACGGCGTCGACCTCGGCCCGCTGCAGCCCCGGCTGCCGGGGGTCCTGCGGACCCGGTCGGGCAAGGTCGAGCTGGCACCTGAGGCGCTGGTCGCCGAGGCGGCCCGGCTGCGGGACCGGGTGGGCCGCGGCGGGGATGCCGCCGAACTGGTGCTGATCGGACGTCGCCACCTGCGGTCGAATAACAGCTGGATGCACAACGTGCCCGCGCTTGCCGGCGGCACCAACCGCTGCACACTGCACATGCATCCCGACGACGCCGCGCGGTTCGGCATCGACGACCTCGCGGTGGTCAAAGGCCCCGGCGGCGAGGTCGTCGTGCCCGTCGAACTCACCGACGACATCCGGCCCGGGGTGGTGTCGCTGCCGCACGGCTGGGGCCACGGTCAGGACGGCACCAGGCTGGCAGTGGCGGCGACGCAGCCTGGCGCGAACGTCAACCAGCTCAACGACGGCTCGCTGCTGGATTGGATGTCCGGGACCGCCGTGCTCAACGGTCTGCCGGTCACGGTGTCAGCGGGCTGAGCCGGCCCGGC
>CAYLWH010000138.1:0-8291 GCA_964387245.1 uncultured Mycobacterium sp.
CCGCGCGGACCCGATACGTGCCGTCGCTCTTGCCCACCCACTCGATCGGCTCCGCACCCGTCGCGCTGCGGGAGACGACGGTGATCTCATCCGCGATGAGAAAGCAGCTCAGCAGGCCGATGCCGAACTGACCGATGTACGTGCGCCGGCTCTGCTCCAGCTCCTCACGTTTGGTGCTGGCGCCCACCGTCGCCAAGAACTGATCCACCTGTCCCGGGCTGACGCCGATGCCCGCATCGACGAGCGCGAACTCCTCGGCGGGCGAGTCGGGTGAGGCCAGCCCGTAGGGCGAGATCGAAATAGTCCGCGGGGCGGGCGCGGCACCGAGGGCGTCCCTGGCCACGATGGCGTCCATCGCGTTCTGAATCAACTCCCGGATGTACACCCCGGGGCTCGAGTACAAGTTCTTGCTGAGCAGCGCGATCACTCCGCCGAGATCCACACGGAAGTTCTGCTGCTCCAACTCCACCCAGCGCGTCGTGGTGGTCATTGTGGTCCCCCTCTGCCCATGGCGAGAAGACTCCCACCGAGGTACGACAAAAGGTTCGTCGGCCAGACACCAGACCCGAGCAGGCATGACTTGCCCGATGACGACGGACTTCGACTCTCACGCGGCCGCGTATCGGTGTATACAATGAGAAACATCATGCCTGCCTCCAATCCGAAGGTGTCCGACGCTCAGCAGGCCACGCTGGCCGCGCTGGGTCGGCAACTGCGTGCGCGGCGCACCGAGCTCGGGGTCAGTGCGGTCAACACCGCCGAGGCCGCCGGCATATCGCGAGTCACCTTGCACCGAGTCGAGAACGGCAATCCCGCCGTCACCATCGGCGCCTATCTCAATGTGGCCACGGCGCTGGGCCTGCATCTGGTTGCCGCCGAGCCCGACCGGCCAACCGAGGACGACGGTGCACCCCCCGGGCGAGCGGTCCACACGGTCCGTGTCGGTGACTACCCGCAGCTGAGGCAGATCGCGTGGCAGTTGCGCGGCGACACCGACATCACCGAAGTGGAAGCGCTGCACCTGTACGAGCGCAATTGGCGTCATGTGGATCAAGCCGGTATGGACGCGAGGGAGCGGGAGTTCGTGCAGCATCTCGCCGACACGTGCAGTCACGGGAGGCTCCTTGTTTGAGCGCCCTCATCATCGCCGCGTCGCCAAGCTTCTCGACGCTCTCGATGGCGCTCTGCTGGAGACCCACCGCTGCTTCTTCGGCGGCGGCACGGCGATGGTGCTGCGTCACGGCGAGTACCGGGAATCCTTCGATGTCGACTTACTCGTCTCTGACCTCGCTGGTTACCGTGAGCTACGGCGACTCGTTACCGGCAGTGGCGGGATCGGTGCGCTTGCCCGGCACCAATTGCACCAGCTGCGTGCGGTCCGTGCCGATCAGTACGGCGTCCGGACCTTGATCGAAATCGACGGTGACGCACTCAAATTCGAGATCATCCATGAGGGGCGCATCGAGCTGGACACGCCGCAGCATGAGGACCGGGTGTGCGGGGTTGCAACGCTCAGCGCAGTCGACATGGCTGCCACCAAACTGCTGGCCAACGCTGACCGGTGGGCCGATCGCGCTGTTCACAGTCGCGACATCATCGATCTCGCGATGATGGGTCCTCCCCGAGACGTTCTGGCGGCGGCGATGACCAAGGCCGGCGTCCCGTACGGAGACAGTGTGCGGGAATGCCTCGACAAAGCCATCGATTACCTGCGGGACAACCCGCATCGACTCGACGAATGCCTGGCCGCGTTGAACATGCGGACACCCAAAGCTGTGTTATGGCAACGGATCAAGGCCTTGCGGTAGTTCGGGAAGAGTGCCCTGGACGTAGACTCAGACGGGTCGGCTTTCGTGTCGTCGGACACCTGTCAAGCCACCCCGCCCTCCGGTACGGCGTTGTCCCGCACGTTGTTCAGGATCGAGACGATGTTGTCGACGTCGGCTTCGTCGAACACATTGTCAGGTCCGGTAGGCGCGTGGTCGATGTAGGGCGACTCGTAAAGCCGCGCTGGCTCCACGACCCCGTTGGCCGTCAGTTCGGTGACGATGAGGTTGATGAAGTGGATCTGGTCGGTGTTGAACCGGGTGCCGTCGAGGTAGGTGCCGAAAGCTTCCGCTGCGGCTTCGCGGTCCAGCCCCACCAGCGAGCGTACGAACAGCCCAAGGCCGTGTGACTGTTCACGGGCCAGTTCGATATCGGCCTGCCCGCCCACCCCGCTGTCGATGAGCATGCGCTCCAACGCTTCCAGATCGTCGGGCGTCAGCGGTTTGTTGCGGCGCAGCCGTTGCAAGGCGATGTGATCCTGGTGCTGCTTGAGGTAGGCGGCGGCTTTCGCGCGGAAACGTTCCCAGTTGGTTCCGGGGGTAATCCCGGGCAAGTCAACGAGGGTGGCTTCGCTGAGTTCGTCGGCGAAGTCGGTATAGACGACAACCTTCTTGGCCTTCTCCAGAAACCGCAGCAGCCCGCGCAGCTTGCGACGGGCTGATTCGAGCATCGGCAGACTCACATCGGCCCACCACTCGTCGCCGCCGACTTCCTCGAGTAAAACCTGTTGCGCGGCAACGGAAGGGATCGCGGTCTGGTTCAGCAACCCGGTGGCAATGTTCTGGATCTGTTCGCGCAGCCGTTCGGCGGCGACGGCGTCGCCCTCGAGTTGGGCGAGCTGGCGGCGCAGGACGAGCATGTCGAAGCGTTTGGCGTCCTCGTCGTCATCCTTATGCGCCGAAGGCAGTCCGGCAAGGCCTTCGGCGACATCACCGGCCACCTCGGGTGTCAACGACGTCCAGGCCGGCCACTGCGCGTACTCCTCGACCAGCTTGCGATGCGGCCGCACCAGGAAGTTCTCCAAGTTCATGCCCGCGACGGTCTCATGCAGCGCCCAGGCGACGTCGACGCGCAGTCCGCGTTCGGTTTCGGTGCCCTGCCCTTCCGCCGGGTCGGGTTCCTTGGCCGGGCAGGTGTGGTCGAGGGCGATGACCAAGCCGAGCCGGGTTTCAAAGAGTCTCTGGTTCAACGACTTCTGCAACGAGCCTTCGGAGCTCGGCAGATCCTGGCTGAAGAACTCCAGGTTGCCGCAGAAATCGAACACATAGAAGTTCGCCTTGTCGTGGCCGGGGCCGAACAGGTCGGGGCGCAGCCGGGTGCCGCGCCCGATCATCTGCCAGAACTTGGTCTTGGAGCGCACCAGCTTGAAGAACACCAGGTTGACCACGTCGGGAACATCGATGCCGGTGTCGAGCATGTCGACCGAGATCGCGACGTGCGGAGCCTTCTCGGTGACCGAGAAGTCGTCGATCAGCGACTGCGCGTAGCTGATGCCGTGGGTGATGACGCGGGCGAATTGCCCCGCATACTCCGGATATTGGATGTCGAAGCGGCGGGAAATGAACTCGGCGTGGTCCTTGTTCTTCGCGAAAATGATGGTCTTACCGAGCCGGTCGCCCGCAGCGACCCGGTGCCCCTTGGCCATCAGTTCGGCGAGCACCTTGTCGACCGTGTCCTCGTTGAACAGGAACCGGTTGAGTTCCTCGGAGGTCACTTCGTCGGGGGTGTCGCCCTCGCCCCAATCCAGGGCATCCCATTCGTCCTTCTCCCCCTCGGACAGATCGGCATACCGGATGCCCTGGCGCAGAAACTTGGTGCCGACGGAGATGCCGACCGCGGGAACCAGGAAACCCTCTTTGACGGCGTCGTCGAGGCCGTAGGCGTCGGTGGGGACGCCGTCTTCGAGATGGAACAGCCGGTAGGTGTTGTGGTCGACTTCGTCTTTGGGGGTGGCGGTCAGCCCGATCAGCAGCGAGTCGAACCATTCGAAGATGGCCCGGTACTTCTGGTACACCGAGCGGTGGGCTTCGTCGATGACGACGAGGTCGAAATAGCCGGGGCCGAATTTCCTGATGCCCGAGTCGGTGTCGTTGATCAGGTTCATCATCGTCGGGTAGGTACTGACGTACACCCGGCCGTCGGTGATCTTTTCGGTTACCAGGTTCACCGTGGTGGCATCGGGCAGGTGCGCCTTGAACGCGTTGGCGGCCTGGGTGACCAGGGCGGTGCGGTCGGCCAGGAACAGCACGCGCTTGACCCAGTTGGCCTCCATCAACTGCTTCACCAACGCGATGACGGTGCGGGTCTTACCCGATCCGGTCGCCATCACCAGCAGGGCTTCGCGCTGCTTACCGGTGAACGCATCGTCGATCGCCCGGATGGCGCGGTGCTGGTAGTGGCGCTCCACGATGTCGGAGTCGATCGTCATGTCGGCCAGGGGTTTACGGGTGTCGCGGCGCTGGATCATCAGTTCCAGTTCGTCGCGGGTGTAGAAGCCCTGGACCTGGCGCGGCGGATACCCACCGGCGTCGTCCCAGATCCAGTGCTGAAAACCGTTGGTGTAGAAGATGACCGGACGGCGGTCGGTCATCTGCTCTAGGCAGTCGGCGTACAGCTTGGCCTGCTGCTGGCCGGCCTGCGGACTCTTGGTGGTGCGTTTGGCTTCTACGATCGCCAGCGGCCGACCGTCGGTGCCCCACAACACGTAGTCGACGTAGCCGACACCGTCGTTGGTGGGCATCCCGGTGACCGGGTATTCGCGGTCCTTGGTTTCGCTCAGCGGCCAGCCGGCTTCGGCGAGCATCACGTCGATGAAACGGTCTCGGGTGCCGGCCTCGTTGTAATCCCGGTCATCCGCCTGCTGGTTGGCGGTTTGGGCCTGTTTGACGGCTTCGCGCAGCGCGGCGATCT
Source organism: uncultured Mycobacterium sp. (assembly GCA_964387245.1). Taxonomy (GTDB): domain Bacteria; phylum Actinomycetota; class Actinomycetes; order Mycobacteriales; family Mycobacteriaceae; genus Mycobacterium. The sequence goes on from CAYLWH010000138.1 coordinate 4,738, forward strand.
CAGCGGCCTGCGCGGCGGCCAACTCATCCTTGTCCGCCAAGGCCTTGACGTGGGCCTCGTCCTGGGCGGCGAACCTCGCCGAGAGCTTCGCAACCTCCTGGCGCGACAGCGGCGCGGCCTTGGCGGCGACGTTCGGATCGAAGGCCGCTTTCATCGGAACCGCTTGCGGTTTCGCCGAATAATGGAACGCCGACCACAGCATCACATGATGCAGCTCACGCAGCGCATCCAACGCGGCCCGCGGCGGAATCGGCTGCGCATCATGCACCGCGGTGTTACCCAGCTTGCGAATCAGGTTCAGCTTGGTGGCGATGCCCACGCCGACCTTTGACTTGAACGCCGCATCGTTGATCTTTGCGGCTAAATCGTTCTTGTACGGAATCGGCAGGGCCAGAACGTCATACAGGTAGTCGACCACGTGCTCGACGGTGCGCCGGCTGTAGAAGCACGCACTTCGCGGATCGCTGGTGGCGTAGCTCTCCGCCCGGGTGCAGTCGGCATGCATCTCCGGCCAGTCGACGGCGCGCAGGAAGGCGAAGTTGCTCACGATTTCCCCCTCCGCCGTCCTCGGCTCTTTGCGTACGCTTGCACCGCGCGGTGGGAACTGCGCCAGATGCCGTCCGCCCCTTGCACGGCGTCGAGCCGACCACGGGTCGCGGCCTGCCGAAGCGCGGCGATGCTGAACTGATCATCTGCCAGCGACGTGAGCGCTACGAGTCTGGCCGGTCCGGCGAGGCTGGGCACGATGAATCGGTTGAGGTTGTCGTACATCGCGCGGGCGAGGATTTCGCCCAGCGGTCCATGGTCTCCGTTGTCACTCCTCTGCAATGCGGCGAGATAGTTCGCCCGCTGCGTCTTGAGCACGACCACCGGCGGGTAGCCGAGCCGGACGAGAATCAGGTTGAGCGCCAGCCGACCCGCGCGCCCGTTGCCGTCCATGAACGGGTGGATGCGTTCGAATTCGCTGTGGACGGCCGCCAGGATTTCCGGGATCGGCTCTATCGCCGGCGTCACGCGCCCGAGTTCGTCGCGACGCGACCTAACCACGTCGATCCAGTCGCGCAGCAGCGACGGGACCAGCGGCCACGACGGCGGCTTCATCCCTCCGGCAAATGCCGGGATCTCATGTTCGCGAAACATGCCCGGACCGTCGCGCTCGGTGACGTCGGGATGCGGCGCTACCTGCCACACCGGCGTCATCGCCAGGCGGTGAATCTCGCGGACTTCGCTGAACGAGATGAGCGTCCCGTCGTAGCGGGCGCCGGGCGCGAGCGCACGTTCGTACACCCAGTGCGCGGCCGTTCCATAGCCCTGTACCTCCATGTACTCCTTGAGGGGCTTGGCCCCGACCGCCCTGCCCTTGTCCAGGAGGGCCTCGACTTCTCGCAGCGCGAGAGTATTGCCCTCAAGTGCCGTGGAGTGATGCGCTTCCAAGTGCCAGATGTCGGACCACACGAACTCCGATTCCTTCGGGGACGGCAGGCCATCGAGCCGCAGATCGAGCTCGGCGATGGCGGCGTCGAGTCGCGCGTAGACCGTCGCGCGTGAAGGTCGACCCCGCGGCACACCGTCCCCTTTTGATCACTTGATCGGATACTCAATTGAACTTATCAACTTCGACTAGGGGTGGCGGGTTGATCACCTGATACGGCGGTCCTGCCCCCGCTCAGAGTCGGCCTGAGAATGCGCGAGATTGGAGGGACGCGAAGAGCGAATCGAGTTCGACCAACGCGGCACCTTGCAGATCCTTCCCTGCCCTGACCGCCTGAATACGATTCGCGTAGGCCTGTTGGGCTTCCGGCGGCGGGATGAGAGTCGGGATAGTCCTGACCTCCTTGGCGTTGATGTTCGCCATCCCGACGATGCTCTTGCACATCCCGCGCAGGACGGCCTTGCCGTACCGGGAGTTCAAGACACCCGACAGGTAGTCCGGCGAAAAGCCGGGCCGAACCCTCAGTCGTACGAGGTATCCCGCGTAGGCGATGGGTAGTCGTCCTCGGTAGACGGCGGTCTTTCCCACAAGCTCGGCGCTGTTCGTTCGATTGAAGAGGACGTCGCCGAAGCGGACGGTGTATCGCTCGAACTTGTCGGCCGGCAGGTTCATGTATTTCAGATCCCGAAGGTCGACATCCCCGCCATAGGTGATGTTGTTCATCCTCAGGACAGCGATCTCGCCAGTCTCGGAACTCTTTTCACTCGTGCCATAGTCAGCTGTTAGAACGAGGTCTCCAATCACCCCATTAGGCAGTGCTTTTGGGTTCGTTACCGGGTCCCCGAACATGTCCAGAAAGATCGATTGGGCGAGGTCGTCGAGCTGCGCAATCACTCCGCGCCGCCTGGTCCGGAGCGTATCCGCGTGGTCGAGGATCGCGGCTATGCGGCGCTGCTCGTCCAGTGCAGGCAGGGGGATTTCCAACGCTTTCAGGAAGGCGGCGGGCACACGGCGCTGGCCTGCGCTGCCCGTCATCCGAAGCTCCCCTTTGCGCCGGACATTGTCTTGCCTCAGAAAGTGCAACAGGTAACGGTCGATCAGATGCTCCCCAGGCCGAAGCACATGAAACTCAGTTGATCCAACGCCAACCTGTCGCTGCAGGTGCGCCTGCCCAATCTTGTTGTTCTCGAAGCAAGGTGTGATCTTGGCGACGAGGATGTCGCCGTCTTGGAAAACCGTGTAGCCCTTGCTCACTTCGGCAAACCTGCGCACTGATTCCGATTCAGTTCGCGCACTTGTGGCGTCAAGCTGTGCCATCCCAACAAACGACACCTCGGTGTCGTCAGGAACCTTCGATGGCTTGGGGTTGATTTCAGCGACGTCACCCACTGGGACCAATCTCACGACAGCATCGCCTTCAACTCCGCGAGCCCAGAAGCGATTTCGCCTTCGAGCTTCTCGATCTCCGCGATGATCTCCAGCGGCGGCCGGTGTTCCACCTCGTCGTGAACGATCTCCTTGTACCGGTTCAGCGAAAGGTCGTATCCCTGCGCGACGATGTCGTCTTTGGGCACACAGAACGACTGCTCGGTCCGAGCCCGCTCACGCTCTGACCCAACCCGCTCGGCCCACCGCGCCAACGCATCGGGTAAGTCGTTGGCCTCCACCGGATTCCGTTTGTCGTCCAACGAGAAACCGTCGGCAGTCACGTCGTAGAACCACACGTGGTCGGTTCCGCCGGAGTTCGTCTTGGTGAACAGCAGGATCGCCGTCGACACTCCCGCATACGGCCGGAACACACCAGACGGCAACTTCACAATGCCGTCGAGCTTCTGGTCCTCGACCAATGTTCGCCGAAGCTCCTTGTGCGCCTTGGACGATCCGAACAACACACCGTCGGGCACGATCACCGCCGCCCGCCCACCGGGCTTGAGCAACTTCAAGAACAGCGCCACGAACAGCAGCTCGGTCTTCTTGGTCTTGACCACCCGCTGCAGGTCTTGGGACGTCGACTCGTAATCCAGCGAGCCCGCGAAGGGCGGATTGGCCAGGATCAGTGTGTACTTGTCGGCGTCCTCGCTCGCGCCCTCCGACAGCGAGTCGCGGTAGCGGATGTCGGGGG
>CAYLWH010000139.1:0-1784 GCA_964387245.1 uncultured Mycobacterium sp.
GCCGCGTCGACATGGCGTTTTCCGACGCTCACCGATGTTCGCTACCGCGGCGACGGCGTCAGCACGCTGAACACGGCACCCTGCGGGTCGCTCAGCACCGCGCACCGTCCCACGGTGGGGATGTCGAACGGCGCCATGGCAACGTGCCCGCCCGCCGAAACCGCCTGCGCCGTTGTGGCATCGGCATCGTCGACGGCGAAGTACACATGCCAGTGGTTCGGCGCGCCGGCGGCCTGCGGTTCGCTGCATCCGCCCACGTCGGTCCCGCCGACCCTGAGCAGGATGTAATGCTGGCCCGGCCCCATCTCCACCGACGCATGCGCCAAGCCGACGACAGCCTCGTAGAAAGCCAGCGCGGACTGCGGCTTGTCAGTGAGCAACTCGTTCCAGACCACCGCGCCGGTGTCGCCGACCAGCGTCGCCCCGATGTGCCTGTTGGCCTGCCACAGCCCCACGATCGCCCCGGTCGGGTCCGCCACGAAGGCCATTCGGCCGGCGTCGCCGACGTCGGTCGGCGGCATCAGCAACTGCCCGCCGGCAAGACCCGCCTTCTCGGCGGCGGCGTCGACGTCGTCGACCGCCAGGTAGGTGTTCCACATCGGCGGCACGCCCGAGGGCGCGCCCGGCGGCATCGGCGCGATCGCGGCCACCGTGTCGCCATCGAGCAGGGCCATCGAGTACACCCCGCCCTGCGGCATCGGGTTGTCCTGATAGCTCCACCCGAACAGCGCCGTATAGAAGTCCCTGGCGACCGACGGGTCAGTGGTCTGCAAGTCGACCCAGTCGGGGGTGCCCTGTGCGTATTCGGTTCGTTTCGGCATGACGATCCCTTTGGCTAGCTGGGGGAAACTCCGACACAGGCCGGTTGACGGCCGGTGAACGCGATGAGGCGGTCGAACGCCGCGGTTCCGGGTGGGGTCTCGACGGGGTCGGCGAACCCGGCGGCATCGCGTGCCGCCGGCGTGATCACCGTCTCCGCCTTGCCCCGCACGTACTCGGCGACCGGTTCGGATACCACCGCCTGGTTTTCGGTGGCGCATGCGAAATCCCAAGCGTGGACCAGGAATTTCAGTGACAGGATACTGATCGGCATGACCGCGGGCACCTCGCGGGAGCCCAGTTCGACGGTCCCGGCAACGCCGCGCCGCCGCCACGCCTCCAGCACCGGCTGCGCCGCGTCGGCCACCTGGGCCTCCAGCGGCGCGCCGGTATCACGTGGCGGCAGCTGCGCACCCGCCGACGCCCCGATCACCGCGATCGAGTTCATCAGGTGATCCGCCAGCCCCGCCACATCGAACTCCGTGCACGGCGTCTGCTTGCCCATGTCGGCGGCGCCCACGCCGCGCAGCACGTGCTCGAGCACTGCCAATGTGGCTTCGGCGCAGGATAATTCGTCGAGCGGCTCGCCCGATGCCGCCCATTCGTCGGGATCCGCGTCGCCGCGCACGGCCGCGGCCACCAGCCTGTCGAGGTAGTGGTTCCAGCCCTCGGTGTGGCGGGCGGCCTGCTCGCCGGTCAGGCCGTCGTGCACCAACCGCACCTCGGTGCCGCCGTCGACGGGCGTCAGGGTGACGGTCACGGTCGATCCGCCCGGCGCCGGGTCCCCGCCGTCCTCCCAGCCCCAGGTGTACACCAGCCGTGTGCCGGGCTCGATCTCGACGACCCTGCCCGCGGCGGTGTGACCGGGTGCCACCGTCCACCGGTAGTCGCCCCCGGCCCGCAACTCGATGCGGGCGGCTACGGTCAACCAGCGCCGCAGCCGGTCGGGCTGGGTCAGGAGCGCA
>CAYLWH010000139.1:1884-3671 GCA_964387245.1 uncultured Mycobacterium sp.
GCCTTGACGATCGGCGGTGCCATCGCGCTGGCGCCGGCGGCATCCGCGGATTCGTGGAGTCCGTAGCCATGGCGAAGCGTCAGTCACGGTCCGGCTCGGATGGCGCGGGTGGCGCGGTGTTCGGCGTACTGCTGATCGTCGGGATCGTCATCCATTTCTTCTGGTGGTTCGTCGCGGCGGGCGTGGCCGTCGGGCTGTTCTTCGTGGTTCGTGCGACTGTGCGGCACATCGATGAACAGAGGGCGGCGGCGGCACGCGAGGCCGAACAACTCGCTTACCGCGCGGACCGACAGAACCGGTGGGCCCGCCGCGGCGACAGCAGAGGCGTCTACGGCCCCACCGGCGCCGAACTGATGCGGCAGATCTCACCTGATCCATCCCTGGCCGGGAAGACTCCGCGGGCGCAGCCGATCGTCACCGTCGCCCAGACCAAGGCTGAGCTTTCGAAGCTCCTTGCGGACAAGCCTGCGGGTTGGCGCTGGGCGGCGTTTGCTTCGGTGCTCGTGCAGCGGCGTTCCGCGGTTCAATCACGTTTGCTTGACTGCGAGCTCGGCTACGCGACCCAGTCCGGCAGTCGTGCGCGCGGTGGCGATGAGGTCGCCCGCTTCGCGGCGGCCCGTATGGAGGACCTGAACCAACTCGTCACTCAGGTCGAGGCATTCATGTCGGCGCCGGCGTTCATGGGGGTGTTCGGCGATCGCGGCGACGAGAGCACGGCCGACGGCGACGGCATCCTGCATGTGGCGAACCGTCTGATGGATTACCACGAACGATTCCTCGAACTGGCCGAGCGTTGCCGCGACTTCGGGGTGCCCACCAAGTACACCGGTTTACTGCGGGACTGTTCGCACCTGATGAGCATTCCGCTGGACGGCTATGAGACGTTCATCGACGACTTCGTCGAGCAGGTCGGTGACATCCCCGACCTGTTGCGCTATGGGCGCGGCACCGTCGAGGCCGATCCGGTCATGCTTCACATGGATGTCGACGACCAGCTGCTGAAGCGGATCACCAAGCAGATCAAGGCGGCTGCGAAGTCGTAGGCCGTAGGGTTACGAAGTTTGTTCAAGAGACACCGTCGGAACTCCAACTGCACAGTGCGCCCACGCAGTACCGTGGCCTCGAGGTCAGTCTGTTCCGTAGGGGCACTTCACCGACGGGGCGGCACCAACATGGTGCAGGTGACACCGGGAGCTCGGGCCAAACGCCGGTCGAATGTCACCAGAGGAACGTCGATGGCCTCTGCGAGAGCGACGTAGGCCGCGTCGTAACTGGTGAGGTTACTTCGAAGTTCCCAGACTCGGCCGGCAAGTGCCTCGTACGGCCACAACTCGACGGCCAAGTCGACCAAATCGGAGTGCGCCTGCGCCGCTTGATCGGAGCCGATAAGGCCTGTCGCTTCGTGGCGCCGAATGATGTTGGCGCACTCGAAGGGCAACAGTGCCGGCGCGTAGAGGGTCGCACCGGCGAACGTCTCGGCCGCCCACACGCCATCTGGGCCCGCATCGACGAGCAGCGTGACCACCGCGGAGGCGTCACAGCACATCGCCGTCACCGGCGGTCTGCGTCGCGGGCGGCAACTGTCGCCGCTGCGTCCACGCGTGCGCCGGTGGCGACCACTCGCGCACGCGCCCGCGCGATGAGATCGTCTACTGCAGGCTTCTCGGCGGTCGCCACCAGCACGCCGCGCAGATACTCCTGCAGGGACTTGCCACCGCGTGCGGCGCGCGCGGCAAGCTCGTCTCGCACCGATTCCGGAACGTCCCGGATGGTCACCGCCACCATGA
>CAYLWH010000139.1:3771-8219 GCA_964387245.1 uncultured Mycobacterium sp.
CGGTGGGTGTGGCTGCCAAAACTACTCGACGGACGGGTGTTCACCCACCGGGTCAGCGCAAGCGAAGTGGCTCACGACATACTCACGGTGACCCCGGATCTGGACCCGATCACCGCGCTGTGCGAGAGCGAACAGTTTGCGCGGTTCGGCGACGACCGCGCACTCGGCCCAGTGGCGATGCCGATGTTCGACCTCGAGCTGCTCGTCGAGCGGGCGATTCCGCTGGAAGTGGTCGATCCGCTTGGGGCGTTGCTGCTCGCGCCGGGCACGTTGGCGGCGTTGGGCGTGGTCAAGGACGATGTGATCGGGCTGCGACTCACCGCACAGGGCCTGGTGATCGAGCCGGTCACCGCCACCGTCGATAACGCATTAGGCACGCGGCTGTCCGCGATGCTCGACGCTGACCAGCCGGTGTACTTCAACGCGGCGGTATGGACGGCATGCGCCCAAGATCCGGCATTGTTCACCCAACCGCTGGCACCGCTGAGCGAGATCGTCGGCGACGCCGGTCTGCCGTACGACGACGAATGGCTTGCAGCGGCGGGATTCGATTTCGACGTCTGGCATTTCGAGCTTGGGTGCGCTGCGCTGGCCCGGCAGTACGACCTCGACCCCGACGACGCATTCGCGCTGTACACCCTCGTGCAGATGTGCGACCACATGGCAGTGCTGCTGGAGACCGCCGACGGCGACGAGCTGTTCGACGATCCGTGGCACACGGCCGACGAGATGGCCAGCGCCCCAACGGAACCCAGCCTGGGCGAGTTGGCCGCTGATCTCGGTGGCGTGCTCGCCGACCCCGTCTTGGCGGAGATCCTGATGACCGAGACGCTCAGCGGCAGCGGTGCGGCCGCACTGGGCCTGTTCGCCGAAACACTGGAGCCCACAGTCCATCGCCGGGCGCGGGTGGCATTTCGCTGGCTACGCGCGACCGCACTGGAACACACCGGGAGCGTCGAGGAGGCCGAACGCGAGTTGCTGGTCGCCGAATCGATGGACACTGACTGGGCGCCGACATTGTTCGATCTGGCTCGCTTCGCCGCCGACCGCGGCGACGCCGAGCGCGGGCTTTCACTGCTGCGCCGTGCCGGCGCCGCACCGGACGATCCGATGGTCGCACTTCTGGAGCGTCATCGGGCCGCGTCGCGCCCGGCCCTCGGCCGCAACGACGCTTGTTGGTGCGGGTCGGGCCGCAAGTACAAGAAATGCCACCTCGGCCGCGAACAGCTGCCGCTGGCCGAGCGGGCCGGCTGGCTCTACACCAAAGCTGCTCAACACGCGCTGCTGGGCGGCTGGAGAGAACTGCTGACCGAGGTCGGGTTGGAACGCACCCGTTACTCCGACGACGACACCGAGTTCGCCGAGCTGGCTGACCCGTTGGTGTTGGACGCGGCGCTGTTCGAGGGTGGTGCATTCGCGGATTTCCTTGCGGTGCGCGGTTTTCTGCTGCCCGAGGATGAGCGGGCACTGGCCGAGCAATGGCTGCTCGCGGACCGGTCGGTGTTCGAGGTCGAGGAGGTGCACCGCGGCCAGGGCGTCACCGTGCGCGACGTGCGCACCGGCGACCGGCATGAGGTGTCGGAACGCACGGGCAGCAGTGCGGTGAAGCCGGGGCAGCTGATCTGTGCACGAGCGGTGCCGGCCGGGGACACGATGCAGTTCTTCGGCGGGATCGAGCCGGTGGCGTTGCACGAGCGCGACGCACTGATCGCCCTCCTCGATGCCGAGCCCGACCCGGTGGAGTTGGTTGCCTACCTGAGCCGACGGTTCGCGCCGCCCGCACTGATCAACACCGACGGCGATCCGCTGGCGATCTGCGAGGCCATCGTGCAGGTCGGCGATCCGAACGGAATCGAATCTGCGCTCGACAACGCCTACGACCGGCTCGACGGCGAGGAGCCGCCACGCTGGCTGGAACACGTCGTCAACAAGGGCATGCCGCGCATCCGGGCCACCCTCGTACTCGACGGTGACACTCTCCAGGTGGAAACCAACAGCGAGAAGCGGATGGATCGGGCGCTGGCCACGCTGGCACGCCTTGATCCTGGGATGACGGTGCTCGAAGACACCCGCCGCCCGATGGGCGATGCACGTGAAGCCGCCGCGTTGGCCACACAGCTGCCCACCGGCAGCCTCGCCCTCGACCAAGATGACCCCGAGGTGGCTGCATTCATGGAGCAGGTGATCCACGACTTCGAGGCCCGCTGGCTCGATGAGGCGATCCCCGCACTCGACGGCTACACGCCGCGCCAGGCCGCCGACGATCCCACCCGACGCCCCGACCTGATCAAGCTGCTCGACACTTTTCCCGCCGGGGTGGCAGCTGCGGGAAGCATGGACGCCGACCGACTACGCGCGGCGCTCGGGCTTGAACAGTCCTGGGATTGACGCCGGAACCGGCACGCACACTTCGTTTTTGACTCGGTCAGTCCGGCACGACCGTCACGGGGCAGCGAACCCCGGTCGCCCTACCGAGCCTGGCATCAGCTGTCACCAACGCGCACTGCAGACTCTCGGCCAACGCCACATACATCGCGTCGTACGCCGACACGCCGTGGCGTAGCTCCCAGACCCGCTCCAGCAACGGGGCCGCGGCATAACGGATCAGTGCCAGGCGCCGCCAGACATCCAGGGCCGCGTGGGCATCGTCGACGCGCAACACTCCTGCCCCGGCCTGCCGCCGAAGCGCACTGACCACCTCGGTGTCGACCAGATGGGGAGCATGCACGCCCTCGCCGGCAACCATCCGCCGGGCGTGGCCATCATGGAGCAGCGCGGAAACCGCCGCCGAAGCGTCGAGGACGATCACCGGCGATCAGCGTGAACATGCCCGACAATCTCCTCGGCCGGGATATGCAGATCCGGCAGGGTGGCCAGCAGGTCGGCGTTGTCGACACGCCGGCTGGCCGCATCGAGCTCACGAATGGCCACCGCCGTCAACGACATGTTGGCGGCCAGGGCGAGCCGCTCCAGCCTGGCCACGACATCGTCGGGGACGTTTCGCAGGTACAGAGTCCTCATGGCGTCGATGCTAGCAGTTTGCAAGCATTACGATTGCGCTGTGCTTTGCACCGTCATCCTCGGAAGCCGAACCGGGCTCACTCCGTCTCACTGCAGGGCCGGAACGGGAACTGCGACGTCGCTGTGCAAGTGCGCCAAGCCACTGTCGAGCGTCGCCAGTTGCCCGTTGCGTCGTGCGAGCTGAGCCAAGCGGGCATCCGTGACCTGCCGGTGACCGACGACCCCATCAATCTCCACTTCGGCGAAAGAGACACTGTTCGGGCCAGAACTCGTGTCGAGGCTCGACTGGTGGAGTTCTTGAAGGGTGACGGCCGCCTGCGTGAATGGCGTCTGCAGGAGTACTCACGGTTGGCGAGCAGGTTCGACCCATTCGCCGACGTCCCGCTGAGGGTGTGGCAGCAGGAATGGGCGCCGGGACGGAACGCGTCGGTGGACGCCTTCACGCGCTTGCTGGACGAGGCGCCTCCGCTGCCGGAATCACTGTAGTCCGCACGGATGATCGCGTGACGACCTTGCGGTAGATTTTCGCAACCGTCTGGCAATGTAACTCGAGAAGCATTGGGGCAGTGTGTAAATACAAGCAGCCAAGGCAGCGTTGTCTACGTCGACAACGTGCTGGTCGCCTACTGCTCCTACGACGCGGACATGGAAGGGTGGGTGCGCATCCCAAACGGTGCGCCCGACTATGGGGCCGACGATGGGGAATAAGCAATCCTCGAGCCGGAACGCTGGGTGCAGTTCGTCCGAACGCTCGCCCGCGCGATCGGTGGCCACATTCCCGGTCTGCCCGAAGAGAGCTACTGACCGGGTGTCGGTGCGTGACCTGTCGTCAGACTTGAGAACAGATTCACCAACCGACGGGGATGCGGTGACCTCAGTGTTCGAAGCCGGCCAATGGTTGGCACTTGGTAGGTAACTCGGCCATCACTACGCGATGGCCCGCCCACACGCTCAGCACGACCAGCCCGAGCTGCGGATACGCCGCCTCACCAAATTCCCACCACCCCAAGGATTTACGTCCAAATGAGCTCGAATAAACACTCGAGATCCCTGTCGAACCGCCTTCGTTATCTCGATGTCCACACCACCCGGAGAGCCTCAGTGCCGCCGCCGCGAAACCCGCGTCCGCTCACGACGTGATCGCCGGGTACGCCGCCTGCCCCTATGCAGACACCGCGCGCAGCCACAGACCCCGTCCGAGGTGCGTCTTCCGCGGGCCCCGCTGAAAATCGAGCTCCCGTCGGATGTGCTCAAGGGTGTGTTCGTAGCCGAGGGTTAGCCGCAGTGGTCGACGATCGCCTGGACTGCGCGGCTCACCGCGCCGCGACTGACGATGCGAATATCCAGTCCCGCGTGCTCGACGACTCTCAATGCTCGCTCGATGGCGCTGTCGATCCAGTCGTCGCCGTTGCCGAAGGCTCCCCCGC
>CAYLWH010000140.1:0-8064 GCA_964387245.1 uncultured Mycobacterium sp.
GGTCGTCGGTATCACCGGCTACACACTCGGCGGTGGCCTGAGTTGGTTCAGCCGCCGCCACGGGTGGGCCGCCGACAGTGTCACCGCCATGGAGGTCCTCACCGCCGACGGCGACCGCCCGAGAGTGACCGAAACCGCCGAACCCGACCTGTTCTGGGCTCTGCGGGGAGGAGGCGGCGACTACGCACTGGTCACCGCACTCGAGTTCGACCTCAAACCGGCACCGTCGGTGTACGGCGGCGCCGTGACATGGCCCGTCCGTCAGGCCTCAGCGGTGATCGTGGCGTTCCGTGACGTCACCGCGACGGCACCCGACGAACTCACCGTGTGGTGCAGCCTGGTCCGGTTCCCCGGCGCGCCTGCGATGGTCCGTTTCGACACGACCTATCTGGGCCCCGCCGATGCGGCCGCTGCTCTGCTGCAGCCGTTTGACCGCATCGGTGGACAACTCTCCGACACCCGACGGGTGCTATCCGTCGGCGAAATCGGGACCATCACCAGCGAACCCACGAAACCCACTCCGTCACGGCAACGCGGAACACTCGTCACCCGATTGACCGGCCGGTTCCTCGACGCCGTTCTTGCCCAATCGATCGAACCGCTGATATTCGTCCAGATCCGCCACCTCGGTGGTGCCCTGCAACGTCCGTCCGACACCTCTGCCGGAACGGTGGCCGCACCGTACTTCATCAATCTCGGTGGCATGCAGGCGAACCCGCAGATGGGCGCGGCGCTGGAGGCGCGCACCAGTGCCTTCCTCGACGCGCTGGGTCCGGTGAATACCCACAAAGTCCCGTTCAATTTCCTTACCCCCGAACAGGGTGTCGTCGACGCCTTCGACGGGGCCACCCTGGCCCGACTGAGAAGGGTCAAACAACAGCGCGATCCCCACGGCGTCTTTCGCAGCAACCACCCGGTCTTGGTGTGAAAGCGTTGCATCCCAACGCATATCCCATCGCGTCAAGCGATGAAGCCAATACACGGACTAGGTCGCTGCCTTACCCGTACGGTCTCAGAGCGCCCGGATTTCACCGGTCAGGTAAGGATAGCCCTTGCTCACGTTGCGCAGCGACAGATCCCAGCCGTCGGCGACGCGGTCGACGTACAAACCCGCACTGGCGGGCAGGATGACCGGCTTGCCGAACTTCACCCAATAGCGCACGGCGTTCGGAAGCTGCCCTTCGATATTGGCCAGGACGGCTGCGGCGCTGAACATCCCGTGCGCGATTGCCGCCGGGAAACCGAAAAGTTTGGCGCCGACGCTACTGGTGTGGATCGGATTGTGATCTCCGCCCACCGACGCGTAGCGGCGGATCTGGCGGGGCGTGATGCGCAGGATGGAGTCAGGTGGCGGCAGTTTTGGTTGCTTGACCGGTGGCGGCTTTGGCTCATCGGACAGGCTGGTCCGTTGCTGATGCAGGAACGTCGTAACCTGTTGCCAGGCGCAGTCATTGCCGACGCTGACATCGGTTGCCACGTCGACCAACAGGCCCTTGCGGTGCTCGCGCAGGTTCTCGGCATGCGTCTTGATGTTCACCGTGTCCGTGACGGAAATCGGGCGGTTTCGGATGATCTGGTTCTCGACATGGACCGCACCCATTGCGGAGAAGGGAAAGTCGAAACCGGTTATCAGTTCCATCACGGTCGGGAATGTCAGCGCAAACGGGTAGGTCAACGGGATGGTGTCGGCGTAGCGCAGTCCGGTGAGTGCGGCGTACTGCGCGACATTGTCCCGGTCGATGACGACGTCGGACACCGTGAGCGTCTTCTCCGGCAGGTGCTCGCCGCGCGGGATCAGTGGCAGTGCCCCGGCGGCCGCGCGGATCATGTTCGTAAGTCCGCTCATTTCACTCGTCCCGGTGTCTCGGTGCGGGTATTCCTCACTCCTGTGCGCTGCGCGCTTCGTCGACTCGCGGAAATCATGTCAGGCCCCCAGCATCGCCTGGCCGCACACCCGAATGGTGTTGCCGGTCACGGCATTCGACGCCGGGCTGGCGAAGTATGCGATCGCTTCGGCGACGTCCACGGGTTGTCCGCCCTGGAACAACGAGTTGAGCCGACGGCCCACTTCGCGGGTGGCGAACGGGATGGCCTCGGTCATTTTGGTTTCGATGAAGCCCGGCGCGACGGCGTTGATGGTGATGTTCTGCTCGGCGAGTTTCGGTCCCAGCGCGTCGGTCAGCCCGATCATGCCGGCCTTGGTGGCGGCGTAATTGGTCTGGCCGCGGTTGCCCGCGATGCCTGCCATCGACGACAGGCCGACGATGCGTCCGCCCGCGCCGATGGCGCCGTTGCCCACCAGTCCTTCGGTAAGCCGTTGCGGGGCAAGTAGATTGACTGCGATCACCGCATCCCACCGGGCATCGTCCATATTGGCCAACAGTTTGTCGCGGGTGATGCCGGCGTTGTTGACCAGAATGTCGGCCCCGCCGTCGTAATGCTCACGCAAATGCTCGGTGATCTTCTCGACGGCGTCGTCGGCGGTGACGTCCAACGTAAGTGCGGTCCCGCCCACCTTGGCCGCTGTCGCTGCCAGTGGCTCGGCAGCCGGTTCGACGTCCACGCACACGACTTTGGCGCCATCGCGGGCGAACACCTCGGCGATGGTGGCACCGATGCCGCGGGCCGCGCCGGTCACGATGGCGACCTTGCCGTCGAGCGGCTTGTCCCAATCGGCCGGCGGGGTGGAATCGGCGGCGCCGACATAGAACACCTGGCCGTCGACGTAGGCCGACTTCGCCGAGAGCAGGAAACGCAAGGTGGATTCCAGGCCGGTGGCGGCGGGCTTGGCATCGGCCGCGAGGTACACCAGCGACACCGTCGCACCGCGCTGCATCTCCTTGCCGAGCGAGCGGGTGAACCCTTCCAGCGCCCGCTGCGCGATGCGCTCGTCGACGCCGCCGGTCTGCTCCGGGGTGGTGCCGACCACCACGATGCGCCCCGACGGACCGACATTGCGCAACAGGGGCGTGAAGAACTCGTGCAGCGCCTTCAACCCGGCCGGCGAGGTTATTCCGGTGGCATCGAACAGCAACCCGCCGAACCGGTCGGCCCACCGTCCGCCGAGGTTGTCACCCACGAGGTCGTAATCCCCGCCGAGGGCGGTGCGCATGGGCTCGGCGATGCGTCCGTCACCGCCGATCAGAAGCGGCCCTGCCAGCGCCGGGTCGCCGGCGCGGTAGCGGCGCAGGGTCTCGGGCGCCGGGATGCCGAGTTGCTTGGCCAGAAACGAGCCGGGCGCGGAGAGGACCACCTGCGAATACAGGTCGGTCGGAAGCTTCGGAGCCACTGAGCTGCCTCTCGTGTCGCGATGTGCTGTCAAGACGAACTTACTCCAGAGTAAGAACAGTGAGTAGTATGGCCCCAACAGCCAACCAACCCAAATACGACCATACGGAGAAAGCTGTGGCCACCACTACCTCGCAGAGCGCCCGGAACCGTCGCCCCGTCGCGGTGCTCGGCGGCAACCGTATTCCCTTCGCGCGTTCCGATGGGGCGTACGCCCAGGCCTCCAACCAGGACATGTTCACCGCCACTCTCGATGGGCTCGCAGACCGGTTCAGCCTGGCGGGGGAGCGGCTGGATATGGTGATCGGCGGCGCGGTGCTCAAGCACAGCCGCGATTTCAATCTGATGCGCGAATGCGTGCTGGGCAGTTCGCTGTCGCCGTACACGCCGGCGTTCGATCTGCAGCAGGCCTGCGGAACGGGTCTGCAGGCCGCCATCGCCGCCGCCGATGGCGTCGCGGCGGGCCGGTACGAGGTCGCGGCGGCCGGGGGCGTGGACACTACCTCCGACGCGCCGATCGCTTTCGGCGATGACCTGCGCCGCACGCTGCTGGGGTTACGCCGCTCGAAGTCGAATCTCGAACGGCTCAAGCTGGTCGGCAAATTGCCCGCTTCGCTGGGCGTGCAGATTCCCACCAACGGTGAACCGCGCACGGGACTGTCGATGGGGGAGCATGCCGCCGTCACCGCCAAACAGATGCGCATCAAGCGCATCGACCAGGACGCGCTGGCCGCCGCCAGCCACCGCAACATGGCCGCGGCCTACGACAGCGGCTTCTTCGACGACCTCGTCACCGGGTTCCTCGGCCTCTACCGCGACGACAATCTGCGGCCCGACTCGTCGCCGGAGAAACTGGCGATGCTCAAACCTGTGTTCGGCGTCAAGAACGGTGACGCAACGATGACCGCGGGTAACTCGACTGCTCTGACCGATGGTGCATCGGTGGTGCTGCTGTCCTCCGATGAGTGGGCGCAGGCTCACGACGTTCCGGTGCTGGCTCACTTCGTGGACAGTGAAACGGCGGCGGTCGACTACGTCAGCGGCGCCGACGGACTGCTGATGGCGCCCACCTATGCGGTGCCGCGGCTGCTGGCCCGGAACGGACTTGCGTTGGGTGACTTCGACTTCTACGAGATTCACGAAGCCTTCGCGTCGGTGGTGCTGGCCACCTTGGCGGCGTGGGAGTCCGAGGAGTACTGCAAGGAGCGTCTGGGGCTTGACGCCGCACTGGGCCGGATCGACCGGTCCAAGGTCAATGTCAATGGCTCGTCGCTGGCCGCCGGTCACCCGTTCGCGGCCACCGGCGGGCGCATCGTCGCGCAGCTCGCCAAGCAATTGGCCCAGAAGAAGGCAGCTGGGGCGACGGGGCGTCCGGTGCGTGGCCTGATCTCGGTGTGTGCGGCCGGCGGACAGGGCGTCACCGCAATCCTCGAAGCCTGAGCTTTGTAACACCCGCGGACGGGTATCCGACGTACAGGACAGCTCCGTGTCGCCGTCTGACCCCCGACCCGACGGCGACACGGGGCTTCCTCTTTGTTCGGGGTCTTGTCGACGCGGGCGAAGGCCGTCGCTGGAGGCGAGGGGACTTCAGCGGCGGTTCCCGGGAGTCTCTGGAAACCTCGTCAAAACTACTTCTGGTGCAAGCGTGTTACGAGGCGTACTGTCGATCACACGACGGGTTCGGGAGTGACACATTCCAAAGTACCGACATAGAGGCGAAGGTCGGACGCGCGAGAGAACAACGAAGACGCCCTCAATTTGTCCTCCCGAACCCGCCCTTTTCTGTCGGCACCCGTTGAGCAGCTGGCCCCCGGGATCATCCCGGGGGCCAGCTGCTGTACGTGCGCCCGGTTAGAAGGCGGCCTCGTTGAGCTCCATGATCTCGTTGTCGAGGTTTTCGATGATGCCACGGGTGCTGGTCAGCATCGGCAGCATGTTCTTCGCGAAGAACGAGGCCGCGGCGATCTTGCCCTCGTAGAACGACTTCTCCGGACCGGTGGCGCCGGCGTCGAGCTTCTCGATCGCGACAGCAGCCTGACGTTGTAGCAGCCAGCCGATCATCAGATCGCCCACGCTCATCAGGAAGCGCACCGACCCTAGGCCCACCTTGTAAATGCTGGCCCGATCCTCCTGCGCGGCCATCAGGTATCCGGTCAGCGATGCCGCCATGCCCTGCACATCGGCGAGGGCGGTCGTCAGCAGTTCACGCTCGGTCTTGAGCCGGCCGTTGCCGGACTCGTTCTTGACGAACTTGTCGATCTCCCCGGCGACATAACCCAACGACCTGCCCTGGTCGCGGACAATCTTGCGGAAGAAGAAGTCCTGCGCCTGGATGGCCGTGGTGCCCTCGTAGAGCGAGTCGATCTTCGCGTCCCGGATGTACTGCTCGATGGGATAGTCCTGCAGGAAGCCGGAGCCGCCGAAGGTCTGCAGGCTCTCGGTCAGCTTGGCATACGCCTGCTCGGACCCAACGCCCTTGACGATGGGCAGCAACAGATCGTTGATCTTGGCCGCCAATTCGGCATTGACACCGTGCAGGGCGCTGGCCACCTCGACGTCCTGGAAGGACGCGGTGTACAGGTACAGCGCCCGCAGGCCTTCGGCGTATGCCTTCTGGGTCATCAGGCTGCGACGGACGTCGGGATGATGTGTGATGGTGACGCGTGGCGCGGCCTTGTCCGTCATCTGAGTCAGGTCGGCACCCTGGACACGGGTCTTGGCATACTCGAGGGCGTTCAGGTAGCCCGTCGACAGTGTCGCGATGGCTTTGGTGCCGACCATCATGCGAGCCTGCTCGATGACGTCGAACATCTGGGCAATGCCGTTGTGGACCTCGCCGACCAGCCAGCCTTTGGCGGGTATACCGTGTTGGCCCAGTGACAGCTCGCAGGTGGCCGATACCTTCAGACCCATCTTGTGCTCGACGTTGGTGACGAATACGCCGTTGCGCTCTCCGGGCTCACCGGTCTCGAAATCGAACAGGAACTTCGGTACGAAGAACAGCGACAGACCCTTTGTGCCGGGGCCGGCGCCCTCGGGGCGGGCGAGCACCAGGTGCAGGATGTTCTCGCCGAGGTCATCGGCGTCACCGGAAGTGATGAATCGCTTCACGCCCTCGATGTGCCATGTCCCGTCGTCCTGCCGGACCGCCTTCGCGCGGCCCGCGCCCACGTCCGAACCTGCGTCGGGCTCGGTCAAGACCATGGTCGAGGTCCAGCCGCGTTCGACGGCGAGCATGGCCCACTTCTTCTGCTCTTCGGTGCCCTGGTGATAGAAGATCTCGGCGAACCCCGCACCCATGGCATACATGTAGACGGCTGGGTTGGCCCCGAGGATGTGTTCAACGAGCGCCCACTGCACCGCGCGGGGCACGGGCACGCCGCCCAAGTCTTCGCTGATGCCGATCCTGTCCCAGCCGCCGTCGACGACCGCGCGGACCGACTTCTTGAACGACGCCGGCAGCGTCACGGTGTGCTTCTCGGGATCGAAGACCGGGGGATTGCGGTCGCCGTCGGCAAACGATTCTGCGATTGGTCCCTCGGCCAGTCGGGCCATCTCGCCCAGCATCTCGCGGGCGGTGTCGGCATCGAGTTCGGCGAACTTTCCTTGGCCCAGCGCCTTGTCGATGCCCAGCACCTCGAAGAGGTTGAATTCCTGGTCACGGACGTTTGACCTGTAGTGGCTCACGAACTTCCTCCTCGGTAAGGCTGCCACCTGATGGTTGGGTACTCTCTTGAAGTTACCCACCAGTAACCCACTCCACTATACCGGTCGGTAACCTAAACGCAAAGTGTGTTTTAGCTATCAAACCCACCGGTTGGCCAGTGGCCGCCAGCCGCCTCCGAGCGGCTGCCAGGAGCGACGGGCACCGTAAAGTACGTGACACACATGTGCGCTGACAGAGATCTGACACCGGACCGACTGCGGGAGGCCTTTGGGCACTTCCCCTCGGGTGTCATCGCGATTGCAGCCGATGTCGACGGTGTTCGAGTCGGCCTGGCCGCGAGCACCTTCGTGCCGGTGTCTCTCGATCCGCCATTGGTGTCGTTCTGTGTTCAGAACACATCCACCACCTGGCCGCGGCTCAGGGATCTGCCGGTGCTGGGCATCAGTTTGCTCGGAGAACTGCATGACGACGTGGCGCGAACGTTGGCGGCGAACACGGGTGACCGGTTCACCGGCCTCAATACGGTGTCACGAGGTGGCGCGGTGTTCATCGAGGGAACCAGCGTGTGGCTTGAGAGTGCCGTCGAACAATTGGTGCCCGCGGGGGATCACACCATCGTGATCCTGCGTGTCAACGACATCACAGTGCACGAAGACGTGGCACCCATCGTGTTCCATCGAAGTTCGTTCCGCCGATTGGGTGCCTGACAGGCGGGGCCAGGTACGAGTGTCAGGGACGCTCGCCGAGTTCTTTCCGGTAACCCTCTATCCGCTGTTCCAGCTCAGCCGCGTCGTCGGGCCTGCCTTCCTTGCGGGCGAGGTCGGCGCGCACAGTGAGTTCACGGATTGCGGTGCGAATGTCATTGATGCTGACAGTGTCTCGGTTCATAGCGGTACCTTTCGCCGTTGATTGGCCGCACCCCGAGGGTACGCGCCTCCATCGCCGATTCGGCGCACGAGCGTAACGCCACTGCGAAAAATCGGTGAAAGTTCCGCAGTGACGTCACCTTCGCGAGCTCAGGTTCATCGCCGACGGGGTTTGTTGCTTCCGCTCTTCACCTTCGCGAGCTCAGGTTCATCGCCGACGGGGTTTGTTGCTTCCGCTCTTCA
>CAYLWH010000141.1:0-8041 GCA_964387245.1 uncultured Mycobacterium sp.
GACGGTGGATGCGAGACCGAGCGTTGCGTTGTTGGCAGCCTCCGGATTCGCGAATCCATCCACAGTTGGCGATTCGTCCCGAGCTAGGTGTCCGCATGGACGTTCGTGGGGCTGGAATGTCGCCTCGTGCCGGACCGTCGGGGTATGACACATAACCGACGTGATTTCGTCCTCGACCGCCCCGGCGCGCTCATTGCCGCCTTGCCCGCCGTTCTGGGATTCGTGCCCGAGAAATCTCTCGTGCTTGTTTCGATACAGCGCGGATCGCTGGGCGCGGTGATGCGTGCCGACCTGGCCGATGTCCTGGACGGCGACCTGGACAGGCTCGCTCGGGTCGCGGCTGGACCGACGCCCGAAGCGGCAATCGCGGTGATCGTGGACGCCGATGGCGCCCTGTGCCCAATGTGCAACGAGGATTACCGCCAGTTGTCCGAGGGGCTGGCCGCCGCGCTGGCCGGTCACGGGGTCGAGCTGCGGGCCGCGCATGTCGTCGACCGGGTGCAATCCGGTGCGCAGTGGCACTGTGTGGACGGCTGCGGCTGCCACGGCCGGGTGGATGACCCGGCATCCTCACCGCTGACTGTTGCCGCCGTGGTGGAGGGGCGTCGGCTCTACGGCAGCCGCACTGACCTGCAGACGGTCATCGCCGCCGATGACGGCGAGCGGAAAGCCGCCTTGGCGGAGTTGATCGCCTGCACTGAGAGCAGGGAGCGCGCGGAGCGCGACGCCGACCCGGACGGCTGTGCCCGGCGAGGGATACGGGCGGCGATCGACGCGGCCGGGCGCGCGGCATCCGGTGAAGAGCTGACTGACGCCGACCTGGCCGAACTCGCTCACGCCCTGACCGATGTGGCAGTGCGCGACACCCTTTGTGCGCTCGCCGCGGGCCGCGACGCCGGGCAGGCCGAGATGCTCTGGACCCTGCTGGCTCGCCGGCTGCCGGAGCCGTGGCGGGTGGAAGCGCTTGTGCTGCTGGCGTTTTCGTCCTATGTGCGCGGCGACGGGCCGCTGGCCGGCATCTCGCTGGATGAGGCGATGCGCTGCGATCCCGGACATCGGATGGCGGGCATGCTCGACGTCGCGTTGCAGTCTGGCATGCGCCCAGAGCAGATAAGGAAACTGGCACAGACGGGATACCGCGTCGCCGAGCGACTGGGTGTGAAGCTACCGCCCCCACAGTCGCGTCGCCGCCGGGCAGGGTGAGGCCTGAATCAGATCTTCTCGACCTTGACGGCGTGCGCCATTTCGTGGGGAAGGTCGACGTTCTCGTGACCGGGCATGACGATGGTCACGCCGCCGAGCGGGTTCATCTCGATGGTCACCCGGGCGTTTGGCACCACGCCGGCGTCCTTGAGCCGGGCGATCAGCATGGTGTCACCCTGCACGTGTTCGGTCAACTGCCGCACCACCACCGCGACCGGCGAACCGGCCGGCAACTCGGTCAACCGAACGAGACTGGCCCCCCCGGGCGTGTCGTGTTCGCCGACCCCGAGTTCGGCGAGCCCGGGGATGGGGTTCCCGAACGGTGAGACGGTCGGGTCGCCGAGCACCGCGACAAGCCTGCGCTCGACTTCCTCGCTCATCACGTGTTCCCACTTGCAGGCCTCGGCGTGGACGTCCTCCCACGGCAACCCGATGACGTCGACGAGCAGTCGTTCGGCCAATCGGTGCTTGCGCATCACGGCGATGGCCAAGCCACGGCCCTTCTCGGTGAGTTCCAGGTGCCGATCGCCGGCTACATGCAGCAGACCGTCTCGTTCCATGCGTGACACCGTCTGGCTGACAGTCGGGCCGCTTTGCTCCAACCGCTCGGCGATACGCGCGCGCAGCGGTATCACGCCTTCTTCTTCGAGGTCGTAGATCGTGCGCAGATACATCTCGGTGGTGTCCACCAGATCGTTCATGTGCCACCTTCCATCCGGTCCGAGTCTACTTCGCCGATCGAGTCAATGGTCCGTTAACCAATCCGTGCGGCGCTGGACAGCAGTGTGCCCGCCGGGGGGGACGGCGGGCACACCGGTCAATCAGGATCTTCGTGGGTCAACTCGCGTATGACCGCAGGCGATCGGCACGGTCGCCGTGCCGCAGCTTGACCATCACTTCGCGTTCGATCTGACGCACCCGCTCCCGGGACAATCCGAACAACTTGCCGATCTGGTCGAGGGTCCGGGGCTGACCGTCGTCAAGGCCGAACCGCAGCCTGATCACCTGCTGCTCGCGTTCATCGAGCGTGGCGAGCACATGGCGGATGTCGGTGTGCAGGAGTTCGGCGATCACCGCGTTCTCGGCCGACAGGGCCTCGGCGTCCTCGATGAAGTCGCCCAACGGCGCTTCCTCGTCCGTGCCCACCGGCATGTCGAGGCTCACCGGGTCGCGGCTGTGCTCGAGCAGGTCGTTGATCTTCTCCACGGGTATGCCCGACTCCTCGGCCAGTTCCTCGTCGGTGGCTTCCCGACCGAGACTCTGGTGCATCTCGCGCTTGATCCGGGCCAGCTTGTTCACCTGTTCAACCAGGTGGACGGGCAGCCGGATGGTGCGACTCTGGTCGGCCATACCGCGCGTGATCGCCTGCCGGATCCACCAGGTGGCATACGTCGAGAACTTGAAGCCCTTGGTGTAGTCGAACTTCTCCATGGCGCGGATCAGACCGAGGTTGCCTTCCTGAATCAGGTCCAGCAGCGGCATACCGCGACCGGTGTAGCGCTTGGCGAGGGAGACGACCAGACGCAGGTTGGCCTCGAGCAGGTGACTGCGCGCCGACTGGCCGTCACGGACCACCGCGGCGAGTTCGCGTTTGCGTGCGTCTCCGAGTCGCTTGCGGGTTTCGAGCAGGTGCTGCGCATACAGACCGGCTTCGATTCGTTTGGCGAGTTCGACTTCGTCTGCGGCGTTGAGCAACGCCGTCTTACCGATACCGTTCAGGTACACCCGTACCAGGTCGGCGGCGGGGCTCTGGGCATCCAGATCGCTGTCAACCCGGTATACGGTGGCGTTCGCCATATCGGCCTCCTCGTGGCTCTCGCGTTCATGGGGTTCAACGCCCGACTCGGCCAAAGAGTTCCCAACGATTCGCCACTTCACACACTGTGACGTGCAGAAATGCGCCGTCGATCTGAGAATGCGCTGAGAATCCGGAAAGGAGTTGCTCAGCGCCGGGTTTCGCCCGGTTTCTCGCCGGATTCCGGCGTCGGCGTGCCCGGCCCGAGAGCCCCACGCTTGGCCGTCGGGAACAGCGGGGTGCGCCGCTCGGGGTTGACGAACCGGCGCGGTTCCTGGGCGCCGCGCGGGGGCCGGTCGTTGGCGATCAGAACCGCTATCCAGGGCAGCGGGATCGAGGCGCCGAGGATCGCCAGTGAGATCCACCCGTTGTGCCAGGTGCTGTACGCGACCGCGGCCAGAATGAGCGCGGGCACCCGGAACGACATCAGCGTCAGGTACTTGCGCACCCGCCGCCGGTGCTCTTCTTCATAGGGCAGTGCTGCCCCGGTGATGAGTACCGGCCGACCCTCGTCGTCGAAACCCAGCTCCTGGCTGTGCTTCATGCTGTCCACTCTCGCACAACCGCTGTGCCGGTGCGCCGGAGCGGGTATCGGACCGGTCGATTAGCGGGCAGAATGGCGGACATGCAGACCGACACGCTTGAGCGCACCGACGTCGACGAGCGGACCGATGACGGAACCGACAGCGACACACCCAAATTTTTCCACTACGTCAAGAAGAACAGGATCGCCGAGAGCGCCGTCATGGGCACCCATGTGGTCGCACTGTGCGGTGAGGTTTTCCCGGTGACCCGCTCGCCTAAACCCGGTTCTCCGGTCTGCCCCGACTGCAAGAAGATCTACGAGTCGCTCAAGAAGGGCTGACCCGCTCGGTCAGCTCCGGCGCGCAGGTTTCCCCACCGGCCAATGCGTCGGGGCCGGATTTTCCGTTCCCCCGGGATTCCAGCCAGGACCTGAGCTGGTCCGCGTGTGTATCCGGTGCCGGGAACTCCTCTTCGATCGCGTTGTTGAGTTCGGCGCCGATCATGATGGCGAACCCGAGGAAGAACGCGAACAACAGGAATGCGATGGGAGTGGCTAGTGCGCCATAGGTGTAGCCGGTACTGGTGATGAAGGTCAGATAGATGCGAAGACCCGCGGTGGCGACGACGAATACCGCTGTGGCCAGAACGGCCCCGACGACCAATCGGTGGGTGGGCAGTGGTTTGGGCAGCGACAACCGGTAGAGCATCGTCACCACCAGCACCAGTGAGACCGCCAGCAACGGATAGTAGCCGTATTGCAGGATCCGGTCCCAGCTGTCCGGCAGGTACTTGGCGATCTTGCGCGGACCGAGTGCGACGAACGGTGCCGACGCGATGACCACCACCAGGCCGGTCACATAGAGTGCCAGGGCGTAGAAACGCTGGCGCACCGGATGGCGCAGGGGTGTCTGGTCGTGCGCCTCGACCACCGAATCCACGAAGGCCGAGACCGCCGAGGAGCCGGCCCACAGCGAGATGATGAAGCCGATCGAAACCACCTCACCGCGTGCGCCCGCCACGATGTCCCGGATGGTCGGCTCGATGATCTCGTTGACGACGTTCGTCGAAAAGAAGCTGTTGGCCGCGCTGATCAACCGCTCCTGAATGGTCGGCAGCGTATCCGGACCGAACAGCGGCGCGATATAGGCCAGACTGCCCAGCATTCCCAGCAGCAGCGGTGGCAATGACAGCACCGACCAGAAACCCGCCTGCGCCGACTCCGAGAAGATCGAGTCGTCCCAGGCCTTCGACAGGGTGCGTTTGAAGATACGCCAGATGGGATGGCGGGACGGCTTCACGGGCTGGTCAGTCATGGCCAGTCCAGCATCCCTGACCGCGGTCGTCGTGCCCAGTCTGGGTTCCGGCGCGCCGCTCGCGGCTATGGGACAGACGAACTGGCCTCGAGTACGGCCGCGAGTTCGATCAGCTTGGCTTCGTGCTCGTTGGCGTGATGTCGGCAGAAAAGCAGCTCAGCCCCGGAAGGCAGCTTCGCGCGCACGCGGGCGGCGGCACCGCAGCGGTCGCAGCGATCAGCCCGGGTCAGTTCGGGACTGGTCAGAGTTGCGGTCATGGCTCCTCCGTTCCTCGCGTGTAACTACTCTGTCAGACGTTTGGAGATCTGGCGTTGTTCCCCCGACGTCTGCTGATGTGTCGTGTTTCACCTACAGCTCAATTTGCGCTCGGGGCACTCTGGTCCTATGGCCAGTGATCCGTCGGTACTCCTGCACATGTGTGGCCGGGCGGAATGGGAGATGGCCCTGGAGTCCGGATTGCACCGGCCGGCGTCACTCGCCGATGCCGGGTTCATCCACCTTTCCACCGCTGAACAGGTGCATCTGCCGGCAAACAGGCTCTATGCGGGACGTTTCGATCTGGTACTGCTGTACCTGAAAGTTTCTTTGCTCGCCGTGCCGGTTCGGTGGGAGGCCGGCGTGCCGTCCGACCCGGAATGGATGAGTTTCCCGCACTTGTACGGACCGCTGCCAACGTACGCTGTGATTGCTGTCACGCCGTACCTACCGGGGCGCGATGGTTCCTTTGCGCCGCTGTCGGGCGTGAGGTGAGTGCACCCCAAGTTGCTGGTGGGGTTGAAGTGCAGGGCTACGTGTCCGGATCTACGGCTCAGCCGCAGCGGTTGTGGAAGTCGGCGGTCGGCTGCCGCACGCCCTGAATCTCGGCACGTACGTGCGGATTGGCGTCCAGGTACTCCCGGGCCCGCTCGCGCATCTGGTCTTTCGGCATCCCTTTGAGGCCGGTGAAGAAGGCGTTGACGTCGGGATGGGTCGCGAGGTACACGGCGACTCCGGCCGCCGCACTCGACATCGCGCCCGCCAGGTCGGCCGCCGTGCAGCCCGGCGGTAGGGGCTCGTCAGCCGAGGCGGTTGTCGTCGCACCCAGGAACAGTGCGCCGCTCAGCAATGCCGTGCCGGCCACGAATCGTGCTTTGAACATTGTCGATTCCTCCGTTGAGTTCACTGGGCTGCTCGATCAGGGCCTGTTGCCAGGGCGGCCCGGCCGACCGATGTCGGGGCGGCCCGGCTGACCCAAGTCGGGGGGGCCATCACCGGGTTCCGAAGGACCCCCGGGCCCATCGCTACCGAGGATGACGTCATCGTCATCGCAATACCAGTCCAAATCGCAAGGATCAGGAGCGAAGATACCCGTGCTTTGTCCGTCTTGTCCGTCAGAGCAGACCATTGTCCCGCTGATGCTCTCGCAGTCCGCCCGCGCAGCCGGGGCTGCAATAAGACCGGTGGTCACGGATGCACACGCCAAGGCCAGCACCGCAATGCGCATTACGAATTGCGAACTTCTCGCCATCATGCCTCCGTTTGCATGCATAAATAACACCCGCGCAGTTCGCGGGTGGTCGGCAAAAGTCGAACGTAGTTCGAACTCCACCGCATCATATATGACCGCGGAACCTGGGCGTTCTGGTATCAGTCCGGGTAGTCGCGCAACACCGGGGAGTGGCTGCGGTGGCGCCTTCAGTCTCCACCGGTGACTTGGGGTGCACCGACCTCATGCCGACATGGTGCACGCCGGTGGACGCGTGCGGATTCGCGCTTCGCATCCCACGATGAGCTGAAAAACGTATGCACGAACAGCTGCTTCGATCGCATTGGCGGACCGGACAACGGACCGTGGCGTGTTCGGTTCGGTTCAGCCGCAGCGGTTGTGGAAGTCGGCGGTTGGCTGCCGTGCGCCCTGAATCTCGGCACGTATGTGCGGATTGGCGTCCAGGTACTCCCGGGCCCGCTCACGCATCTGGTCTTTCGGCATCCCTTTGAGGCCGGTGAAGAAGGCGTTGACGTCGGGGTGGGTCGCGAGGTACACGGCGGTTCCCGCCGCCGCGCTCGACATCGCGCCCGCGAGGTCGGCCGCCGTGCAGCCCGGCGGTAGGGGCTCGGCCGAGGCGGTTGTCGTCGCACCCAGGAACAGTGCGGCGCTCAGCAATGCTGTGCCGACCACGAATCGTGCTTTGAACATTGTCGATTCCTTCGTTGGGTTCACTGGGCTGTTCGATCAGGGCCTGATTGGCCGGGGGGGCCTGGGCCTGTCGGGTCTGTCGGGGGGGTGCGCACCCCCCCCGGACCCCCAAGGCCCATCGCTACCGAGGATGACGTCGGTTCCGTCGTCATCGCAAAACCAGTCCAAGTCGCATGGATAGGGAACGAAGGGACCCGTGCTCTGTCCGTCATTTTGCCGGTCGCCGTGAGAACAGATCATGGTGCCGCTGATGCTTTCGCAGTCCGCCCGCGCGGTCGGCGCTTCGATAAGACCGGCGGTCACGGACGCACACACCAAGGCCGGCACCGCAATGCGGACTACGAATCGCGAACCTGCCGCCATCGTGCCTCCGTTTCCACCAAGAAATGGCCCGCGCAAGTTGCGGGTGGTCTGTAAGAGCCTAACGTCGTTCAAACTCCACCGCATCGTTCTTTTCTTATATATGAACGCGGAATGGGGCGTGTTGTCAGTCGAGGTAGTCGCGCAACACCTGGGAGCGGCTGGGGTGGCGCAGCTTGCTCATGGTCTTGGATTCGATCTGCCGGATCCGTTCGCGGGTGACGCCGTAGACCTGCCCGATCTCGTCGAGTGTGCGGGGCTGACCGTCGGTCAGGCCGAACCGCAGCCGCACCACGCCGGCCTCGCGCTCGGAGAGCGTCTCGAGCACCGACTGCAGCTGATCTTGCAGCAGCGTGAAGCTCACGGCGTCCACGGCTACTACAGCCTCGGAGTCTTCGATGAAATCACCGAGCTGCGAATCGCCTTCGTCGCCGATGGTCTGGTCCAGCGAGATCGGCTCACGCGCATACTGCTGGATCTCCAGCACCTTCTCCGGCGTGATGTCCATTTCCTTGGCAAGCTCTTCGGGCGTCGGCTCACGGCCCAGGTCCTGCAGCAGCTCGCGCTGGATGCGGCCCAGTTTGTTGATCACCTCGACCATGTGCACCGGGATGCGGATGGTGCGGGCCTGATCGGCCATGGCGCGGGTGATCGCCTGCCGGATCCACC
>CAYLWH010000142.1:0-3287 GCA_964387245.1 uncultured Mycobacterium sp.
TCGTATGCATCGCACAGATTCTTCTTTGCATCGGCAACCTGCTGCTCGCTGTACTGCGGTTCCGTCGTCTTTGTTTCGGGCGCGGGTTTGGAGCAGCCGGCTGCCGCCGACGCCACGGCCAGCAGCGAGAGCGCGATCGCGGCGATCGTGGACAGCCCCGAGGAGCCTTTGGAGGGGATCGGGCACCGCGGTATCCAGGGAGTCGGTCCTGCCGGCATGCCCTCGTACGGCGAATCAGACATCAATCGATGGTATCGGCTATTTGCCTGGCCGCCATTCACTCTGGCGGGAAATGAGCGTGCGAACTGCAGGTTTGCGGCTGGATCGCCTGCTCGAATGCACCTCTATCTGGTTGGTGGGAATGTTCGGCGGTTACGCTATCGAGTTTGCTGAACAATGGCGGTGGCCTCCGTCTGGGCACCGTCAACAAATGGTGACGGGTGCGGATCGGAAGTTGTCCCGGACTGCGGCGGCCGACGTGGAGTGCCTCGTTCGGGCGCCGTCACCAAATTGTTGACACGCACGAGAGGCGAGTCGTGTCTCAACCTCGATATCGGTCCGACATGATGGTCGTCATGCGCCGACTGCTGACAGTGCTGATGGCCACGGTGTGCTCGACGTTGTTGCTGACGGCCGCACCAACCGGAAACGCGGCCCCGGCCCCGTGGTTCGCGAGCAAGGTCGGCAACGCCACCCAGGTGATCTCCGTCGTGGGCACCGATGGATCCGACGCGAAGATGGACGTCTGGCAGCGCACGAATGCGGGTTGGGAACCCGTGGGCACGGGTATTCCGGCCAAGATCGGCGCCAACGGGATGCTTCCGCAGACCCACGACGGCAACATGGCCACACCCATGGGTATCTTCACGCTGCCGTTCGCGTTCGGGACCGCGCCAAACCCCGGTGGCGGCCTGCAATACGTCCAGGTGACGCGCAAGCATTGGTGGGACGGGGACATGAAAAGCCCGACCTACAACACCATGCAGGTGTGCGAAAAAGCGCAGTGCCCGTTCAACACCGACCCGGCCAGCGGCACCGAGAATCTGGACATCCCGCAGTACGTCCACGCTGTCGTCATGGGCGTGAACACCCAACGCGTTCCCGGAAACGGCGGTGCGTTCTTCCTGCACGCCACCGACGGCGGTCCCACCGCAGGCTGTGTCGCCATCGACGATGCCACCTTGGTGAAGATCATGAAGTGGCTGCAACCGGGGGCGCTGATCGCGATCGCCAAGTAAGAAGTATTGCCAGGACGGATGCTCCGCGGCGGCATGGATCGTCGTGCTCACCGCGCCGCCGTCCGTCTGAACTCAGTTCAAGGCGTCACCGCGGAACAACTTGAAATCCAACGCTTTCAGCGAGAGTGTCGCGTCGTAGGTGCGCTGGTACCCGGTCGCACTGATCTTCCAACCGTCGGGAGTCTTGCGGTAGGTGTCGTGATAGAACGCCGCACCGATGAGCATGAAGTCGAACTCGGCCACGATCACCCTGTCCTGCAGATACCAGATCCCGGACGCCTCGTCGCCGTCGACGGTGATCTCCGGGTGGGTGACGTGATGCTCGGTGACGACGTTGGCCAGCAGTGCCGTGCGCATGTACTCGACCAGTGAGTGACGGTCGGTGAAGTGATGTTCTTCGCCAAGTGAGGACCCAAAGTCGCCGACGACGTCCGCGGTCATCGTGTCCGCGTAGTCGTCCCAGTGCTTGGTGTCCAGCGCGCGCAGATACCGGTACTTGACGCGCTTGATGTCCTCGAGATCACCCATGGCGAACATTGCAGCACAGGTAGTCCGACGGCCAGTCGGGCTGGCGGTGTGCGATGGTCCCGGCGGACTGTTCCTTCCCGACCGCATTAGAGTCGACTCGTGACGAAACTGTCGGTTATCTACTACTCGGCCACCGGGCACGGCACCAAGATGGCCCGCCGCGTGGCCAAAACCGCTGAAGGCTCCGGCGCTGACGTGCGGGTGCGCCACATTGCCGAAACCCGTGACCCCGAATCCTTCGTGAACAACCCGGCCTGGACGGCAAACTACGAGGCGACGAGGGATCAGCCACCCGCTACCGGCGACGACATCGTATGGGCCGATGCCGTCATCTTCGGAACCCCAACCCGATTCGGTTCTCCCGCTTCGCAATTCCGTACATTCTTCGACGGACTGGGCGGTCTGTGGGCCAAAGGTCTGCTCGCCGACAAGGTGTACGCGGCGTTCACGTCGTCACAGACCGAGCACGGCGGGCAGGAGAGCACCCTCTTGGCGCTTTATATCTCATTGATGCACTTCGGCGGCATCATCGTGCCACCCGGATACACCGACGGCGTCAAGTTCGTCGACGGCAACCCCTACGGTGTCGGGCATGTCACCGGCCCGGAGAACAAGAACGATCTCAGTGAGGCCACGCTAGCGGCGCTGGATCACCTTGCGCAGCGGGTGGTTTCGGTGAGCGACCGGTTGACCCCTGCTCCAGGCGCCGGGTAGCCATCTCGACGAGGGCGGCGCGTTCACGCTGCCAGTCGAGGGGTTCATTCATGATCATCTCGATGAGCACCATCCCGCGCAGTGCCGCCCAGATCACCTCGATGATGGCGTCGTTAATGTCCAGCAGGTGTCGTCGCGACGAATCGCCCAGACTGTCTCGCGTGGCCCGCAGGATCTCGAACGCCGCCAGCGAAGTGGGGCTGCGGTAGCAGTTCCAGGCGATGTCGACGACCGTCTCGACCCGTTGCGCCAGTGGCAGGCCACCGACCTTGGCGCCGGAGAGGCTCTCGACAAGCCGGCCGACTCCGTCGTCGACGACTGCCATCAGCAGTCGTTGCGGTCACCGCATTGGTACTGGATGATGCCCCAGGTGACTCCGGCGCGCTCGGCCACGTGCTTGGCCGTGGCCGCAGAATAGCCCTCCTCGACGATGCAACGCACGGTCGCGTCGATGATCTTCAGGCGGGTGGGGACGCAGCTGGACGTCGGCGCGCAGTTCATGGACTTCCGCTACGTCGTGCACGACCGTTGGCACGGCGAGTTCTACCTGGATCATTGCGGCGCGCTTCTGGACGTGGAGCAGATGGGTGAGGACTACGTCCGCGGCATGTGCCACGACATCGAAGACCCCACGTTCGACGCGACCACGGTGGCGACCAATGCCCGAGTGCAGATCCGGCCGATCCATCGCCCGCCGCGCATCCCCGCAGACCGGCACCCGGTGTGCGCGCGGACGGTGGTCATCGATGACTCCCATCCCGAGGTGACTGGCCTGCCCTCGCTCGCGGTGATCGAGAAAATCCGTGC
>CAYLWH010000142.1:3387-5102 GCA_964387245.1 uncultured Mycobacterium sp.
ACTCCGGACCGCTGCTGAGCGACTTCGACTTCACGGCCTATTCGCAGTCGGCTCTGGTGCGGATGGCCGACGAGGTACGTCTGCAGATGCACCTGCTGAATCTGTCGTTCGTACTCGCGGTGCAACGACGAGCCATCGATGACGATCAGGATCGTGGGATCGCACCAAACAGCTCATCGGGCTGGTCGGGATTGCCGCCGAACGCATTCACAAGGCCCTCCCAGCCGGCCAGCCGGCCCGGTTGGTGTGCTGCGGACGATGGAATTGCATCCAATGTTCAATCCGAAGGGATACATCGACGCCAAGTTCGAGGGCGGGCGGATTCAATTGCACCGCTGAGCCGCCCACGACGACGGAGCATGGATTGCGCTGTGTCACCCGGATCCGTGAAAGCCCTTGCGGGCGATCGCGACGGCGGTGGACCCCCACGTCGAGGTCCATGTCGTCGGGACCGACGCGGATTGGACGCTCGAGCTGACCGTCGGCGATACCGCGAAGAAGGAACAGCCCGAAGTTGAAGTTGTGAAGTTCAGCGGCGGTTCGACGTTCGTGTTCGAGGATCGAAAATCACTGCCGCTTAACGTCGTCTGACTCGTTGGCCAGCGCGGTAGCCTGGCCGGGCAACCGCACAGTCGGCTCATAGGAACGAAAAACCAGCTGGCAGAAGCCTGTTCGACGACGATGTCGAGAGCTCGCCGGGTGTCGGTCAGCATTGGCCGCGGCGCGTCGGGCTACAGTGTCCTGCGTGGCCGACCCTGTGGGATTGTCGATCGGGACGACCAACCTTGTTGCTGCACGTCTCGGAGCGCAGCCGGTGATGCGTCGCTCAGTGCTGACGATGTACGGCCATCGTCCACCGGAAATCGGTCTGCCCGCCGAGAACCCCAACCTGACCGATTCAGGGTTGGTGATGCGGGGCTTCGTGGAGCGAGTCGGCGACCCGGTGCCACTGGTAGCTGCGGACGGGTCCACATATCTTGCTGACCGCTTGATGGTCGAGGCATTGGGCGCAATGGCCGATACCGTCGGCGTTCCGTCGGAAGTGGCGGTGCCCGCGCACTGGAGTACCGCTACGGTGCGTACGCTTTCCGACGCCCTGGCCCGCGACCGCAAACTGGCCCCCTCCGGGGTGCCGCCCCGTCTTGTCTCCGATGCGGTAGCGGCGTTGGTCGCGTTGCAGAGCGAACCGGGTCTGACGAGCGACGGACTGATCGTGCTGCTCGATTTCGGCGGCGGTGGCACGAGTATCACGGTTGTAGATGCCGCCAGAGATTATGAGCCGATCTCGGACACCGTGCGTCACCCGGACTTCTCCGGCGACCAGATCGACCTGGCGATGCTGTCGGCGGTGCTCGCCGGGCTCGCCGGACCCCCCGACACCGACCCCGCGGCCACCGCGGCTGTCAGTTCGCTGACCCGACTGCGCGACGAGTGTCAACAGGCCAAGGAACGGCTGTCGGCCGAGACAGCGACGACGCTGGCCGTTGACCTTCCCGGTGCGGCGACCGAGATCCGTTTCACCCGAACCGAACTCGAGAACCTGATCGATGGGCCACTCGAAGGCGTGGTTGCGGCGGTCCAGAATCAGCTGCAGCACTTCGGACGCACCTGGTCTGACGTGTCAATGGTGGCCACCGTTGGCGGTGGAGCAAATATTCCGCTTGTCATACAACGGCTTTCCGAGCACAGCAAGGCGCCCGTCGTGACAACGGCCA
>CAYLWH010000142.1:5202-7881 GCA_964387245.1 uncultured Mycobacterium sp.
CCGCCGCCCGCCGCGACGTACGTGCCGCCACCGCCACCGCCACCGCGGACGGTCACCGAAACCGTCGAGCCGACGACGACAACCGTGACGGTGCCTCCGGCGACCACGACGACGGTTCCCACGACCACGACAGCTCCTCCGGAGACAACCACTACGACCACGCCGACGACCACGCCGCCCATCGCCACTACCACCCCGCCCATCGCCACGACCACGCCGCGGATGCCCACCATGACGACCACCTACATCACGGTGCCGTTCGTCCCGGTACCGATTCCCATTCCGGTTCCGCAGAATCCGTTCCAGCAGCCGCAAGTGCCTTGACCACGCCTTCTGGCGAACACCGGCGCATGAGCGCACACTTGCGGTACCGCAGATGGTGCGGGTGGGTTTCAGCAGGAGGGCAGTGATGAGCAACTACGGGCCGTTCGGTTTCGACGCGGACGACTTCGACCGGATGGTCCGGGAAGCGGGTGACAACATCCGCGATGCGCTGGGCAATCTGTTCCAGCAGTCCGGAAACCGTCCTGGTTGGTCGGTGTTCTTCGATCAGGCCGGTCGGCGCGGGCGTCCGGAACCCGAAACCGCCGGTGACACCGGCGCCGGCGTCTGGGCCATCTTCGTCGTCGGCGATGAAGGCACCGCGTCCGTCGAACAGGTCTACGCCACCGAGATCGACGCGCTGCGGGCCAACAAGCTCAACACCGACCCCAAGCGGAAGGTGCGGTTCCTGCCTTACGGCATCCCCGTCACCGCCCTCGATGAGCTCGACGACGAATAGCTGACCGAATCGGAGTAGCCGACTCGCGAGGCCCGGGTGATCACGGCACAGCGCCGTTGCTCCGTAACAGGATTTCGCGCTTGACGTCTGTGCGCCCCTTCGATCGTCTATGGTGCTGCTGTGACTGAAATGGATCGTCGCAACGCCATGTTCATGATGGGCCTGGGGGTGGCTGCCGCCGCGCTACCCGCCGCCACGGCCCACGCCGACCCGGGCATCGACATCCCGGTTCCGCCGCCGGGTCCGCCGCCGCCCGGCGCCCCGGCGCCCGGTGTGCCGGCGCCGGCCGCCGTCGAGCAAGGGCCGGTGTTCCTGTTCCAGGAGGAGTTCAACGGCCCGGCGGGCGCGCCCCCCGACCCGGCGTGGTGGTTCATCGTCCCCGCCCGCGAGACGATCAAGAACCCCGTCATCTGGGACGAGCCCTTCAACATGGGCCGCTACGTCACCGATCAGGAGC
Organism: uncultured Mycobacterium sp.; assembly: GCA_964387245.1. Classification (GTDB taxonomy): domain Bacteria; phylum Actinomycetota; class Actinomycetes; order Mycobacteriales; family Mycobacteriaceae; genus Mycobacterium. The sequence continues at coordinate 6,441 of CAYLWH010000142.1, forward strand.
ATGTGTTCCAGGACGGCAACGGCAACCTCGTCATCCGTGCCACGCGAGGGCCCGGTGCCAACATCCAGGAGAAATACGCTAGCGGCAAGGTGGTCGGCCTGTGGCGTGGCGGCATCGGAACCACCTGGGAAGCCCGCGTCAAGCTCAACTGCCTCACCGACGGCGCCTGGCCAGCGGTCTGGTTGGTGAACGAGGATCCCTTCCGGGGCGGCGAGGTCGACCTTATCGAGTGGTACGGCAACCGGGACTGGCCATCGGGAACCACCGTGCACGCGAGGCTGGACGGCACCTCGTTTGCCACCGTCAAGCATCCTGTCGACAGCGGCTGGCACACCTGGCGGATGACCTGGCTTCCGACCGGAATGTACTTCTGGAAGGACTACCAGCCCGGCATGAAGCCGTTCTTCGAGGTTTCGATGAACTCGATCGAGGATTGGCCGTTCAACGATCCGGGTTACACGCTGGCGCCGGTGTTCAACATTGCCATCGGCGGCTCCGGTGGCCGTGAACCTGCCAACGGCTCATACCCGGCCGACATGCTCATCGACTGGGTTCGGGTGTTCTGAGTTCCGTAATGCGCGGGCAGTGCCACGCCGTCGGTGGCGCTGTCCAGTGATGAGAGCGCATGGCTACCGGCCTAAGGCCGCAGCCATGCGCCCTTTTTGGGTTCTGTCGGTTTACTCGGACTCGATTGTCGTTGTCTCGATCGATCTTGCGCCGGTGCTCTGGATGACGTCGATGCGACGAGGTTTTGCGCGCTCGGCCAGTGGGATGGTGATGGTCAGCACGCCGTTGTCATAAGTGGCGGCAATCGATGCAGTGTCGATCCCGTCGCCCAGCGAGAGCTGGCGCCGGTAGGTCCCGAAGAACCGCTCGTTTGCCAGCCATTGGACCGAGTCTTCCGAGCGAGCGGACCGGCGCGCGGTCAGGGTCAGCGTGCCGTTGTCGACATTGACATCGATTGACCCCGGGTCGACCCCAGGAAGGTCGGCGGCCAGGACGTAATGGTCATCGATCTTTTGCAGGTCCATGGGCATGAACCGTGGACTGCGCGACGATCCGGTCTCGCTCGTCAACAAACCCCGGGTCAAGGCATCAAGGTCACTGAACGGATCAAAACGAAGCACAGCAATCCACCTCCTCGATCTCTCCAAGAGCCCGCCACCCTGGCGGGCAGCCAATCACTGTGCGACATCCAAATTAGCACTCGATGTATGAGAGTGCCAGATCATCGCGGGTAATTTTTGGCCCCTGCGCGCCGGCGCGCAGGGATCTCAGCGATGCTGCTTGGTTCCAGGCTGAGGTGGCCAATGAACGCGATCGGCCGCAATCTTCGTCATCGCGGACGGACGAAGGCCCCCTCGCCGAGGGGGCCTTCGCTTCTACTGTCCGACTTACTTGCTTACTTGTCGCCACCCTTGGTGTCGCCACCCTTGGTGTC
>CAYLWH010000143.1:0-7739 GCA_964387245.1 uncultured Mycobacterium sp.
CCGAAACACGTTGCGGCACCGAACATCGCCGACAGCCGGTACCGGGGTGAGCACAGCAGGACCAGGGCAGCCAGGAACCAGGCGACGGCAAGGTTGTCCAGGTAGACGGTGCGGCTCAATGAGATCGCCAACGGGGAGAGCGCGTATATGCTGACCGTGACCGCGGCCGCCCACCGCGATATTCCGATGCGGCGCGCTATCGCCCACAGCAGCGCGGCGGTGACCACCGCGACGATCGCCATGAGGTATCGCCCGGCGGCCACCGAACTGCCCCCGAAGTCGGGACCGGTAAACACCGTCCACAGCGCCAACTGGAGCCAGCCGGCCGGCGGATGGTCGTACCAGTAGGTGTAATGGGCGAGCTCTCCCCATTCGGTGACGGCGTAGGCCTGCGCCATGTAGGTGCCTTCGTCGTCAAGCCGGGCGGGCGACCCCGTGAGGTTGATCAGTCGCAGGGTCGCGGTGAGTGCCAACAGAATTCCGAGCACCGGGACGGCTGGGTTGAGCCGACGCGGCGGCGCGACCGACGGTGAAACGGGCGCCGTAGGCAGGTCCAGCAGCACAGTGTGGCCACCTGCGCGGTCGACTATCGGACCGCCGCGGGAAGGCGCCCGCATCACCCCGCGCGCCAACATCGTTTTCCGGCCACGCGGCGGCGGGGCAACCGGCGGCGCAACGGGATTCGTTGCCAGGTCCAGCAGCACGGTATCGCCGACCGGCTGTGTCGTGCCCGTTGCCTCAGTGGCGCCAGGTGCCCGCAGCGAGCCGGACAGTGAAACGTCGATCTGCTGAACCGCCGGTGGAGCGGCCGACAGCGCCGGTCCGCCGGCGCTGTCCAATCGTGCGGTGCCGTCGATATCTGGATCTGTTTGCGCGGTCATACCGCGGCCGGCCTTTTGGGCGTCGCGGTGCGGTGAGCGTTGGCGTGAGCCGTTTTCTCCCAGCCTCCTTGCCCGCGGCTCTGGCGCCACACCGAACGCAGCGCGGCAGCCGCGAGGAGCACCTGGTACGGAAAGGTGCCCAGTAGGAGTCGCGCGTGATCGCGCCAACGTATCCGGATGCCGAATTCCTGTCCGAATTCACCGAGCGCCGCGGACTCCACCGCCATCGTGACGAGCGTCGGCGCCAGCGGCAGGAACGTCACCAGCGCCGTCGGCACCGGAAGTTTCAGGAGCAACATCGACACGAGCGACAGCGGTAACAACACTCCCGTCGCGGCCTGCAGGAAGGGCATCGCCAGGGTGTAGCGGGCCAACCAGCGCTGCCTGCGGCTGGGTAACTTGCGCCACTCACCTTTGCGGAGTACCTGCAGGAACCCTTGATCCCAGCGCGTGCGCTGCTTCACGAGCGCCCGGATCGAACCGGGGGTTTCCTCCCGGGTCACAACCTGCGGGTCGTAGGCGACGGCCACGGTGGCGCCCCGGGTGGACAACCGCACGCCGATTTCGCAGTCCTCCGCCAGGCAGTCCGGATCCCATCCGCCCACCTGCCGCAGCAGCTCGGTGCGGGTGAAGACCGTGTTGCCCCCGAGCGGAATGAACCGCTGGTCGGCGTGGAAATGCAGACGAGAGCGGAACCAGAAGTAGTACTCGAGGCAATTGCGCAGCGACCACCAACTTGTTTGCACGTTCATCAACTGCACGCCCGCCTGGACCACGTCGGCGCCCGATTCCTCAAAGCGAGCCTCGACCAGACGCAGCAAGCCTGGATGCACCTCGTCCTCCGCGTCGAACACACCGACGATGTCGCCGCGGCATTTGGGCAGTGCGGTGTTGAGCGCTTTCGGCTTGTTCTTCGGCACGTTGTGGTCCATGACCACCCGGACGATCCCGGGGTGGCGTGCCGCTGCTCGACGCGCGACGGATTCCGTCTCAGGGTCGTCGTGGCCGATGATAACGATCACCTCGTACCTGGGGTGGTCGAGCCGGGCGAGCGCGTCGATCGTGTCCCCCAGGACATCCTGTTCATGGCGCGCCGGCAGAAGCAGTGAGAACGATCGGCACGCATATGCCGCTCGACGCCGAAAACCCGTTGCGGCCAATGCGTCCGGGCTACGCCACGCGTGCAGCATCCACCACAGGGTCGTGCTGGAGACCGTGAACAAACCCATCGACAGGACAACCAGGCCGGCATTGGCCAGGAGCTGGCACCACGACGGGGGAGGATTCTCGCCTTCGGGCGGTGTTGGGTGCGCTTGCTGCCCGGTGTCACCCGAAAACGCTTGGACGCCTTGGGCCGGTGGCAGCACCCCTTCGGGCTGCGCACTCGAGCGGTTCGGTGACACCGCTCCGGGCCCGTGATCAGGGACGGGATGTTCTTGTTCGGCCGAGGGGACCGACTTCGTTTGGGCGGCTCGCTCATCGCCCCCGAAGAGTTGTCCGCTGAAGACAACCAAGGTGATGAAGGTGAGAACGGCGCCGAAGGGCAAGGCGGTCCGACCGACGCGGCGCCGCCAGGGTGGGGCCTTGCCAACCGGAGCCGCATTGCCCGTTGGTGCGGCGTTCGTATGCGGCCGCGGCGGCCCGGAGACGTTGACCTGCTGTCTGCCGGGCAACGCCGGGCCGGTCGGCCCGACCGGACGAGGATGGTCGCCAACCACAGCACTACCCCGCCCGCTGGCCCGCACCATTGCGCTCGGCGGCATGGCGGAAGGTGACGCGGATTGCTGTGGCGGAGCTGACCGCCCGGCCGACTCCCGGCGCGCACTTGCGTCAAAGCGTCCCGCGTGACCTACCCCGGCGCGTGTGTTGCGCGGCGGCACGATCTGACGCGGCGGGGCAAAACGGGGCGCGCGCCGCTGTGGCGGGATGGGTTGCCCAGCCGCAGATCTGCCCTTCTTCAGTCGCACGGTGCCGTCAACGCCCGGTTGTAAGCGCACCGTGTCGTAGACGTCTGAATCCAGCCGCACGGTGTCGTCATCGCCAGGCCCCAAGCGCACTGTGGCGTCGACCGGCTTCACCCGGTCGAGTGCTTCATCGGCTCTTCCCGCATCGCCACCGTGCACGTCGACAGCCTATTGGCAGCTCTCCCCCAGCGCCCCGGGCTTGGGGGGTTGTTTTCGATCACGACTGGCTGAGGTCGGCAGGTTCCGTCGCGATCGGTTCGAACCGGTTCTCGTTCGGTGCGCGAGCTACCGACCGAGAACCGGTTCGACATCAGCAATCTCGATCAGAACCAGTTTCTGGCGGACAGGCGCTTCACTTCCTCTTCGGCCAGCTTCGTGAATTCGTTCACCAATGTCGACACGTTGCCGCTTCGCAAATCCTTGGAAACCTGGCGCCCCATCAGCGTGGCCTTCACTGACTCTGCGAAGGTGGAGGCCACCGCCGCCGCGGACTCCGCATGCTCCGCAGACTCTGCGTCGGTCTCGACCTCATCGTCCTCATGGGTGAAGAACCAGCCGGACTCGACGTCCGTGGGGTTCGGAATGACCTCCTCTGCCACCAGGCGCTCGAAAAACGCCTTCATGCATGACGCGCCGCTGGGGTACTCGTAGATGCGCTCTGTCGGGAAACCGAATTCTTCGAGCTTGTCTGTGGAGAACACGGAGTCATAGCCCGCCATCAGGCTCTTGTCCAGGAAATCGTAGTTCAACAGGCAGTTGAACGGATGCGGGGCCAAATTGAACGCGGATTGAAGATCCTTCCAGACGATTTCCGCATCCGGGCCGGCCATCAGTGCGGTCGACTCACCTTCGATCGGCTTCTCGGGGTCTGCCGGCTCCATTCCGAACCAGGCCGCGATTGCCGGCCACGCTTGTTTCCAGCTGAACGGAGGACAGGACGGGCAGTTGAACGCCTGGTTCGGATGCTGGGTGCTCCACACCGCGACTTCCGCAATCTTTTCCGACGTCGACAGATTGATCAATGCCTCATAGCTGCCCTCGGTCCCCGGGTACATCAGTTTCTTCCCCTGAGCCTTCATGATTGTCGCGTAGGTAGCCAGAGCGATTCCAAAAGATTGCGTCGCCTCCGACAGCTCCGGGCACAGCCCGATGATGAACGTCGGCCGCACTTCGTTCCAGGTGAACCCGTCCTCTTTCGCCCGCTTGTGGATGAACTCCTGGGCCTCGAAGTAGCTGAGGGGTCCGGGGCACTTTGTCTTGTCCTCGTAGAAGGGAGTGGAGTAATCCGCCCACATGGCGGGCCCCAAATGCATCCCGTAGTGCTTACCGCCCGTTCCCAACATGAATACTTTCAGCGGGGCGCCCGTTTCCTTCAGAGCGTCCAGCACGTTGCCCATCCAGAGCTGGTTCTTCGGGTTGACACCGCTGCCGGCCAGCTGCGCGAGGTTGCCGTACAGCTGATCGTGCATATTGTCGCCGCTTATTTTCATCAGCCCGTGTATCGCGGGGGCCAACCGGTCGGACACGGCGAGGAGCCGGCGCATCGTCACGGCACTCCCGAGTTTCGGCGGCCTGTTCGCTTCGGCATACCAGTACACATCGGTGATCGCAGGAGACCCGACGTCTTTGAGGGCTTGTACAATCGAATCCTTCTCGTTGAGGTTGCAAACGAGAGGGGTGTACTTCCGAGAGGTTCGCTTTGCGAAGGTCGTTTCATCGACCTTCAATGCGAGACAAAGCGCGGTATCGTATTCATCGCCCTTCTCATTCAAGAGATGAGGGAGGATGCCATTGCCCGCCATTCCGGTGCCGCCAACAACTAGGGCGATTTTTCCCATACCGATTCTTCCTTTTGCTTTGTGGGTGGACCGTTGCGTCTGCCGACAAGACACCGATCGTGGTCGAACTCCTTGGGCGACGGATGTGGTTGTGGGTTTCGGTCGTCGGCCTCTCGGTGTGCGGTCGGCCGCTCTCGGTCGGCGCCTCCGTGACAGAGGTCAATGAACCGAGCACGCTCGACGGCATAGGGGAACATTATCCGCCGAGCGACTTCCGTGAGCCTAGAATCACGGTGCAGAAATTGAGCTGAACACGTAGTGCCCTGACTGGCGCGGTGTGCGTGCGGTCTCTGGCACCGGACCCGCATTGCAGGACCGAGCCATCAGGCTGTCCCTCTTCAGCCGAGTGCGCTCTGCGGCTTGGACCGGACGCCCGGCCCATCCGTCCGGTCGCTCAAATCGAACGCCTGGCACCCGGTTGTGCGAGCATCGCATTGTGCACCGATTCGATCCCCCCAACCACCGGTGAACTCCCGATCGACGGGAGCACCGAAGGGACTCCTGACTCGTTCAAACCTGGCCCGTGCCGTACCCCGTGCCGCGGCCGGTTCCCGCTCGAAGCGCAGCTGACAATGACAGCGTCTGGACCGACGACTCACGGTTTTGCGAAAGGTTCACCGGTGAGCCGGGGTTCGCTTGGACGCCGACTCAGGCAGCGGTGGATGATCCTGGTCGCCGCGCTGGTGGTCGCGGTCGCCGGATTCGCGGTGTATCGGCTGCACGGCATCTTCGCTTCCGAGGACGTGACATCGACACCCAGCGGCGCCGAGAACAACATCGTGCCGTTTAACCCCAAACACGTCGTGATCGAGGTCTTCGGCCCACCGGGCACGATCGCAACCATTACCTACTTGGATGTCGATGCCCAACCGCAGCGCGCCGACGCCGTGACGCTGCCCTGGTCCTACGACACGACCACCACCCAACCGGCCGTCTTTGTCAACGTGTCCGCCCAGGGAGACAGCGACTCGATCGGCTGCCGAATCAAGATCGACGACGTAGTCAAGGACGAGAGAACAGTGAACACGGTGAACGCCTTCACCTACTGCCTGGATAAATCCGGTTGACCAACAACGGCATCCCGCGGCATTCGGTTCCGGATTTGATCCGGCGGTTCTCGGTGCTCATTGTGCTGTTTTGGCTGGGCCTGGCGGTGGTCACGAATGTATTCGTGCCGCAACTGGAGACCGTCGCCCAGGCCCACAACGTCTCCCTGAGCCCCACAGACGCGCCGTCGCTGCAGGCCGCCAAACGCATCGGCAAAGTGTTCGGCGAGTTCGATTCCGACAGTTCGGCGATGATCGTCCTCGAGGGCGACCAGCCGCTCGGTGCCGACGCGCACAACTACTACGACGGCTTGATTCACAAGCTCTCGCAGGACACGAAGCACGTCGAGCACATTCAGGACTTCTGGGGCGATCCCCTGACAGCCGCCGGCTCACAGAGCGCCGACGGCAAGGCGGCATTGGTGCAGGTGTACCTCGCCGGCAACCAGGGCGAGTCGCTGGCCAACGAGTCCGTCGATGCGGTGCGCGACATCGTCGACCAGACGTCACCGCCGCCGGGGATCAAGGCCTATGTCACCGGCGCTGCGCCCCTGATCACCGATCAGTTCGAAGTGGGACGCCACGGCACGCTGAAAACCACCTTGATCACCATCGGGGTGATCGCATTGATGCTGCTGTGGCTCTACCGTCGTTTCACCACAGTGGTTCTCGTGATCTTCACCGTGATGATCGAGCTGACCGCATCCCGCGGAGTGGTCGCAGTCCTCGCGAACGCCGACATAATCAGGTTGTCGACATACTCGACCAACCTGCTGACGTTGCTGGTGATCGCCGCCGGAACAGATTATGCGATCTTCATTCTCGGCCGTTTTCACGAGGCGCGTTACGCCGGGCAGGATCGCGTATCGGCTTTCAATACGATGTATCACGGCACTGCGCACATTGTTTTGGGCTCGGGTCTGACGATTGCCGGCGCCGTCCTCTGTTTGACCTTCACCCGGCTCCCCTACTTCGAGAGCCTTGGCGTCCCCGCTGGAATCGGCGTTCTCGTCGCGGTGGTGGCCGCGTTGACTCTGGCGCCGGCCGCGCTGATCTTCGGCCGCCACTTCGGTCTGTTCGAACCCAGCCGTCCGATGCGCACACAGGGCTGGCGCCGCATCGGCACGGCCATCGTGCGCTGGCCCGCACCCATCCTTGTGGTGACGATCGGCGTGGCCCTCATCGGTCTGCTCGCCCTGCCCGGATACACGACCAGTTACGATTCCCGCCCTTACATTCCCGCCAGCGCCCCCGCGAACATCGGATACGCGGCCGCGGAGCGCCACTTTTCGCAAGCACGCCTGAACCCTGAACTGTTAATGGTCGAAGCCGACCACGACCTACGAAATTCCACGGGCATGATCCTGCTGGAGCGCGTCGCCAAGGCGGTCTTTCACACCGACGGCATCGCTCAGGTGCAATCGATCACCCGGCCGCTGGGCACGCCGTTGGACCACACGTCGATACCGTTCCAGATCAGCGCCGGCAGCGCCGCGCAGATCAACAATCTGCCGTTTCAGCAAGCCCGCGCCGCCGACCTGCTCAAGCAGGTGGACGTGATCAACAACTCGATCGACATTCTGCGGCAGCAATATGCACTGCAGCAACAGTCGAGTGCCGTCACCGACGAGCAGGCCAAGGCGTTCCAGCAGACCGTCGCCAGCGCCCAGGACCTGCGCGACAAGATCGCCAATTTCGACGACTTCTTTCGGCCGCTGCGCAACTACTTCTATTGGGAGCCACACTGTTTCAACATTCCGGCCTGCGCCGCGCTGCGCTCGCTCTTCGATGCGCTCGACGGCATCGATGCGCTAACCGATCAACTGAGCAACGTCTCGGGCAGCATCGCCAAGCTTGATGCGTTGCAGCCGAAGCTGCTTGCACTGATCCCGCCGCAGATCGCCAGCCAGCAGGCTAGCCGCGACCTGACGCTGACCAACTACGCCACAACCGCAGGCATCAGCGACCAGACCGCGGCGGCACTGCAGAACTCCACCGCGCTGGGCCAGG
>CAYLWH010000144.1:0-7649 GCA_964387245.1 uncultured Mycobacterium sp.
AACCATTTCTGGTTCGTGACCTTTATGCCTGGAGTTCGTAGAACTCCTCTGTGTGTGCGGTTGATCTTCGCTGCTCAATGGGATGAATTGGCGAGTTCGTCCAGAGAGTTTCTCGAAAAATCCAGAGGGTTTCGACCCGGCTCGGCGTGCCCTGGCCCGGCGACGGGCGAGCCCTGAGGTCGGCCCTAGAGTCCGATCACCGGCCACGCCGCACGCGTCAAGGGCGGGTCCGGACGACTCGGCACAGAGGCTCGTGCCGCGGTTTACCTGTGGCGGGAAGTTTCTGCCAGAGGGTTTCTTGCCGGTGCAGACGCCAAGGAGCGGGCCGGTGCCTGAGCGCATCGGCCCGCTCACTTTTGTGACGGGTTTCCTCTAGGTTCTCGGTGGGGTTCGGGTCGGTTCATATCCGAGGTACTTACGCAGTTGGCGCATTCGGATGTCGACGGATTCCTCGCTCGGTTTCCGGGTGGAGTGAGTCTGCTGGATCTGATGGTTGGTCGCCGCGATGGCCAGTGCCAGCAGGATTTTGACTATGGGTTCGCGCCTGGGCCCGGATTTCATCTGGGTCAGGTTGGTGATGTGGGGCGACTTCAGTAGCGAGAAGCGTTGTTCAGTGGCGCTGCGCGCGGCTTCGAAATAAATGGCGTGCTCCCAGGTGCTGACAACCGGGCCTCCCCAGGTGGCTTTCTGGAGTTGAGGCTTGGTCAGTGTTACCCGCAGCGTGGACTGCTGGCAGCAGGTGCGCTCATGGGCCTGCCAGGTCGGTGTCGCGAGCGGGGTGCCGAAGCCAGCGCGGTCCATGGATGCTGGCTTCAGGGGGCATTGCACGCGCAATTGGACGGCGGGGCAGACCAGTTCTGCCTTGACCTGCAGTTCACGTTCTTCGCCCAGGCGTGGGCGCCCGGGTTTCCCGTTGATGATGGGGCGCGAGTTGGTGCCCATCAGAAACGGGAGCACGGCGGCGAGCTGGCGATCGTGCTCGGCACTTGCCGTTCTCACGCAGCTGGCGGGTCTTGGGAACGCTGTGCTTGCGAAGGAGGTCGTGCGCTGCGGGGCAGTAGAAGGAGCCGGCGAACTGGATCGGCCCCGGTGGCGCGGCGGTCGATAACCCGGGCGGGTTCACCGAAGCTTCGGTCAGGGTCCAGTGGCTGGGGAATCGGACGACGGGGCTGTAACGGTGCTTGATCAGGAAGGGCACCCACTCGCGTTTGGGGTTATAGCCCATGTCGACAGTCACCCGTGGGTGGCTGTCGTGACCGGTCGGTCTGGTGTCAAGGCCGTTGGACTTCATGTGCTCGATGCAGGTGTCGAGGGCCACGGGGCTGCCGGAGGTCGGCGTGTGGACATCCATCGCGAGGATGACCGGTGCGACGGCGTGCAGTTTGTGTGGTGGTCCGACGCGCACGACGACGGTCACACCGACGCCGAATCCGCGTTTGCCGGTGCCTCTCGCGTCTTCGCTGAAGGGCCCCTTGGGGTTGTCGTCGCGTGCGTAGTAGGCGCCGAAGTAGCAGGCACCTCGTTGGAGACGGCCCTTGGCTCCCAGCCCTGCTGATGGTCCGGCGAGGTCGAAGATCGTTTCATCGGCGACGATGTCTCCGCGGGCTTCTTTGGGTTGGGGGTCGCGAATCGATCCAGCGACGATTTTATTCATCACGATGCGCAGCCGCTCGGTGGCTTGCGCATAGTCCTGCAGTTGTTGTGGGGTGCGGCTGTTCACGATGGCTCGGTGCTCGTCGTTGGTGATTCGCTGAGCGGGCTGATCGGGTTGTGAATCCAGAGGGCTCAGTCGGCGGGTGAGCCAGCGTTCGAACCGGTGGTATTCGCGGTCTTGATCTTCTCGGGGCCCGAACAGGCGGGAGAGGTCTTGGCCGGACATCCCGACTTCGGTGAGTTGACGCGCGGATAGGTCGCCGATGGCGTTGAGGATGGCTTTGTAGCTGGGGGTTCTGCCGAGAATGATCAGGCTCAGTGCGCAGGTCAATACGGCGTCGATGGTGTAGTTGACCCCCCGCCGGGTGTGTGGTCGGTCGCTGCCGAGTTCGTGATAGCTGTCGATCAGCGGGGCCGCGCCGGATCGTTGAATGATGATCTTGGCTTGGCGGAACATGTTGTCCGACAACCGGTATGCGGGCTGAAAATCGCTGATCACAGTACGTTCTCCTTGGTCAGGGCGATGGCATGTCGCAGGCCGAAGGTGGGTAGTTGGTCGCGTTGATCGGACAGGATTTGTGCGGTGGTGACGTCGGCAAGCTGGAGCATCAGCGCCGCCGGGATTCGGGCGGCCATGTCGAGAACCCACCGATTTCGCAGCGCTACGGCATCTACACCCGGGAGGCCGCGTTTGCGGAGTTTCTCGGCGACACGATTGACCGCGTTGCGTTCAACGTGTCCGCTGGCGGAGCCCAGCAGGTACTCGGATTTCTTGCAGTCGACCAACGCCAGCAGACGCCACTGGCCTTTGCGTCTCCCACCGGCACCTGGCGTGTGCCGCCGGCAAGGTTGGGCAGGCGCACTACCGCAACGGTGTCACCGTCCCAGCTGGCCTCGGTGATCGAATTACCCGTGAGCTCTTTGAAATCCGCGGGTCGGGCACCGGCGCCCAGGCAGCAGTCGAGCACGGTGAACAGTCGGCCCGATAGCGCCGTCGGCAGGATCGGAGCGAGCGCGTACAGTTCCTCGACCAGACCCAGGCTTGCGGCAGGTGTTCGGTAGTGATGTGGCTGAGCCAGTGATTGCGGTGCCGGGTACTCCCCGGGATGGACCAGACGGCCGACGGCGTAGAGCTGACCCATGAGCGTGCGGAGCCCGCGGTCTCCTCGGCGCACCTCGAGATACTTCAGGTGGGTTTCGACGTTGGCCCGACGCAGGGACGCCTTGTACGAAAAGGCACCCAAACGGGCCGCGTCGAGGGCGAGGTACCGCGCCACGGCACGGACCGCGTGGTGGTCGGTGTACGCGGTGGACTGGGCGGTCAGGCACCACAAGCGTCTGGCCGCCTCGATCGCCGACGCCACGAATCGTTTGTCGATACCGCGCAGAGTGGTGATCCGCGCCAACATCTCATAGCGTTCCGGATCGATCTCGGGCTTCAAGGTGGGCAGGACCAGACGTTCGACGGGCTCCTTGACGACGGGAACGTCCGGCATCGTCTCCTGCACGCCCGGTGTGCCAGGTCCGGGTTCTTCAGCGGATTTAGCCGGCATAGCGCGATTCCGCACCATCAGCGCCACACCCGCGACACACCGGGCATGTCGTTGACATGATTGAGCAAACAGGGTGCAATAAGTACAGTTCCTCCTCAAGGGAACATCTGAATACTGAAGTTGCGGCTCTGCGCCGCGCGCGACGGCCGGGGCGGCAACCCTGGCCTCGTCTGCGTTTACGGTCTCTACACCCTCCTGTAGAGGGCGTTCACTGTTATCGGCTTCGGGTCTGTCTCCTTTCTCCTACTCGCCTCGTCGGTGGATCTGGCCGGTTGGCGCCGTTAGCGCCGCCTCGAAAGTTTCTTCTTTCTAGAGCTTCTCGATGGAGTCCGCTGTGCTGGACAGGCCGGCATCGATCAGACGGTTGCCGGCTTCAGAGACCGACACGTTCCACTCCGCGCGCGCTGGTACAGCGCCTCCGCCGTCGCCGGGAACAGCCTCAGCTCCACCCGAACTCGCTGCAGGCGTGGCGCCTGGCGGGGTGTCACGGGAACGTCCCGACGCTGTACCGGTTCATATCCGGGAAAATAACGGCCGCGTTCAGCAAACAGCGTCAATGCCGCGTCAGGCGTGTCGGCTGCCTCGGCTACCCAATGTTTACCGCTGGCGGAAATCTTCTCCGCCGGGCAGCCATCTATCACTCAACGGACGGTGGAGCGTGGCGCACGGCAATGTTGGGATATGCAACATCGTCGAGTCGACGCCATCTCAAATGTGGTACACATCACACTCGGGTTGGTTACTCGTATTCGCTGCGTCCGCATTCCTCCTGAACGCGATGTGACGGCGGTACCCAGCGAGCAGCATGCTCATGTCCGGTTCACAACCGGCGCACGCCGCATTCATGTGAAGTCGACGCCCGGGATTCGGCTGGCGAGACGCCTCACCCTGGGTGGTGCTGAGCAGCCCATACAATGACGGCGCCTGCCGACTCCTTCTACGCGAAGCGGACTGGTTTCCGGTGCCGGTAGTGGCGCAGCATGAGGTCATGGAACCTAGCTCTGGCGGCCAAAACCGGTCCGGCGAGAATAACTTCGATCACGACCAGTGCTACCGCGACGGTATTCACGTTAAGACCAAAGCAGGTCGCCAGTGGTGTCGCGAACACGGACCCGCCAGCCGCTCCGGTCGGGATTACATGGGCAGAGCCACATCAAGGAAAACCGAGAAGTACCTGCCCGGCAGTACGGAGTCCGGGAATGTCGCCATCGAAGCCGCGGAACAGCGGAGCCGACGTGACCGGGCAGCCGAGCAGTACCGACCAGACCGCATCCGGCTCCTGCTCATCGCCGAAGCACCTCCGGCTGACCCCCATCGCTATTTCTACTTCCACGATGTCAACGACCATGACTCCCTGTTTCGCCATGTGGCCCATTCGCTACTCGGTATCGAACCCACCCGCGAGAACAAGCCGGAACTACTCGCACAGCTGCAACAGCAAGGCACCTTCCTCATCGATCTCAAACCCGACCCCGTCGACAACACATCGCTCAATTCGTATGTGCCTGAACTGGTACACCGAGTCCAAGGACTCAACCCCGAGCGCATCGTGCTCATCAAAGCAACGGTCTACGACGCTGCATACGCGGCGCTGGCCGCGGCCGGACTGTCCGTGAGCTCTGTCCGCGTCCCGTTTCCCGGGAGCGGCCAGCAGACGAACTTCTCGCAGGCATTCGCCAACGCCGTCCGCGAGTCCCAGGCGGACACCGTCGCGACACCAGAACCAGCATCGTCGTCGCAACGCCGATTCGCCTTCGACCTCGCCGACTGGTTCGAAGCCAACGCCAAGCAGATTGGCGAGGACTACGACCGTTACTTCAGGAGTTTCACCGGCCGCTGGTTTGAACATTTCGGCTCCATCGGCGACCGCAACCGATTCGATGCCTCCGACCTGGTCGCGGTCGAGACACTCAGCGTCCAGGTGCCCCCGGAGGCTGCAGCCAAACTGCTTGTCACCGAACCTGATCGGTTCAACGCGTTGCTTCGGCGGATACCGCGCTCAGTCGACATCTGGGACGCTTCCCGGGAGACACTGCAGGACGGTCCGGCAGCCGAACTTCACACACTGTTGCGCACCCTGCCGAGCGTCGACTGGGTCATCGCCGGCAAGCTGCTCGCCGCCAAACGACCACGCCTGATCCCCATCCTCGACAACAAGGTCAAAGACCTACTTCAGCCACCCACTTCGCGGTTCTGGATCTCGATGTGGGACGAACTGTCCGACGAGTCGCGCCGCGTGACCGTCGCCCAGGTTTGCGCGGATGCACCGGCCGACGTCAGCTTGCTCCGCCGCATCGACGTCGCGCTCTGGATGGCCGCGACCCAGCACGGTCAGTAGGCGCATGCCCCCTGATACCTTTCCGCTCCCCGACGGTGCCCATCACGGACTCACCTCGAGTTAATCACCTAGCACCGCAATGGATTGCGGCTCACCAGCGATGCGGCTGAGCGTCGCCCGCTGCGCTTCGGTCAGCATGTCCTCGGTATAGCCCTCGATCGCGAGAGCCCACCAGACTGTTCCGACGTTGGGGCAATGAGGGCAACAGCGGGGGCCGACGACGCCGAACTGGCCCATCCTCGGCGGATAGTCCCACCCGAGGTCGAATGCGTCGCCCGGGGTCAGGATTTCCTCGACCCCACACACCTCGCAGATGTGCCGCCACTGCGGCTCGGTGTCACTCACATGCGTCAGTCTCACCCGCAGGGGTGACACGTGAAAGGCAGCGGCGGCAGCCCACCTGCTGTTCACCATCCCGGCTCACGGCACGATCTGAATATCCGCCTCGTATCTCCCACTCTCACAGCGAGATACTCCGCTTGGCGTATCGAGATGGTCGATCCCCGTGCGGTTACCTAAGAGCGGTAGCACATGGCAACGACCGCCTCGCGTGACCGACGCCGCTACTCTGGGTGTCGGTTGAGGCAGTCACGGCGAAGTCAGAAGGAGGTGGGGACGATGGCGTCCGAAACGCCTCCGGCACCACGCGAGTGGCAGACATGGCACGACATAGCCGAATTATTCGACGGGCCAAAGGATTCCGGCTGGATCGTAGACCAAGACCAAGTTGAGAACGACGTCCGCGATCCAGATAGCGACCATCGAAGCGGCACTTAATTAATTGTGTTGAGTGACGCGAAGATGGTGTCACGGCCGTTGGTCAGTCCGTTGCGTTGACGTCGGCCATTCCAGCGCAAGTGGGCTCAAGACCGGGGGCAACATCGCGAAAGGCCCACCGCATGGCGTCGGCCAAACTATGGACGTACTCCTGTTCGAGTGCGCTGTCGTGCTGGCGCTTGATCCAGGCGGGATGCTTGGCGAAAAGCAAGTAGGGCGAACGCGGCTGCCGACCGCTCGGCGCACGGAACGGCCACGGAGAGACCCGCGCCGAGGGGTAGAAGAATGACAAAACACGTTTGGCATCGACACCGAGCGCGATGACCAATCGCGGACGGACCATCTCAAGCTCGCGATGCAGATATGACGAGCAGTTCACTATCTCGTGCTCATGGGACCCACGGTTTCTGGGCGGGTGACAATGCACCACGTTGCTGATGAACGTCTCGCCCTTGGCGCGGCTGGCGCGCCGCAGACTTTCGTTGAGCAAGCTTCCGCTTCCCTCGAAGAAGGGCTCCTGCGGCTTCATGCACTGTTCGCAGAGGCTTTGACCCACAATCACGACCGGGGAATACAGATTGCCCCAGCCCGGCGCAGCCTGGGTCACGCCTTCCTTGTTCATACCCGCACAGCGCGAACAACTGCGGATCTCGTCGTCGAGCAGGTTCTTTCGCTGCTGGAGGGAGCGCTCAGAGTCCTTGCGGATTGTCACTAGGCTGCTTCCCCCCGGAGTCACTACGAGTCCCCGACACGGGGCCTGGCTGACGCCGATCGTACGGCCCACTACCGACACCGGGGTCGGCTAAGTGGCTTGCTACCGTAGAGCGCGACGGCGCGCGGAGTGTCCGGCACCAAGAGTGTCTTGCCGTGCCCAAGGGATGCGCACTTAGGCGGCTGCTTCGCGAGGTAGACCTTGACCGCCGCACAGCGCCGATGACGCGGAGGGACCGCCGGGCCCTCCCACCTGGCCGCGGCCCGGGTGGCGCCCACGCCTAGACGACCCCGCGCGTCCAAAGGACTATGACGCTTCCGGCGAAAGCGAAGCATTTGAACCGATGACCCCCTTCATTCAACCTTGGAGTCACGTCCTTCTCGACACGGAACGGGTGTCGGTGGGCAGGGGCAAAATGGTGCATCATGCCTTCACGCGTGCACCATGCCGGCTGCAGAAACGGCGGTCCGCTCGGCGCATCGCTACCCGCAATACGGTTGGGCAGAAGGTCCGCTCGATTACCCAGCACAACGGCAGCACTCTGGTATCAGCGGAGGGCAGGGGTGTGCGACACGAATGTAGGTGAGGTGGGTCGAGGCTGGTCGCCGTGTAGTCT
>CAYLWH010000145.1:0-7498 GCA_964387245.1 uncultured Mycobacterium sp.
AGCCGGTCAGCCCCGTGGTCACGGCGCTGGGCGAATTTCTGCGCGCCGAACTCGCGCAAGGGCGCGGGTATCTACCCGCAGGTCCAAACGTGTTGCGGGCGTTCACTTTTCCTATCGACCGGGTGCGCGTCCTGATCGTCGGACAAGATCCATACCCCACGCCGGGTCATGCGGTCGGGCTGAGTTTCTCGGTTGCACCCGACGTGCGCCCGTTGCCGCGCAGCCTGGAGAACATCTTCACCGAGTACGGGTCCGATCTGGGTCTGCCCAAGCCGTCCAACGGCGATCTGACGCCGTGGTCGCAGCAGGGCGTGATGCTGCTCAACAGGGTCCTGACGGTACGGCCGGGCACTCCCGCGTCGCATCGGGGCAAGGGTTGGGAGTCCGTAACCGAGTGTGCGATCCGGGCGCTGGTGGCCCGCGGTACGCCGCTGGTGGCGATTCTGTGGGGGCGCGATGCCTCGACGCTGAGGCCGATGCTGGGGGAGCGGGTGGGGTTGATCGAGTCAGCGCATCCGTCGCCGCTGTCGGCGTCGCGGGGGTTCTTCGGCTCGCGGCCGTTCAGTCGCGCCAACGCCCTCCTCGCGGAGATGGGTGCCGCGCCGATCGACTGGCGGCTGCCCTAGCCGCGGACGATCTTGCCGGCCTTGATGCAGGAGGTGCAGGCGTTGACACGCCTACGGTTGCCGCCCGGGCGGTCGACGGCGTGCACGGTCTGGATGTTCGGGTTCCAACGCCGACTGGTCCGGCGATGCGAGTGCGACACCGATTTGCCGAAGCCGGGGCCCTTACCGCAGATATCGCATACGGCAGCCATAGGTAAAACTCCTCGAAGTCGGTGCTCAGAGCCAACAACCGCGACAGCGGGTGACTCGACAACCGGATCAGAATACCGGTCCGCGGCGGCTATCTCCAAAACGTTGCCGAAACGCTGAACCCGGCCGTCCACACGGTGTCGGCCACAGTGACTAGGCTGACGCCGGCACCGGTGCGACGGCAGGAGGGCGGGGCATGTCGGATCGTCGACTCGACGGCGCCGCCCTGCGGGAGTGGGCACACGCCGCCGTCGGCGATCTGATCACCCACGTCGACGAGATCAACCGGCTCAACGTATTCCCCGTCCCAGACGCCGATACCGGAACGAACATGCTGTTCACCATGCGTTCGGCGCTGGCCCGGGTGGATTCCGCGGAGGTGGCCGGGGTGCCCGCGGTGGCCCGGGCGCTGTCGGCCGGGGCGCTGCACGGCGCCCGCGGTAATTCGGGCGTGATCCTTTCGCAGATCCTGCGCGGCCTGGCAGACGTCACCGCGGCGGCGGTCGACGACACCGGGGATCTCGACGAGATCGACGCCGCCCTGTTCGCCGCCGCCCTGCGACACGCGATCGGCCTGGTCGTGGCGTCGATGGGCGGGCAACTGGTCCAGGGCACCATCGTTTCGGTGCTGCAGGCCGCCGCGGGCGCGGCAGAGGACAGCGCCGCCGCCGGGCACGAACTTGCGGACGCGGTCGCGGCGGCCGCGGACGAGGCCGCCGCGGCGTTGGACCGAACCCCCGGTCAGCTGCCGGTGCTCGCCGACGCCGGAGTGGTCGATTCGGGTGGCCGCGGGCTGCTGGTGCTGCTGGACGCGCTGTGCCGAACGGTGAGCGGACGGGCCGCCCCGCGGCCGGACTACGAGCCGGCCACACCGGTGACTGTCGGCGTCCCGACGGTGGCGCCGCCACAGTTCGAGGTGATGTTCCACCTGCAGGCCTGCAGCGCGACCCAGGCGGAGAGCCTGCGTGAGGCCCTCGAGGAGCTCGGCGAGTCCGTGGCCATCGCCGCCGCGCACGGCGGCGGCCACTCGGTACACGTGCACGCGGACGACGCCGGTGCGGCTATCGAGGCCGCGCTTGCCATCGGCACCCCGAGCCGAATCCAGATATCGACCCTGTCCGGGGGCGGGGCGGGCCCGGCACCGGGCAGTTGGAGCCGGGACCGTGCCGTCCTTGTGGTGGTCGACGGCGACGGCGCGGCACAGCTTTTCGCCGGCGAGGGTGCCGTGGTACTGCGCCCCGAACCGCCGGTGGCGGTCAGCGCCCAGCAGCTGCTGCGGGCCGTCGTCGACACCGGCGCCGCCTCCGTCATGGTGCTGCCCAACGGTTACGTGGCCGCCGAGGAGTTGGTCGCCGGCTGTACGGCCGCCATCGGTTGGGGAATCGAGGTGGTGCCGTTGCCGACCCGATCGATGGTGCAGGGTCTGGCGGCTCTGGCCGTACATGATCCGGCCCGCCAGACCGTCGACGACGGGTACACGATGGCCGCCGCGGCCGGATCGACACGATTCGGATCGGTGCGGATGGCGACCGAGGAAGCGTTGACCTGGGCGGGCCCGTGCAAGCCGGGCGAGGGCCTGGGCATCTTCGGCGGCGAGGTGCTCGTGGTGCGCCACGACGTCACCGCCGCCGCGCGCGGGCTGATCGACCTGATGCTCGGTGTCGGCGGTGAACTGGTGACGGTGCTGCTGGGCGATGGCGTCGACGCCGCCGTGGCCGAGGCATTGGGGGAGCATGTCCGCCGGCACCACCCGGGCACCGAACTGGTCTCCTACGACACCGGACACGGTGGTGACGCCCTGTTCATCGGGGTGGAGTGAGCGGTGGCCACCCTCACCGACCGGCTGGACTACATCGTCGGCAAGAAGGCGGCCGATTCGCTCGACGACATCTTCGGCATCCGCACCGTCGACGATCTGCTGCGCCATTACCCACGCAAGTACAGCAAGGGCTCGTCGGTCTTCGGGGAGGGCGACGATCCGCCGGAGGAAGGCGAGCACATCACGTTCGTCGACACCATCACCAAGGCGGAGACGAAGTTCGCCCAGCGAACCGGAAAGCCTTACCTCGTCGTCACTCTCGGCAACCGGCGGCCCAAGGTGACCGCGACGTTCTTCAACCCCAAGCACATCAAGCGCAGCCTCGTCGAGGGCACCCGGGTGATGCTTTCCGGCGAGGTGGGATTCTTCAAGGGCACCATGCAGTTGACCCACCCCGGCTTCCTGGTCCTGGACTCCACGACGGGCAGAACCGGCGGCGGCACCGTGTCGTTGCGGAAGATGGTGGCGGCGACAGCGGACACCGACGGCGAGTTGGACATGTCGATGTTCGAGCGGGACTTCTTCCCGATCTACCCGGCAAGCGCAAAGCTGCAGAGCTGGGACATCTACGCCTGTGTGCGTCAGGTGCTCGCGGTTCTCGACCCGGTGCCCGATCCACTGCCGGAAAGCATTTTGCGGCAACGAGATCTGATGTCGGAGGATCAGGCGCTGCGGGCGGTGCACCTGGCCGAGAGCCCCACCGATCGGGAGCGTGCGCTGGACCGGCTGCGGTTCGACGAGGCCGTCGGGTTGCAGTGGGCGCTGGTGGGCCGGCGCTACGGCGCGCTTTCCGAGACCGGCCCGCCCGCTCCGTCTCGCGAGAACGGGCTGCGGGCGGCGCTGCTGCACCGGCTGCCGTTCCAACTCACCGATGGCCAGAACGACGTATTGTCGGTCATCTCAACCGAATTGGCGGCGTCGCGGCCGATGAACCGGATGCTGCAGGGCGAAGTCGGTTCGGGTAAGACCGTGGTGGCGCTGCTGGCCATGCTGCAGATGGTCGACGCCGGCTATCAGTGCGCCATGCTCGCGCCGACCGAGGTGCTGGCCGACCAGCACGTACGGTCGATCCGTGAGGTGCTCGGACCGCTGGCGTTGGCCGGCCAACTCGGCGGCACCGAGGACGCGACACGTGTCGCGCTGCTCACCGGTTCGATGTCGCCGGCGCACAAGCGCGAGGTGCGCGCGGAGATCGCCACCGGTCAGGCGGGCATCGTCATCGGCACGCACGCCCTGCTACAGGACACCGTCGAGTTCCAACAGCTCGGCATGGTAGTGGTCGACGAGCAGCACCGGTTCGGTGTGGAACAGCGGGACCAGTTGCGCGCCAAGGCAAAAGGCGGAATCACCCCCCATCTTCTGGTGATGACCGCGACGCCGATCCCGCGCACCGTGGCGCTGACGGTGTACGGCGACCTGGAGACCTCGACACTGCGCGAGCTGCCGCGGGGCCGTCAGCCGATTGCTACCAGCGTGGTGTTCGCGCAGGAGCAGAAGACCTGGCTGGAGCGGGCCTGGGAACGCATCCGGGAGGAAGTGGCGGCCGGCCGTCAGGTGTACGTGGTGGCACCGCGCATCGACGACGAGGACAAGCCGGCGAAGCAAGGCCCGGACGGCGGACCGCCGCGCACGGCGACCTCGGTGCTGGACCTGTTCAGGCGGCTGTCCACCGGCGAATTGGCGGGGCTGCGGTTGGGACTGATGCACGGCAGGCTGACCCCGGAGGAGAAGGACGCCGTGATGGCGGGTTTCCGCGACGGCGACATCGATGTGCTGGTGTGCACCACCGTCATCGAGGTCGGCGTCGACGTGCCGAATGCCACTGTGATGATGGTGGTCGACGCCGACTGGTTCGGGATCAGCCAGTTGCACCAGTTGCGGGGCCGCATCGGCCGCGGCGCGCATCCCAGCCTGTGCCTGTTGGTCACCGATCTCCCGCAGAGCTCCAAGGCGGGCGAGCGGCTGAAGGCGGTGGCCTCCACCCTGGACGGATTCGAACTCGCCGATCTCGACCTCGCCGAGCGCCGCGAGGGCGACGTGCTGGGACGTCACCAGTCCGGCCGGGCGATCGGCCTGCGGCTGCTCTCCCTCGGCGAGCACCGGGAGGTCATCGAATCCGCCCGGGCGTTCTGCGAGCAGGCCTACCAGCGCAATCGCGACGATGCCGGGCTGGCGCAGCTGGCGGCGCACTTCACCGACGACGAACGCATCGAATATCTGGACAAGTCGTGAAGCGCGGTATGCCGCCGACAATCGCATGTCGCGCCGAAGGGTCAGTTCGGTGAGCCGGGCCCGAACGCTTTGGCTGGTTCTCGTCGCAGCCCTGGCCGTGATCGTCGCGTACCAGACTGTCGAGTCGACGGCGGAGCGCGCGGCGCAGTTCGTGGCCGGTGCAGATGTCCCAACGGTCGCTCCGGGCGAGGACGTCCTCGCCGGGGTGGCAGTCGTGCCTATGCGGATTCGCGGCTACGACTACCGACGGGATGCGTTCGGTGACGCCTGGACCGATGACAATGATGCCCCGGGTGGTCACAACGGGTGCGACACCCGCAACGACATACTCGACCGCGATCTGGTGGAGAAGACCTATGTTGCGATCAGTCGCTGCCCCACGGCCGTGGCCACCGGTGTTCTGCACGATCCGTACACCAGCCTCACCATCCCATTCACCCGGGGCAGCCGGACCGGCGCGGCCGTCCAGATCGAGCACATCGTGCCTCTCGCTTATGCCTGGGACCAGGGCGCCCGCTTCTGGACCGACCAGCTGAGGGTTCGCTTCGCGAATGATCCGGCGAATCTCGTTGCGGTGCAAGGCCAGGCGAATCAGGACAAGGGCGACAAGGAGCCGGCGTTGTGGATGCCGCCGAACGGGGCGTTTCACTGTCAGTACGCGATGCAGTTCATCGCGGTGTTGCGCGGCTACGGGTTGCCGGCCGATGCGCCTTCAGTGCCGGCGCTGCGGCAAGCGACCGAGAGCTGCCCAAAACGATGAAGGACGTTTACGGTGCGTCCGATGTTCGGGTTTACGACCTCACGGATGCAGATTCCACTGGCCGACATCGGCGGCCAGAGCGTCGTTGACGTCGACTTCGATCCCACCGACCACCGGGCCTGGATTGGACGCGGTGCTCACCACGCGCTGGTACAGAACCGCGGCGGGGTATATCTGACCGCGCGACCAGGACCGGGTCTGCCAGGCCCACACGTGGCCGGGCGAGCGCGAGGTCCCGATAACGCGATCGGCAGCGGCCCACTGGCACGGATTGATACCCGCGTAGATGCCGGTGCGCTGCACGCCGAGTACCGAGTTGATGCCGCGAAACCATTGCAGCGCAACGTTGTTCCAGGTGTCGCGGTTGATGTCGTCGTCGACGGAGAAGAAGATCGGTGCGCTTTGGCCGCCACCTGCCGCGGTATGCAACTGCCAGGCGGTGCGAGCGTCGGCGACACCGCCGGCGAACCCGCGCGTGAAGTCCGACGGTGCCGTCCCGCCCGGTTTGCCGTACTGGTAGTTGCTGACGATCACCAGCCCGGCGGCGGTCAGCGACTCGGCGTACGGGCGGGTGATCGGCTTGGCGCCGAAGGACGAACCGGGACGCGACAGCGAGACGTAGTTGATCACCCCGGCGTGGCCGGCGGCCCGGATGGCCTGGGCCGGAATCTGACGCATGGCGAAGTCGATCAGCGTGGGCGCGGCGGCTGAGGCCGTGGGCGCGCCCGGACCTGCTGATACCGCACCCAAACCGGCCAGCGCGGAAGCGGCGGCGGCGTAGCGCAGTGCGTCACGCCGGGAAACGGGGCGCGATCGCCGCAGGCTGATAGTCCCCGGCCACTCCTGCATCGCCTGATGTTAACAAAGTGACTGCTGTTAACGGTTTAGCCTCGCTGGTCGAGTTCAAGGCCGTGCTCTGCGCCATTTCATCGGCCCGCGTGGGTGTGCCGGCCTGCCAGGTTTGCCCGCCAGGTCCCAAGCCACGTCGCCGCATCCTCGCGACTGCCGGCTCCCGGAGCCGGGGTAGGTGGGCTTCACCCGTACGTGTACCCGGAGTGCTGCGCGGACATGGGGCTGGGGGCTGGCGGGCGGATGCGGCAGGAGGTGTACGCCGATGACCGCCCGCTCGCCGACTACGACCAGAGCGGCGCCCGTCGGGTGTTCGTGCATTTGTGCTCGGCCGCGCAGTGGACCGCCATCACCGCAGAGGTGCCGCCCCGACACCGGTCGACCGGGACGCGTATGTGAGCGCCGGTCTGCCATGGTTCGACTTCTATCACGCCGACGCCCGCGACCTCGCCCCATCCGAGGCCTTGGCGCATGTCAAGAGTGTCGGCAAAAAGCTTGGCGCCGAGGACTCCTGTCAGAACGGTGGTTGGTCGTCGGTCGAGGCCGGTGGTGGGGGAGGCGGCCGCCAGTCGGCGGGGATTTGTTCGTCTTCGGGTGGGTCGTTGATCCAGCTGCACCACGGGCTGGTGCTGGGCTGGCCGCCTTTGAGGTGCAGGAGCATCACACGCATGTTGTTGCGCCACTTGCGGGCTTCGATTTCCTGGCGCCGCGCCTGGTTGACCCGGCGCTGCTCCGCGTTGAGCGGCCTTTGCTCTCGGATTGTGTTGCGTGCGAAAGCAATACGATGTGCCTTCGCGCGGGAGTGATTGCGCTTGCGGGGAGCGGGGGAAGCGCATGGTTGGCGCAGCTGCGGGAACAGTTCCGGGCCATCGGGTGTGGTGCGATAGACCCGCCCGGTTGGTGATGTCCAGACGATGGTGCCGTCGGGCAGCTGCACGTCGCGCCAACCGCCCGGGCCGCCGCAGAAAGTCTTCAAACGGTGGTGTTCGCGGCAATAGCAACCCAGGTTGTGCGGTGCTGTGG
>CAYLWH010000146.1:0-7450 GCA_964387245.1 uncultured Mycobacterium sp.
CTAACGCTCCTGTAACCATCGCAACAGCTCCGGTGTCGGCGCGTCCAGGATGTCGTCGAACTCATGGTGCCTGCCGACGTAGGCGGCGACCATCGGACACACGGCCACGATGCGCAATCCCTCTGTTCGCGTGACCCTGAGCGCCTCCGCAATCAGCACGGTCGCCTTTCCTTCCACCTCGACGGTGAACTGGTCCAGGTTTCTGGTGACGGCCACTGGCGCACCGGTCTTGTCTGAAAGCGTCATGGGGTGTCTCTTTCCGCTCGGATCCCGCTCGGAGGTCGGCGCGGTTTGAGCCGCGTCGTCGGCAGCGGGGGTGCCGGCAACCACTGCGTCGCACCGGAATAGCCGTCGACGGTGCCGAACCGTTGGGACCGAGCCTGCCATTGCCGGCGGTACTCGACGATGTCCTCGTGGTCGCGGCCGACGAAGTTCCACCACATCAGAAGTTCCTCACCGAACGGTTCGCCGCCGAGCAACACCGCCCGAACCGGCTCGGGGCCGGTGTTGGTCAGCGCCAGGGTTCGGGCGCCCCGGCCGCGAAATGCCATCTCGCCGACTCGGACCACGGCGCCGGACACCTCCAGCCGTCCCCGGTCGACGAGCAGTCCGTGCTCGTAGACCGGGTCGACGTCCAACTCCACCGAGCCGCCGACGGGAAGATCGATCTGCGCGCCGAGCAGCGGGGTGTGGGTGGGCGTCGGGGACCTCTGGCCGCCAAGCGATCCAAGGAACACGGTCAGCACCGCGTCGGAATACGTAATCGGTTGCGGTGCATAGTGATCAAATGCTCGTTCGGCGTCCCGGGCGCACTCGGGCAGCGCGACCCACAACTGCACTCCGTGCAGGATCGTCGTCGTCGCCGTCGACACCTCGGAATGGCAGATCCCCGCCCCTGCGGTCATCAGGTTCAGCTCACCGGGGCGGACCATCGCGTGCACCCCGCCGCTGTCACGGTGCTCGATCTCACCGGCGAACAACCAACTCACCGTCTGCAGCCCGGTGTGCGGATGCGGCGGCACATCCATCCCGGGTCGGATGCGGACATCTTCGGGTCCGTAGTGGTCGGCGAAGCACCAGGCGCCGACCAGCGAGCGTCGCCGCTGCGGCAATGTCCGGCGCACCGGTATCGCCCTCGGCCCGCCCAGTGGGACGGTGCGGGGTTGCAGTATTTCGATACGGTCCGACGACCCGGCGACGCAATCGAATTCGACCGGCGCGGTCTCCAGATTGCTCATCGTCAACTCCTCTGTCGATCAAGGCCGACAGTACGCCGCGGGAGCGGCTCACACGGCACACTGATCGCCGGCGGGTGCCACTGCCATCCGTGATGCACCGTGGCGCAGTGAGAATGTCGGTGCGGGTCAGCACGCGTTCCGCGGTGGATACGTCGGGAAGAATGCCAAAATGGTCAGGCCGACGAGGGCCGAGGGGGGATCACCATTGCGACCGAGCAGCCGCGTTTGATCAACCGCGCTGAACGCCGCGTATGGGAGGCGCTCACCGCGCACGCCGGGCCCGGCGATCTGTTGATTGCCGGCCAGCGCGTTACCGACCATCTCAAAGACCACGAGGCCGACTTCGTGGTGGCGATCGAGGGCGCCGGCATCGTCTGCCTGGAGGTCAAGGGCGGTCAGATCACCCATGACGGGCAGGCTTGGTTGCAGCGGCGCAGCGACGGGCTCGACCATGAGATCGAACCGGTGCGTCAGGCGCGCGGCGCCTGCTATGCGTTGCGGTCGTTCGTCGAGACCGACCCACGCTGGACACAAGGCCGGCTACGCTGGGACCACGTCGTCGTATTCCCCAATTCCTCAGTGCCCCAGGACTTTGCATTGCCCGACTGCCCACGATGGAAGGTGATCGATCGCGACGACCTGCCGGACATCATGGACCGGCTGACTCGGGTGCTCACCGATCAGCAGATCGATCGGCCGCTGATCAGCGCCGAGGGCATCGGGCAACTTCACCTTGCGCTCCGAGGACGCGGACTGCCGCAACGCGACATCGTGGCGCGT
Source organism: uncultured Mycobacterium sp. (assembly GCA_964387245.1). Classification (GTDB taxonomy): domain Bacteria; phylum Actinomycetota; class Actinomycetes; order Mycobacteriales; family Mycobacteriaceae; genus Mycobacterium. The sequence goes on from CAYLWH010000146.1 coordinate 2,019, forward strand.
GCACTGGAAAACGAAGACGCCGCAGACATGCTGACCGAACACCAGTCGGTGATCCTGGATGCCATCAGAGCGCTTCCCCGTGTCGAGGTGCGCGGTGGGGCGGGCAGCGGGAAGACGTTCCTGGCGGTCGAGCAGGCCCGCCGACTGGCTCAGCGCGGCGAGCGGGTGGCGCTGGTGTGCTATTCGCACGGGTTGGCGAGTTACCTCAAGCGCATCACCGCCAATTGGCCGCGCCGTCAGCGACCGGCCTACGTCGGTGAGTTCCATGCACTGGGAGTCAAGTGGGGAGCCCCCGAGGGGCCCGACGAGTCGATCCGCAACGAGGAGACGGTCCAGTTCTGGGAGCAAGACCTACCGCTCCAAATGGCAGATCTGGCAACCCAACTCGAGCCTGGGCAACGTTTCGACGCCGTCGTCGTCGACGAGGCGCAGGATTTCGCCGATGCCTGGTGGGATCCGATCCTGGCTGCGCTGCGTGACGACGAGACCGGCGGCATCTATGTGTTCACCGATGAGGGCCAGCGGGTGTTCGACCGCTACGGTGCGCCGCCGGTCCCGCTGGTACCACTGATCCTCGACCACAACCTGCGTAACACCCGCCAGATCGCCACCACCTTCCAGCCACTGGTCGACCACCCCATGCGGTTTCTCGGCGGCGACGGCCCCGCGGTCACGTTCGTGGCCTGCTCGGTCGAGACCGCGATGGACCTCGGCGACGACCAGGTCGACTTGCTGCTGGGGGACGGTTGGCGGCCCGAGGACGTCGCGCTGTTGACCACCGGCACCCGCCACCCCGAACAGATCGCCCGCCAGGCGCAGGGGCACGACGCCTACTGGGACAGCTTCTGGGACACCGACCAGGTGTTTTACGGCCACGTGCTGGGATTCAAGGGACTGGAGCGGCGCGCCGTGGTGCTCGTGGTCAACGACGAGGGCAAGTTCGAACGCTCGCGAGAACGTCTCTACGTCGGATTGTCCAGGGCCCGTGACCAACTCGTCGTGTGCGGCGCTCCGGACTTCATCACTTCCGTGGGCGGTATGGACCTCGCGCGTCGGCTCGGCATCGGCCCGGCCTGACCTCGGCGAAAAGTGACCTGTCGCACGCGCTTCGCGAGGGAGTCAGAGCGCAACCCACCCTCTCGCCGCACCCTCATCGCCCGCGGAGCACCGTCGCCTCCACCACCGATTGCACGCCCCGATGCACTCGCTTCACCAGTGCGTTCGTCGTGCGATGCATAGCACCGGGCGGCGCGGGCAGGTGCACCGCCACGGTGTCGCCGACGCGCACCGTACCCGGTCGGGCGACGTCGGCGTAGACGCCCAGGAAACGATCGGTGCGCTGAGCGAGTAGCCGGGTGATCGAACGGTCCGACTCCAGTGCCGCCTGCGCCCTGGTCGGTATCACGCACCGGATCGTCGGGCCGCTCACTCGCAGCGTCGCCTCACCCAGGTGCAAGCGCGCGCCGGTCCAGCCTGCCTCGGGAAACTGCGCACCGGGGCGGTCGATGTCGACGAGCACATTCGGTCGGAACCTGCGCACGTCGAGACCCGTGCCGTCGGCCGACAAGGAGGCGAGGCTCGTGGCGCTGAGCAGATGGATCGGACTTAGGTCAACGAATGTGCCTGGCGGCGTGGAGAACCGGGCTAAAGTGGCCACCTCTCGCAGCGAGAAGATCGATGTGTCGATCAGCTTGTCGGCTTCTTCCAGCCCGAAATCGCGACGGATCTCACTGGGCGCATAGGCGGCGATGACCTGCCGCAGACGCACCCGGTGCACCGAGGTGTCGGACTCGGGAGGAAGCGCGACGAGGCTCACCCTGCGTCCGGCCACCTCCGAAAGTCGTGCGTCGATATCCGCGTCGGAACTGCAGCCCTCGGTGCCGTCCGGAAACGTGACGACGACGGCGGGGACATCGCCCGGCCCCGCGTTCGGGCCGGGCTCCTCGACATAGCGTGCGGTACACGTGAGTAGGGTCGGTATGCGACGGCCGGTCGCGGTGATGTCCTTGTCGAGGTCCCGCACCGCCCAGAGCCGGTCGGCGTGCATGCCGCGACGGCCGATGTGCACCTCCTCGACCGGTGTGCCGCCCATGGACTTGACCGGGAAGCGCCACAGCTGGTTCACCGAAGCGGTCGTCATTGCATTAGGTTAGCGAGGTCAGGGTGCGAAGCCGCGCAATACGCTCTTGACGCCCAGGTCCCAGCGGCGTTCCACCGATGCCTGCGACCGGCCCAACCACCGGCTGCCCTCCTGAACCGCCAAACCCTGTGCCAGGGCGAGCAATACGTGTGCGATATCGGTGGCGTCACCGGTCAGCACTCTGGCGTCGACGCACCGCTGCACCCGGTGCGCCAGCACTTCCCGCACGGTCGGGGCAGCCAGTTCGTCCGGTCCGGGGTAGAAGTCCTGAAACGGCCTGGAGAACATCACCCGCGCCAACGCCGGATGGTCCAGGCAGAACTGCCGGAACACCGGAATCAGCCGTTCCAGGTCGCGCTTCGGGTCGGCCGTCTCGGGTACGGCGGCCAGTGCGCGGCCCAGCCGCCGGAATCCTTCGAAGTACACCGCGCGTACCAAACCGGCCTTGTCGGTGAACAATTCGTAGACTGCCGGCAGCGAGGTCTGTGCGCGCTCGGCAACCCGACGGGTGGTGAACCCGGAGATGCCGTCCTCGTTCAGCACCGTGACCGCAGCCGCCAGGACGCGATCGGCCAATTCGGGTGTCCGCTGTTTGGCCCTGGGCACGGTGACTTGCTAGACGCCGAACTCGGCTTCCATGTTGTCGATACCGGTGCGGATGCCCTGCAGCGCTTCGGCACGGGCGCGCAGCTTGCTCGCCGCATGTGCGCTCTGGCTCAGATTCGCGAACTCCCGCGCGGCCTCCTCGGCGCGCTCCAGCACCTTCTCGGCCGGCACCACCTCGTCGACCCAGCCGGCCGCCTTGGCCGATTCGCCGAAATAGACGTTGGCCAGCCCGACCGCCTGCTGGTAGGCCGAGCGGGTCAGCCGGAGCTTGACAACCTCGAGCGCGGCGTACGGCATCACCATGCCGATGGCCACCTCGTTGGCCTGGATGTTGTACGCGGGCGCGGTGATCCGGTGGTCGCCGCTGCACAGCAGGAAGGAACCCATCGCGATCGCGTGGCCGGTGCAGGCCATCACGACCGGCTTCGGGTAGGACAGCAGCCGGTAGGACAGTTCGAATCCGCCGCGCAGCATCGCAATCGAGGCCGCCGCATCGCCGGAGCGAAACACCTTCAGGTCGAAGCCGCCGCTGAACACCTTGTCGTTGCCGGCGATGACCAGCGCCCCGACGTCGTCGTGGTCGGCCGCGTCGAGGGCCTTGTTGATGGCATGCTGCATGTCGGGGCCCAACACGTTGGCCTTGCCGTCGTCCATGGTGATCACGGCGATTGAATCGTCGCGCCGATAGGTGACTCTGTCGCTCATTGGACCGACGTTACGTAGCGTTGTTACGAAACGTCAACCACCCATCAGCATGCGCCACTGCTCCAAGTTGGACGCCCGGTAGACATAGTTGTTGCGCTTGACGTCCTCGAGTGGCGCGCTGGGTTCGGCCGAGTACCAGTGACCCGGGAACACGGTGGGGTCGCGGGCCAGTTTGGCCAGTTGCTGCAGGCTCCGGAACATCTCGTCGACGTTGCCGCCCGGAAAGTCGGTGCGTCCGCAGCCGTCGAGGAACAGCGTGTCGCCTGCGACGAGTCGGTCGTCGAGCAGGAAGCACTGGCTGCCGGGGGTGTGGCCGGGGGTGTGCAGCAGTTCGATCTCGATGTCACCCACGTTCACTTTGTCGCCGTGGCGGTGAGGGGTGAGTTCCGCCAGCGGGATGCCGGTGACCTTTGAAACCCATTTGGCCTCATGGATGTTGACGTGGACCGGAACGTTTTGGCGTTCCATCAGCTCGGCCAGGCCCTTCAGCGTGAAGCCCATCATGGTGCCGCCCACGTGGTCAGGATGGTGATGGGTGACCAGCACGCCTGACAGGTGCATGTCGTCGGCCTCGAGGATGTCCACCAGGTCGTTGGCCGCGTACGCAGGATCGACGACCACCGCATCGCCGGTCTGCCGATCTCCGATGAGGTAGGCGAAGTTGCGCATCTGGGTGGCGATGATGTCGCCGACCGCGAAGTCCTTGCCGGACAGCAGTTGCTTGAAATACAGACGGTCGTCAGCCATGAGTTGCACTCTATTGCCCGGTTGTGCAGGTCAGAACGCCAGATGTCACGTCGGTCTCTTACCTCGCAGGGCCGCTGCGTTCATCGGATGCGGTGACTCTCACCCGCGGTGATCCGGGCCGAGTCCTGCGACCCTGCCGCAGAATCCATACCCAGCAGCGGTTTGGCGTTGAAAAGCGCCAGACTGTACCCTCTTTAAGGCCCGCTCGGCGTTCTGGCGGGTTTCGTGAGCAGTACAGAATGAGCAGTACAGAAGTTGTGCCCCCTTAGCTCAGTCGGTAGAGCGTTTCCATGGTAAGGAAAAGGTCAACGGTTCGATTCCGTTAGGGGGCTCGGTGGACGCCGGGCTGGAGCGCCGGCCCGCGTCGATCGGGGCGGTGTAGCTCAGCTGGTTAGAGCGCACGACTCATAATCGTGAGGTCGGGGGATCGAGCCCCCCCACCGCTACAAGAATGAAATTTCTGCGAGAACGGGAAAGAAGAGGGTAGTCACCGTGGCCTCCAGTACCGATGTACGGCCGAAGATCACCTTGGCGTGCGAGGTGTGCAAGCACCGTAACTACATCACCAAGAAGAACCGCCGCAACGACCCCGACCGACTGGAACTCAAGAAGTTCTGCCCCAACTGCGGCAAGCACCAGGCGCATCGCGAATCGCGCTGAACATCTCTCGCCAAGTTCATACGAGCAGACCCCTTTGATGGTTTGCTGAGTTCAACTAGGTAGGTTCTAGCCCGTGGTCCTGTCCCCAGACATCGTCGGGATGCATTACCGTTACCCCGACCACTATGAAGTCGAGCGTGAGAAGATCCGCGAGTACGCTGGCGCGGTGAAGAACGAGTGCCCTTCGTTCTTCGACGACAAGGCCGCCGAAGACCTCGGCTATCACGGCCTGCTCGCTCCGCTGACGTTCATCTCGGTGTTCGGCTACGTGGCCCAGACGGCGTTCTTCGCCAATGCCAATGTCGGGATTCGGGACGTCCAGATCGTTCAGGTCGACCAGCAACTGAACTTCCTCAAGCCGATCCAGGTCGGGGACAAGCTCTACTGTGACGTGTATGGGCACTCCGTCCGGCAGGTCCACGGCACGGACATCATCGTCACCAAGAACGTCGTCACCAACCAGGCCGGCGAGGTTGTGCAGGAGAGCTACACCACCCTTGCGGGGCGTAGCCAGGAAACCGGAGAGAGTGGCTTCAACGATGGCTCTGCGTGAGTTCAGTTCGGTCAAGGTCGG
>CAYLWH010000147.1:0-7319 GCA_964387245.1 uncultured Mycobacterium sp.
TGACACTGCGGTACCCGAAATAGGCGCGTTCACCGGCGAGGACCCGGTCGGCCTCAGCGAGCAGTCGGCCAACCTCCGCCGGTTGTTCTGCCGCAATACGTCGGGCGCGGTCCTGATCGAGCAGCAACGGCCGCGAAATACCGTCGCGGAACCGCTGCAACAGTGCATCCCAGTCGGATACCGGACCTGTGAGCATCCTGGAGTCGGTTTGCTCGCGCAATCCATCACGGCGTGCCAGCGTGTCGCCCATGCGCCTGGCGCGCCACACCATCTCGCGCGGCGACATTTTCGCCGCGCGACCGGCATACCATGCGAGGCGCGACATCTTCGTCCTTTCGGGGCTAACAACGGCAACGTTCAATTCTGGCAAACTGTACTACACTGCCGCAACCCTTGGAAAACCGTCGCTAAAACGATCATCCGTGCCTAGGCGAGACTTGGATTGACGGATGCGGCAATGGCATCGGATGTGCCAAGCTCGCTAACCGCAAGACGATTCGCGCGACGCCGTCGAACCTCGCAATCGGTCGACGTGACCATGTCACCGCGACATTTACTCTGTGACAGCCACAGGTGGCGGCGACAAAGCTAATCCAAACTCCGCTCGGTGGTACACCCCCACCGACGATTCACGCCCCATGGAAGCGTGTCTGACTCAACCGCAGAGATACCGCGTGCAGTTACCCAACTCATGGCATCTCCCCGGCGGTTGGGTTCTGCTGTGGCGATGGTAGTCCAGTCGTTGCTGTCTGGCGCGGCTGAGACCGTCGCGGCGGGCTTGCCTGATGGCGTCCCCGGGGCCTTCGTGTTCGTGGTCGGGGTCACGTGGCCGTCGACACGTCCACCCGCCACTTGCGCGCGGCCTCGCCTGACTGATCTCCCGGGACATGATCTGCAGGAAGATCTCCCACTTCGTCTCCGCCGACAAACTCCTCGGATCCGCCGATCGTTGCCGGCCTCGGACATGATGACATGATTCGATGACGCCACGATCTCGCATTGCAGCCCCGGCGCCGACTCGTACGCTCGCAAAACACCGCGGCCTCCTTCACACCTGCCGGAAAGGCCGAGCACGGAACCCCGCTCGGTAAGCTACGAAATTGCGTGAGTGAGGCCCGTCAGCAACCACTTCAACCCGCGAGTAGTCACCACATACGGTCTAAAGGTTCGCCGAAGAAACCGGGAAAGCTAATCGCTTGAGGCGGCGAGGCGCCGGTAGGCGGAGAGGAGGAATTGGAGGTTTCGCTCACCTTCGCTGGGGTCAGCCTCCCCGTCGGCCGAGTGGTCGGCGAGGGTTTCTCGCAGCCGGGCTGCGAGATCCGCCGGGTCGGCCGGGCGGTAGCGGACTACGCCGCTCGGGCGGAAGCCGACGTCGCTCGCCACCACGGGAGTGCCGACGGCAAGGGCCTCGCGAACCGAGATCGCGTCCCCCTCGTGGTGGGGGGTGCGGACGAAAGCGTCCGCCCGGCGGAGGATGGGGAACACCGCGCGCTCATCTTCGCGCACCACGACCGCGTCGCGCAGGTCGTCCCGCGCGAGGAGGTCCAACAGCCCGGTGCGGAAGCCGGCGTCCCCCCCTCCCTTGACCATCAGTACGAGGCCCAGCCGGGGATTCGAGGCGCGAAGCTCCCGGACCGCCTCGACCAGGTCCTGGCTGCCGTAATAGCCGTACCACCCGCTGATCGAGGCGATCAGGGGCGCGTGGGCGTCAGCGAATTCCTCGACCTCAAGCGGCAACCCCTGCTTGGCCCGGGGGTCGAGCCTCAGTGGCAGGGCGTTGGACACTTTGACGACACGCCCCTCGCGAACGCCGATTTCCCGCAGCGCCTCGGCGATCTCGTCGGTGCACGCCACGAGGAGCTGCGGGCGGGTCAGGATGAACCCGACGAGCCGCCGCCGGGCGCCGCGATAGCCGGTGACAGCGGCGTGGAACTCGCCTCCGGCGATCGAGAGGATGCTCGGCCGGCGCGCGACCTGGGCGGCGACAAGCGGCAGGATGTTGCCGATCAGGTTAGGTTGGCTGCCGGTGACGCAGTGGACCACGTCAGGTCTCGTTCGCAGGATTGTGAACGCGGCGCGGGCGAATATCGCCACCCGCCCCAGATGCCGTCTCCAGCCACCGACTCCCGCATATGGGACGGGAACCCGCAATGGCACCATCCCCTCCTGCCGCAGGCCGGCCTCGATGGATGAGAAGTAGACGCCCATCCCTCCGTACGGCGGCGGGAAGGGGCCGACGAGGGCCACCTCGATCGCACGGCGGGCGTTCACTCCGGCCAGGCCTCGGCGCCCGCCAGCCCAGCCGTCGCCCCGCGACCGCCGAGCGCCTGAGGCAGGTCGACAACCACGGCTCGCCCCTGGGTGAGGGCCAACGGGACCTGCAGTGTCAGAGCGCTGGACCAAAATGCGGCCTCGGCGACCGAACGAGACTCGCGCACACCGCGTACGAGGTCGACGAAGACGCGCATTTCCTCGCGGTGGCCTTTCTCTTGGCGGTGCGCGCGCGTGCGCTTCCGCTTTCCCCCTTGGCCGATTTCGAGAGTGACGAAATCGTCGATGATCCCGACGACCCCGCCGCAGTAGACCTCGATCCGCTCCTTGGGGATGCTCGGGTCGCCGTTGCCCAGGTACTGCAGGCTTGCCACGGATCCGCAGGAGAAACTAATCTGCACGACCAGCGTGTCGGTCAGCTCGGCGGATTCTGGCGATGCGACGGCCTCGGCCGAGACACGCAGCGGGGTGCCCTCGACCAGCGAGCAGGCCAAGTCGAGGAAGTGACAGAGTTCGCCGACGATCCGCCCGCCCCCGGAAATGGGATCGCGCATCCAATGGTCGCGCGGCATCTGGCCGGCATTGCAGCGGGCGATGACGACGCGCGGCACACCGCGAGGCAGCGCGGCCCGCAGGCTGTCCGTCAGGGGTGAGAAGCGCCGGTTGAAGCCGACGAGCAGCGGCGCGCCGGTCTCAGTCCATGCCGACGAGACATCCTCCAGGTCTTCCCAGGTAGTCGCGAGGGGTTTCTCGCAGAACGCGGCCTTTCCCGCGCGCAGCGCCTTCGCGGTCAGCTTGGCGTGCGAGTCATGTCGCGTGGCGACCACCACCGCGTCGACGGCTGGGTCATTGATCAGTGCGTCGGAATCGCTTGTCGCGTATGCAAATCCGTACGTCTCGGCGACCTGGCGCGCGGTGGCTCCGCCGGACGTCGTGATACCGACAGTCTGCACTTTGTGCGTGCCGGTCAAGGCCGGCAGCAGGACGCGGGTGGCGAAGTTCCCAGCGCCGACCATCCCGACGCCCACCTGGCCGGTCGGCGTGCTCTGGCGCGGCTTTACCTCGACGAGGCTCCGATGGGCAGCTGCCTGCCCATCGGGGTACTGCAGCAGTACACCTATCGGGCGAGTGGTGTGCTCTGCCTTACCCGAGATCAGCGCGTACGCGTCTGCCGCCTCATCGACCGGGAAGCGATGTGTGGTTAGCGTGTCGATGTCCACCCGGCCATCGCGAACCAGGCGGAGAAACTCGCCGAGGTTGCGCTGTTCGGTCCAGCGCACGTACCCGATCGGGTAGTCGTGACCGTGTTCCTCGTAGGCGGGGTCGTAGCGCCCCGGGCCGTAGGACCGCGAATACCGGAGGTCAATCTCCTTGTTGTAGAAGGGATCCCGGGGCAACGTGAGCCCGACGTGGCCTACGAGAACCACCCTGGCCCGGTCGCGCGCGAGTTGGGCTGCGAGTTCGATCGGGTCATTGGACGCTGCCGCCGCGCAAATCAGTACGGCGTCGACTCCGATGCCGTCGGTGACGGCGTCGATGACGGCCTCGATGGCTTCGTTCCGCGGTACGGCTCGCTCGACGCCCAGCCGCTCTGCCAGCGAACACGCGGCGGGGTCGAGGTCGGTGCCGAACACCCTGGCGCCGGCCACCCTGGCGAGTTGGGCGGCGACGAGGCCGACCAGACCCAGTCCCACCACCAGCACGCGGTCGCCCAGCCCGAGATCGGCTTGCCGTACGCCGTGCATCGCAATGCAACCGAGCGTGCCGTAGGCCGCTTGATCGGCGCTGACACCATCGGGCACCCGGGCCAGCAAGTGCTTGGGGATGAAGTTGACCTCGGCATGATTTGCGTAGCCGGCCCCGGAGCAGGCAACAAGATCCCCGACCTTGATCCCCGGGACATCGGCCGCGACGGCCACCACGCGCCCAGCGGCGCTGTAGCCCAGCGGGTTCGGGGCCTCCAGGCGCTGCATGACAGTGCGGTAGGTCTCCTTCACACCGTCCTGGCGGGCCTTGTCCAGCACCTGCTGCACCAGCTCGGGTCGCGCCCGGGCCTTCCCGAGCATGCTCTTCTCGCCCAGTTCGATCTTGCTGCGTTCGGTGCCGGCGCTAATGAGCGACGAAAGCGTTGCCACGAGGGCACCGCCCCGGTGGAGGCGTGGCGGGGGCACTTCCCGCACCGCGACCTCGCCGGTCTTTAGGTTTTGTACTGCCTGCTTCACATCGCCTCCGTATGGTGCGCACGATCGGTCAAAGTTTGCAAACTGGAAAGGTTTCGGTCTTTGATCGGATGCTCTTCGTCGGGGCTCCCCGTGGTGTGGCGGCCGAGCAGTTCTTCATAGAACCGAACGAGTGCCCGCCGCGACACATCCCAGGAAAGGTCCTGTGCAACCCTGCGGTGTCCGGATTCGCCCATCTCCCGGCGTTGCTCGGGGTTGTCTAGGAGGGCATCGATCGCCTTCGCGAACGCGAGTTCGTCGTTGCGCGCTACGTACACCGCGGCATCGCCAGCCGACACGCGCGCCTCGACAAGGTCGAACGACACAATCGGCCGCCCCATCGCCATGTATTCGACGACCTTGTTCATCGTCGACAGGTTGTTCAGCGGGTTCAGGGGGTCCGGTGCCAGGCACACGTCGGCCGTGGAAAGGCAACGCTGCAGGAACTCATCGGTCACCCGACCGGGGAATTCCATAATGTCCGCGATGCCGAGTTCCTGACTGAGCGCGACCTGCTGGTCGTAGGTATCCCCCGCTCCCATGAAGATGCAGTGGAAGTCGTCGCGGCCGATTTGGTCACGCAACAGCTGTATTGCCCGCACGGCGTAATCCACCCCGTCCGACGGACCCATCACGCCCAGGTATGCGAGGAGATAGGGCTTTCCGCGCCGCAGGCTGTCGTCCGGCCGCTGCCGGACGAAACGGCTCAGGTCGGGTGCGCTGCGCACCACGGTCACCCGGTCAGGAGCGAATTTACCCCGCTCGATCGCGATACGGCGATAGCTTTCGTTCGTCGAGATCACCGCGTCGGCGGCCGCGAAGGTGAGTCGTTCGACCAGCCTGGTCAGCCAGTACAGGATTCGCCCACCGTCGGGGAAGCGGGAAAGGAACATCTCGGGCGACAGGTCGTGATGATCGAAGACGAACCGCGCGCCGGTTGGCCGCAGGACCAGCGCGATCAGGAACAACAGGTCCGGAGGATTGCACGCGTGCACGATGTGGACGGGCTCGGAGCGGCGAACCTTGATCGCCAGGCGCAGCGTGTGGAACAGCGCGAGCGGATACTCGCGGAGATAGCCGATCGGCCCGCCGGTTGCCGCGCTCAATGGATAGCGCAGGATCCGGACACCTTCGATCAGAGCCTCCCGCTCCTGGTCCTGCTTGGCGCCGGTCGGGCAGATGACTGTGACCTTGAACCCTGCGTCGGTCAATGCTCGGGCCTCTTGCCATACGCGACGGTCGAACGGAACCGAGAGGTTCTCGACGAGGATCAGTATGTGATGCTTCATTCGCTAACTCCGCCACTCGGTGTGCATTGACCCATGACGACATCCACGAACGCGCGCTGGGAAGCCTCGACACTGCGATCCAGACTGAATTCAGCCTCCACGCGATGGCGCCCCGCCAGGCCCATGCGGCGTGCGGTTTGCGGATTCGACAACAGGTAGACCAGCCGGTCTGCGAATTGCTGCGGATCCTTCGGCGGCACGAGGTAGCCGGTCTCCCCGTCGTTGATCATCTCGGGGATGCCGCCGACGGCGGTGCAGACCGCCGGTCGGGCGCACGCCATGGCCTCGAGCAGTGCGATCGAAAAACATTCCACCGTTACCGAACTCAGCGCGAAGACATCGATCGCGCGGAGCAATCGGGCGACGTCGTGGCGGACGCCGGCGAAGTGAACGTTTGGCGTGATCTGCAGATCTGCGCACAGCGACTCGAGCTCAGGACGACATGCACCGTCGCCGATGATGAGGAACCTTGCTCGGGGTATCTCGTCGATCACAATGCGGGCAGCCCGCAGAAAGGTGACGTGATCCTTGATCGGACTGAGTTCGGCAAGGATGCCCACCACGGGATCGCCTTCGGCCCAGCCGAATTCGGTCAGAACGGCGCGGTCGGTGTGCACATCAAACAAGGCTGGATCCACTCCGTTGTGGATGATGCGAATCTTGTCGTCGGGATAGCCGAGCTCGTCCACGAGATACCGGCGCTGCGCCTCGGCAACGCCGAAGTAGGCACTCGTCCAGCGGGTCAGCGCACGATCAACCGTGGTGCGGACGGCACTCCGCGGCTCGGGATCGCCGATGTTGTGCATCCACATGACCGTGTGCGCGACGCCCGCAATGCGGGCTGCGATGCGGCCCAGGATCTCTGCATTGTAGCCCCGCACGACCACGACGTCTGGCCGCTCCTGCCGTGTGATCGCGACGAGTTTGCGCAGTGCGCGCACTGCTTGCAGCTTGCCCCCGAGATGCAGGGCTCTCGCATCGATCCCGGCCGCCGGCAGATCGGCAAAGAGTTCGCCCTCCTTACCGATGCAGACGACCGATGCAGTGAACCGCTCCGGATCCATCTGCGGCAGCAATGTGGTCACATGCCGCTCAGCGCCGCCTACCCGCAGATCTGGCACGACAAACAGCACCCGGATCGGACGTTCGCTCATCGGGATACCTCGCGTTGGAGTGCGTCGAACCGGCGTTCGCCATGTCGCTGGTGGATTCGCCCGGTGAGGTCGCTGATCGATGTGGCGCCCGACAATAGGATTCATTTCTCCTCCCCGCCGAATGAGTCGCTCATCCGCAAACGATCAGTCATCAACCCATCCTTCGCCTGCGCAGTCCCCCATTGAGATCTCCCCGTCTCCAGCAAACTGTACGAGAAAGCAGCGAGTTTGCCAAAAAATCTTGATGGAACTATCTTTCGGTGAGTATAAGGCCAGCTCGACCAGCCTTGGCGTGGTCGGTCCAGTCGCCCACGTGTCCGATGTGGGAGATCGGCCAGGCAGCCATACCAAGTGGTCGACGTATCGGCGGCCGTCGCGTGCCGCCC
>CAYLWH010000148.1:0-7211 GCA_964387245.1 uncultured Mycobacterium sp.
GGCGGCAGGCTGTGGGCAACTCGCCGGCCTTCTCGCCGTCGACGCTGGCCAGAATGTCGAGCGCTTCGGCGGGCCGGGCGCCGAACGCGGCCAGCACCGCCCGCATGATCTGTGCAGTGGCCGCTGAGGCCGGGCCGAGCGTCGGGTCGCAGCGTTCGACGAGGCGGCCGGCGGCTGCCGGATCAGCCAACGGCCACAACAGGTTTGATGCACGAACCGCCAGCAGGTCGGCGTACTCGGCGTCCTCAAGCGCGGTGCTGGTGACGGTGGACATCAGCTCCTCGGCCTCCCGGCTGCGGATCAACAGGACCAGCATGTGCGCCCGCAGCACCACCGCCTGCGGGTTCTGGCCGAGTGACAGGCAGGCTGAGATGAGCCATTCGGCCAGACCACAAACGACGACAGGTCGTCGAGCAGGTGAGCATCGTCGATCACCACCACCCTGGGGGCGCTGCGGCGTCGCAGCGCAACGCAGCGATCACCTGGCGCGCCAGTTGCAGCGGGTCGCCGCTGAACCCCTGGACGAATCGCGCGAAAGTATCCATCTTTCATGGACGGCTGCCCAGCGGGGATGGACACCACCACATCCGGCGTTGTCGTCCGGGCACTGTAGGTGGCCGGCGGTACGCTTACCGGGTATGGAACCTGAGAGCCTCGAATCTCGTGTGGCCGCGCTGGAAACACAGGTCCGCGACCTGGACGCGCGGCTGACTGCCAGCACGCAGGATGCGGCAGCCGCCCGCGTGCTTGCCGGGGCCGCCGACCGCGATGTCAGCGAGTTCCGCGGCGAGCTTCGCGACTTCCGCCAAGCCGCCGCCTCGTCGTTTAATGCACTTCGTGAGGACATGAACGACCGTTTCGCTCGCGTCGACGAACAATTCGCTCGCGTCGAGGAACAGTTCGGTCGCGTCGACAACGGGTTCATTGGGATTCGAGGCAAGCTCGACGTCGCCGCCGCGGGTCAAGAGCACATCGCCAACCTGCTGCAGCAATTGATCGACAAGCCAGATCAGTAGCAGGCACGGCCCGCTCCACGCTCTCGTTTCGTCACAGTGACGGTTCGGAAGGGCTCCCCGTACCTACACCGCGAACTCGAGATTGTCGGGCCGCCATTGGTGATCACGCTGGGCCGCGACGCCGAACGCGTGTGAGGTTCTTGTATCCGCGGGCGCGGGTGTCGGCGCCGCACTTCGAGGCTCCTCGCGGACGGCTGCCGAAGGGTGTGCCGTACGTCGTCAATGCGAAGCACCCGTCGTGGATCCAGCGCCAGCACGACGATGAATTGGAGGAGGAGTACGTGTCGAATCTGGCCGCGGCCATCCGGTGGAGCTTCGGTGTCGCTCGCGAGGAACACGAATAGGCGCCGTGAAGTTCCCCGCGGACGACGACGTTCTCGCTCACGGCTTCCCGTTCCGGCCGACATGGTGGGTCCCGAGGGTCGCGGAGGGGTGGGGCGCCTTCCTGGAACAGCTGCCGGCCGGCGACCGCGGCTACCGCACGATCACGAGGGCTGATCTGCTCGACACCGCTACCAGTCACGGTCTGCCACAGTCACTGCTCGCTGGCTACGTCTGGGGGACCGGTGGCTCGGCGTTCCTTGTCGGGCGCCGGGCGCGGGTGTTCCGGGATAACGACTCGCGGCGTGTGGACGAGGCCCTGCACGCGGTCGCCGAGATTCTGCAGCGCGGCCACACCGTCGACGCCTACACCGCGATGCTGCGGGGGCACCCGCACTACCTCAAACACCTCGGCCCGTCGTTCTTCACCAAGTTCCTCTATGCCGCAGATGCCTGTGACCGTCAACCCGGACGAGCTCTGATCCTGGACCAGTTCGTGGCGGTGACGCTGAAAGCCGTTGACGGTTGGGGCATCTCGCGGTACGGCCCGTGGGACCCATCCACCTATGCGAAGTGGATCGACCACGCACACCGCGTCGCAACCGCCGAGGGTGTACGCGGGGACGCGGTGGAGATGGCCTACTTCAACCACGGCCGAAAGGTCGCGGCCCGTCGCTGACCGCGGCGTCGATTCCGCGCCCGCTGAGTCCGACGGGATGCGTACCGTTGCGCGGGCCGACGACACTCTCCCTCTTGGCGGTTCTGATTCTGGGTTTAGAGAATCAGACCTGTGGCGATGTTCAATGAGGTGTGGGTGCCCTACTCCCTGGCGGACCTGTCGGACGATGAATCGATTGCTATCACCGATGCCGACGGCTCCGTCCCGTAACTCACAGAGAGATGGCCCGAAGGCGGTCGTCCGCACGGTGTGGAGATGAACAAGGATGGACGCCCGAACCCACGCGGGATAGATGGCGGGTGGTGTTCCGTGTCCCGCCGCCCGAACCGGAGTCCACCGGGGCGAGAACGATCACGATCGACTGGAAGGCGGTGAAGCCGAAGGTGCCACCGAAGAAGAGGAAGCCAGAGAAGCCGGAGAATTAAGCCCCATGTCCGATCGAACAGCGCGGACCACCTTCGACCACGGTCCGTGCTACCGGGACGGTCTTCATCCGCCCACCAGAGCCGGCCGCCAGCAGTGCCGCACCAGCGGCCCAGCGAGCCGGGCGGGAGCGAAGCCTCCTCAGGCTGCTGCGTCACCACCGGCCGCGCCGCGAGATGACACGGCCGCCGCTGAGGTTCGACGACGCCGCGCGGCCGCTGCCCAGCGGTACCGGCCCGAGAAGATTCGGCTCCTCCTGGTTGCCCAAGCCCCACCCGATGCCGACGATCGCTACTTCTACTTCACTGACGTCACGACGCAGGACTTGCTCTTCCGGTCGGTCGCGCGGGCGATCCTGCCGCAGACCGAACCCACCCGGGAGAACAAGGCCACACTGCTGGCGCAACTGCGTGAGCGCGAGATTTTCCTGATCGATCTCAAGCCCGATCCAGTCGACGGGTCCGCGTTGTCGTCGTACGTCCCGGTGCTGCTGACGCGGATCACCGAGCTGGCCCCCGAGCGCATCATCCTGATCAAGGCTGACGTCTACGACGCGGCCTATCCCGCGTTGGTGGCCGCGGGCATGCCCGTCAGCGGCGTGCGTGTTCCGTTCCCGTCGTTCGGGCAGCAGAAGGCGTTCATGGCCGCGTTCGGTCGGGCACTTGCCGGCGAATGACGCCCTCGTCCTGAGCGCCCGCTGTCGTCGGACCCCACCGCTACGCTGATCCGCCACAGGCAAGCAGAGGAGGAACCGCGATGAACAAGGCCGAGCGTCTGTGGAATCTGAGGGACGGAGTGCTGGCGTGGCTGTACGAGCTGCGCATCACCGGGACCGCCATCGCCGAGGCTCTTCCCGAGCCGTTCATGACCGCGACGTCCTGGTCTGACGCAGAGGTCTCTCGCGAGGAGTTGAACGACGCGGTCGAGTGGCTCATGGACGAGGGCTATGTCGACGGCATAGGCACCATGCAGAGGGTCGTTGTGCGGCCACGCCTGACCCCCTATGGCGAGAAGTACGCGGCGTCCGGTAAGTCAGTGCGTGATCTGCCCGGCGTGGCCGACGTGCAGAGCCCATACCTGCACATCGAGGGCAGCAGTGGAGTTGCCGTCGCGTTCCACAGTCCCGGATCAACTCAGAACGTGAATTTCCAGCAGACGATCGAGCAAGCGCGAAACCTGGCTGATGCGATCGAACGTGCGCTGCCCGCAGTCACCGATGATCAGGTGCACGCCGACGCCGAGGAGTTGGTTGCGGCCATCCGTGCCGAGTCGAGATCGGAGACTCCCGCGCCCGGTCGGCTCAAGGTGTTGGCCACCGCGGCCATGACCTCGATTGCCACCGCGGCCGGCACGGACCTTGGGAAGGCGATAGTGGAGGCGGCGCTTCCGCTGCTGTCCTGACGCCGCAAACACGTGGCGACCGTTGGACGGAGTGTCTGTACGGGCGTCACTAGTAGCCGTGACGGGCACGTCATGTACGCGGCTCCACGAGGCCAAAGCCATTCGTCTCGAACAGCTACGGCGCCCTGCCCCAACCAAGGCGGTTCCCTCTTTTGTGGCGTTCCTTTAGACAGGACGGTAACAGCACACGGTTTGACACGATCGCTCGAACGCGTCAAACCTCGGTAACCTCGCGTTCCCACTCACGCTGTCAGTCCCGAGGAATAGCATCACCGCCAGTAACAGCACGGTTGTTGGGGGTGGGATTTGCGAGCACTGCTCAAGCTGGCTGCGCTGACATTCCTCTTGGCGGCGCTGCTGACCAACGGCGACGACCGCTTCCTCCCCGTGTGGGCCGTAATCCTGGGAGTCTGCGTCGCCACTGGTGTCGTGCTCGCCAAGTTGCGGCAGGAGCGCGACGATACGAACCAGCCCGCATACCGGACCCTGCTTGACATCAGCGTCGGCTCGACCATCGGAGGTGCCCGCTTCCACCGGTGGGACGAAGCGCAACGGATGCTGCGCGACCACTACACACCCGAGCGGGCTGTCGGGAACTCCGAGCTGTGCGCGAAGCGAATCGAATACTTGAACGTCCCCGAACCGCTGCCTGCCATCGAAGACTTCTTCCCCGCCGACAGCGTCCCGAAGCGGGGAGCAGATCACCGCAAGACCCTTGCAGCTCTACAGCGCAAGTTCGAGCTGGGCTGTGAACAGCACCGTCAACGTGAAGAGGTACGCACGAAGGAACTCGCGTGGGCGAAGACGCTGCATCACCAGTTGGTACTGACCGAACGTTCCCGAACCTCCGTGTCCGCCCGCCACAGCGACGAGCAACAGAACGACATCGAAATCGCGACGGTCGCGGATACCCCCGACCAGCTTCAATCCCTGATCAACGACAAGCCGCAGTACTGGGCGTGGGCGGCGTTCGCTTCCATGCTGGTCCAACGACGAAACGCCTTGCGGCACTTGCTCAACGAGCATCGCAATTCTGTCGCTCCAGCACCGCGCCGACTGATCAGC
The DNA here is from genome assembly GCA_964387245.1 of uncultured Mycobacterium sp. Classification (GTDB taxonomy): domain Bacteria; phylum Actinomycetota; class Actinomycetes; order Mycobacteriales; family Mycobacteriaceae; genus Mycobacterium. The sequence goes on from CAYLWH010000148.1 coordinate 4,906, forward strand.
ACCACCGATGAGCTGAGACTGCTCGCGGCGGAAGTCAGCGACGAAGTGGTCCGATTGGCGGAGAACTTCGCGTTGTACATGAACTCACCGCCGTTTCAGCGATTGTTCACCGACCGAGACCTCTACGACGAACCGTCCCCCGAAACAATCACCTTGGTCGCGACAACGGTCATCGACTTCTATGAGGCGAACCTCTTGCTCGCACGGGACACACGGAGAGTTCAGGTTGACGCCGAGTACGCCTCCATCATCGACGACATCGCCCACCTCGTTGACGGCTCCCTCGAAACAGTCGATGACCTGGTCACCAAGCTCGTCGGCTACATCGACATGCTGCCCGTTCTTGCCCGCGCAGCCACGGACGACAACCCTTCGCGACTCTCGCTAGGACTTGACCTCGACCCCTACAACGAGGACCGCTTGGAACGGATTTACCAGCAGCTCGATCACCTGGACAGGCCGCGACGACGTAAATTCGCATAGCCGACCGAGTCAGTCCACGACGGCTGCGGCTCTGGAAGTTGCGGCTGGCAGGCCGTCGCAGCTTTCCGTTCCCACCACGCAGCGAACCTGCACGAACCGCCGGGGGAGTTGGAGACACGTCAACAGTTCGTCGCTGGAATCAACCGCGCAACGCTCAATCTCAGAAGGACGGCAGGTCCGGCGCGGGAACCACCTCCGCGAGGTGGCTCCTCGGCGAACGGCAGCGCCCTCGGATCGCCGCACCAAGTTGAGTGGCACGGCACAGGAAGTGAACTCGCGCAATGTAATTCAGTAGCCGTGTGCCCGCCCGTGGGTGGTAGAAGAACAACAGGCGCCAGGATCGGATTGATGTGCCTATGAGTTACTCGCTAGTCCTGCCGCTCAGAACCCTGAGCAGGGTGTCAACCTGTGGCGCTCCTAGAATCTGATGTTGAAGCGTGGGTCGGCTCGGCAGGCATCACGCGGCGCGGCACACCCTGCACTATCAGCCGTCACTCACCCCGACGCCTACTCAATGACGCACGCGTTGAGATGCAAGGGCACGAGCCACGAGAGGACGCCACAGAGCCGAAAGCGTCACAGTGACAAAAGGGTTACGCTGGGGCCCGTCAGCGCAACACGGAAGAATTTCGGGTTTCTGAGGATGTGCAACCAACCGTCGGCAACGAACCATGAATTCTCGGACCCATCCGAACGCCAGGGGGTGACGACTGACGATCTGCGCCGCGCCGCCGAACGTTGTCGGGATCTCGATGACTCGGCGCTGATGGCGCAAGCATGGGATGAACCAGCGCCGGCTCTAGAGTCGGAGGTTGCGCGAACATTCGGACAGCTCCCGAATATTCATGTCTCAGAAGACTTCGACGAACCGCTACCGGACGCGGAGATCGCTGTTTGGGAGGCTGATTCGGCAGACTAGTTCGACGCATGCGGCAGTTGGGACCCACTGGCGCTGTGTCAATACGTCACAGTGACGAAAAAGACGGTGGGGCGATTAGGGCGAGAGCGTGGCTAGTGAGCGCGTTCCTTGCGAACTGGTGCGGGTGAGCCGATCACGCAACAAGCTGGGAAGCATCACAATTCGCACCGCCTGGTAGGCGAATGACTGAGAAATCTTATGCGAGGGTTGCCGAATAAGTGAAAAAGTCGGGAATCAACTGCAAAAGGACATCGGACAGCAGGCGAGAAGCCGGACATTTCACTTAATGCAACTCACATCATTTCCACGCCGATAAGCTACATTATGTCAAGTAGGAACTGCGAGGATTTGGGCATGGGCCTGCCAAATTGCGCTGCAACGCAATTGTTTTCATGGGCATCAGAGATCGAGGACGAAGCGCAATGCTTGGTCGATGGCTTGTATCTGTTCTGGGGCAATCATTTCCTGACGAGATGACAGTCGTTCGACGGAGACCACTCGCAGTTGGTCGCAGCGAGCGTAGGACGTGTGGTCCAAACTGCTGCTCGCTGGCTCAAGTTCGACGTGGCTTCGAAGGCCGTAACCAGTACTCGTGATCGGGACGACAACTACGAGGCCGCCCGGTCCGTTGTTGAGAATGTCGACCGACACCACTACCGCCGGGCGTCGAAAGGCCGGCTCGTGGCCGACTGGCTGGCCGAGATCGACGTGGTAGACCTCCCCTCGCCAGATCAAGCCAGGGCGTCCCACTCGTGACGCTCGGCCAGGTATTGTTCCCACAGTTCAGGATTCTCACGCAGCCGCTGGTAGTCCCCGTTGAGTCCCCGGAGGAACTCCTGCCGTTCCAAGGCGTCGATGGCTGCGTGCACGACGTCGACGACGGCGGTTTGACGAGCCTTGGCTA
>CAYLWH010000149.1:0-7085 GCA_964387245.1 uncultured Mycobacterium sp.
CCGCGGAGAACGGCGTCTGGCGGCTCATCAGATAGTTCTCGTGCGAGCCGTAGGAAGCGCCCTTGCCGTCGACGTTGTTCTTGTAGAGCTGCAGTTTGGCCGCCCCCGGAACCGATGCGACGTGGCGGGCGGCGGCCTCCATCACCCGTTCACCGGCCTTGTCCCAGATCACGGCATCCATCGGGTCGGTGACCTCCGGTGCCGAGTACTCCGGGTGCGCATGGTCGACGTAGAGGCGGGCCCCGTTGGTGAGGATCATGTTGGCCGCGCCCACCTCGTCGGCGTCCACGATGGGCGGCGGCCCCGACGACCGACTCAGGTCGAAACCGCGGGCGTCGCGCAGCGGCGACTCCACCTCGTAGTCCCACCGGGTGCGTTTGGCCCGCTGGATCCCAGCCGCAGCGGCGTATGCCAGCACCGCCTGCGTCGAGGTGAGAATCGGGTTCGCGGCCGGGTCGGATGGCGACGAGATGCCGTATTCGACCTCCGTCCCGATGATCCGTTGCATGGGGCAAGCGTAGTGGGCCGTACCGAGTCGGCGCTCAGGCACCGCGTGACTCGCGATTCCGGTGCGTCAGCGCTGAACGGATGCGAGTCGAGGCACGACGCATGGACGGTTGCGCGCCGCCTTTGTTCTTGGTGGAGTTGTCACACGATGACGAACTGCCTGCCGCACAGCGCAACCCCGATCGAGGGCACCGGCGCCGACCCATTGCCCCATGCATCCCCGGCGGTCGGCCGCCACCCCGCAGCGAGCGCCCGATGACGCCGGAAACACCCGCCCGACTCGCCGCGGAACGCTGGTTCCTGGACAACGGGCGGCCGTGGGTGCTGCGGCCGGATGCCCTGGTGCGGCATGTCTGGCCACGCTCGGCCCCAACGCTCGCGGCGTTCGCCGTCATGATGGCCTGCTCGGTGGTCATCGTCGCGGTGACCGGAAAGCACACCATCAGCATCGACCGAACCCCTACGCGCACCGAGTGGTTCGCGCTCGCCGTGGTCCTCCTGGTGCTGCCGATCGCGGCCGTTGTGGGGTGGTCGGTGTCTCGGATCCGGTCCATCCCGAGGCGACACCTTGCCTCCGCGATCTCGATCGCCGTCATGGTGATCGGCGGGCTGTTCGGGGGTCCGACAGCGAGCATCGCTTTCGACCTGGTCGCCGAATCGATCGTCATCGCGACGATATTCATCTGTACCGCAACGGGACTCGGATCGATGATGGGCTGGGCGGTCCGCATGACGATGCAGAACCTGGCGTCGGCCGGGAGCCTGCTCGTTCGCGCGCTGCCGGTGTTCCTGCTGACGATCCTGGTGTTCTTCAACGGGTCGGTGTGGTTGATGGTCGATATCGTGACCCGGCCCAGGCTGTGGCTGGCGCTCGGATTTCTGTTCCTGGTCGCAGCGACCTTCCTCACGTCGAGCACACTCGAGCGGGTACGGCCCATCCTGGATGCCACCCAGCCTTTGCGCGACGACAATGCCCGGCTGGCCGGGACACCGTTCGAAGGTCTGCCCGACCATGTCCGCTGGGTTCCCCTGTCGCGTCTGGAACGGACCAATATCGTTCTTGTCCTTGCGGTTTCGCAGATCATTCAAGTGCTCACCGTCGCGGTCGTGACGTCGAGCATCTTCTTCATACTCGGCCTGATTCTGGTGAGCCCGGAGTTGTTGGCCGCGTGGACCCGCAACGGGTCCTCCAGCGGCGAATTCCTCGGGATGACGTTCCCGGTGCCACAGTCGTTGATCCAGATAACGATGTTCCTGGGAGCGCTGACGTTTATGTACCTGAGCGCCCGAGTCGTCAGCGACAAGCAGTACCGAGCGGCGTTCGTCGACCCGTTGATCGACGAGTTGCGCCTGACGCTGGTGGCGCGTGACCGGTATCGCACCGCCACCCGACGGGCTACCGGAGACCGCTAGCGGCCTACAGGTACTGCCCCAGGTTGCTCTCGGTGTCGATCGCGCGGCTCGCGCTCGACGACTTGCCCGTGACGAGCGTGCGGATGTAGACGATCCGCTCGCCCTTCTTGCCCGAAATCCGAGCCCAGTCATCGGGATTGGTGGTGTTGGGCAGGTCCTCGTTCTCCGCGAACTCGTCGACGATCGAGTCGAGCAGGTGCTGGATGCGAAGCCCCCTCTGCCCGGTCTCCAGCACCGCCTTGATGGCGTTCTTCTTCGCGCGGTCGACGACGTTCTGAATCATCGCCCCGGAGTTGAAGTCCTTGAAATACATGACTTCCTTGTCACCGTTGGCGTAGGTGACCTCCAGGAACCGGTTGTCATCGATCTCGGCGTACATCCGGTCGACGACCTTCTCGATCATCGCCTTGATGGTCAGCGAGCGGTCACCGGAGAACTCGGCGAGATCATCGTCGTTGATCGGCAGGTCCACGGTGAGGTATTTGCTGAAGATGTCCTGCGCCGACTCGGCGTCGGGCCGCTCGATCTTGATCTTGACGTCGAGGCGGCCGGGGCGCAGGATCGCCGGGTCGATCATGTCCTCGCGGTTGGAGGCGCCGATGACGATGACGTTCTCCAGACCCTCGACACCGTCGATCTCACTCAGCAGCTGCGGCACGACCGTGGTCTCCACGTCCGAACTCACGCCGGTGCCGCGGGTGCGGAAGATGGAGTCCATCTCGTCGAAGAACACGATCACCGGCGTGCCCTCGGAGGCCTTCTCGCGGGCCCGCTGGAAGATCAGCCGGATCTGGCGCTCGGTCTCGCCGACGTACTTGTTGAGCAGCTCGGGGCCCTTGATGTTGAGGAAGTAGGACTTGGCTTCGCGCGATTCCTCGCCGCGCAGCTCGGCCATCTTCTTGGCCAGCGAGTTGGCCACCGCCTTGGCGATCAGCGTCTTGCCGCAGCCGGGCGGCCCGTAGAGCAGCACGCCCTTGGGCGGGCGCAGCGCGTACTCGCGGTAGAGGTCCTTGTGCAGGAAGGGCAGCTCCACGGCATCGCGGATCTGCTCGATCTGCCGGGTCAGGCCGCCGATGTCGTGGTAGCTGACGTCGGGCACCTCCTCGAGCACCAGGTCCTCGACCTCGGCCTTGGGAATGCGCTCGAAGGCATACCCGGCCTTGGTGTCCACCAGCAGCGAATCACCCGGGCGCAGCTTGCGCGGACGCAGGTCCAGCTCGGCGTCGGAGAGCGTCTCGGCGATATCCGCGGGCAGGTCGTCGGGGGCGATCAACGGCTCGGCCAGCCACACGATGCGTTCTTCGTCGGCGTGCCCGATCACCAGGGCACGATGGCCGTCGGCGAGGATCTCGCGAAGGGTGCTGATCTCGCCCACCGACTCGAACGCGCCGGCCTCGACGACCGTCAGCGCCTCGTTCAGGCGCACTGTCTGGCCCTTTCTGAGGGCCTTCACGTCGATGTTGGGTGAGCAGGTCAGCCGCATCTTCCGGCCTGAGGTGAACACGTCGACGGTGTCGTCGACGGCCACGCCCAGCAGCACTCCGTAGCCACTCGGCGGTTGCCCGAGCCGGTCGACCTCCTCGCGCAGGGCGAGCAGTTGCTGGCGAGCTTCCTTCAGAGTGTCCATCAGCTTGGCGTTTCGCGCGGCAAGCGAGTCGATTCGGGCCTCGAGCTGATGTACGTCGCGGGCACTGCGGCTGCCGCCATGGGGCGCGGTGCTCTCCTGAATCTGCGCGCGCAGAGCGGCCGCCTCGCGGCGCAACTGCTCCAACTCGGCGGCATCTTCGCTGGACAGACCCGATTGCTCGGGGACCCGGCGGCTTTCTGAACGCTCCGACTCGCTCATGCTGCGCTCCTCTCCCGCACCGAGAGTTGGTCCGGTAACAACCTCAACGCTACCGGCGATTCAAGGATCATGTGCGCTCTGGAAACCCGACACACGGGCGCCACTGATAACCTGAAACCCATGTCGGGCTCATCGAAAGGACAGCCGTGACCCTGAAATCCCTAGCCAAAGGCATCGCGACCGTGGCAGGAGCGGCTGCTGTCGCCGGCGTCGTGACCGCGGGTGTGACGTCAGCTTCGTGGGGCATCACGGTGAGTTCACCGCAGGTTCAAACGGTGGTGTTCGGCGTGCCGATGCCACTCGATCCGGCCGCCGACGTGCCCAGCACCGACCAACTGTTCAGGGTGCTGAACGGGCTCGCTGACCCGGGTGTTTCGTTCCGCTCCAAGGGCTACCTGGTCGAAGGCGGCATCGGCACCATCGAAAGTCGCACCGCCGACGCCATGATGCGCAACGCGGTGGCCATGGGCATGGTGCCGTTGGCATTCCAAGTCTCCGACATCGCACCCGTCGGGCCGGGCGTGGCCAGTGCCACCGTGACCGCGTCTGCGCCGGGCATGCCGCCGCAGACCGCCAACGTCACCTTCGTCGACCAGGCCGGCTGGAAGCTGTCCCGCAACTCGGCCACCCAGATGTTGCAGCTGTTCTCCGCATAGTCAGGTCAGATGCCGCACCGCTGCTGCACGACAGTCCTGGGCGCCGCCACGCTTGTGGCGGCGTTTTGGCTGTCGGGGTGCACTCGGGAGGTAGCCGCGCCGACACCGACCGCGACAACCGCCGTCTCCGCGTCGCAGAACACCTCGCCGCTGCCCGAACCAGTCGCCCTCACCGATCTGCTCGGCCGGCTCGCCGATCCTGCGGTGCCGGGAACCGACAAGCTGCCGCTGGTGCAAGACGCAACCGCAAGCGACGCGGGAGCCCTGGACAACTTCACCAGGGCGCTGCAGGACAACCACATGGTTCCGCTGACCTTCACAGCGGCTGATATGGCTTGGTCGGATCAAAGCCCCGGTAATGTGGTGGCGAACATTACCGCGACCGGGCCCGACCCGAACATCGGCGGCCTGTCCTTCCCGATGGAGTTCATACCGGTCGGCGGCGGGTGGCAACTGTCCCGCCGGACCGTCGACACGCTGCTGGTGTTCGGCGACAGCGCCAACCAGCCGTTGCCCCCAGATCTGACTTCGCCCGCGGAGCCGGTACCCGGCCCGCCCCCGCCGGCACCCGCTATCCCTGGTTAGACGGCGCATGTGGATCGGCTGGCTCGAATTCGACCTGCTGCTGGGTGACGTGCATTCGCTCAAGCAGAAGAGGTCGGTGATCCGGCCGATCATCGCGGAGTTGCGGCGCAGGTTCAGCGTGTCAGCCGCCGAAACCGACTCGCACGAGCTGTACCGACGGGCCGGTATCGGACTGTCGATGGTGTCCGGCGACCGCGCGCACGCTGTGGAGGTACTCGACGCGGCCGAGCGCTTGGTGGCATCGCGACCGGAGGTCGAACTGCTGTCGGTGCGTCGAAAGCTGGTTCACAGCGACGACTGACCGGTTCAGCGCAGCGGACCGGTGACGTCGCAGGGACCGAGATGCCGGCCGGTCAGACTGTCCTCTTGCGGCGCTGCGGTGTCGGCGTGACGGTGCCCTCGGCGAGCCGGCGCGCCGAGATCAGGAACGCGGTGTGGCCGCGCATGTTGTGCTGTGGGCGCACCGCCAAGCCGACGACGTTCCAACCGCGCTGCATGGTCTCCCACGACCGCGGTTCGGTCCAGCACTGCTGCTCGCGCAGGGCCTCGACGGCCCGGGACAGCTGGGTCACGGTGGCGACGTAGATGATCAACACGCCGCCGGGCACCAGCGCGCGCGACACCGCGTCGAGCACGTCCCACGGCGCGAGCATGTCGAGGACCACCCGGTCCACCCAGTCGCCGTCGTAGCCGGCGAGGTCGGCGATCACCAGGTCCCAGTTGGCGGGGCACTCGCCGAAGAACGTCTCGACGTTTCGACGCGCGTGCACCGCGTGATCGTCGCGCACCTCGTAGGAAACCACCCGCCCGGCTGGCCCCACCGCACGCAGCAGCGAGCACGTCATTGCGCCCGAGCCGGCGCCCGCCTCGAGTACCCGCGCGCCGGGGAAGATGTCGCCCTCGTGCACGATCTGGGCGGCGTCCTTTGGATAGATCACCTGCGCACCGCGCGGCATCGACATCACGTAGTCGACGAGCAGCGGACGCAGCACCAGGAACGGGTCGCCGTTGGTGGACTTGACCACGCTGCCTTCGGGCAGGCCGATCACCGTGTCGTGGCCGATGGATCCGCGATGGGTGTGGAACTCCGCACCGGGCGTCAGCAGCATCGTGTAATGCCTGCCCTTGGCGTCGGTGAGCTGTACGCGGTCCCCCACTTCGAACGGTCCGGTCAACGACACAGTGCCAACATTGCCATGTCTCGGCCCTGGTTTGTCGGAGGCCCTGAATACGCTCTCGGTCATGAGCAGACCCGCCTTGTCGCCGTCGCGGGCCGCCGACTTCAAGCAGTGCCCGCTGTTGTACCGGTTCCGGGCCATCGACCGGTTGCCGGAGCCCGTGTCGGCGGCGCAGCTGCGCGGTTCGGTGGTACACGCCGCGCTCGAGCAGCTGTATGCGCTGCCGGCGCCGCTGCGCGACCAGAACACCGCGGTGACATTGGTGGCGCCGGCATGGGAGCTGATCGTCGGCGAGGAACCGGAACTGGCCGAGTCTTTTACCGCAGAGCATCGGGTGCAACTGCTGGGCGAAGCCCAGTCGCTACTAGCCGGCTACTATCGGCTGGAGGATCCGACCCGGTTCAATCCGGACAGTTGCGAACAGCGCGTCGAGGTGGAACTGGCTGACGGCACCCTGCTACGCGGGTTCGTCGACCGCATCGATGTCGCGAGAACCGGGGAGCTGCGGGTGGTGGACTACAAGACCGGCAAGGCCCCACCGGAGGCCCGCGGCAACGCCCTCGCCAAGGCGATGTTCCAGATGAAGTTCTATGCGGTGGCGCTGCTGCGTTCGCGCGGGATGCTGCCGGCCCGGCTGCGGCTGATCTATCTGGCCGACGGTCAGCTGCTGGACTACAGCCCGGACCTCGACGAGCTGCTGCGCTTCGAACGGACCTTGATGGCGATGTGGCGGGCCATCCAATCCGCCGGTGCCACCGGTGATTTCCGCGCGACCCCGTCGCGGATGTGCAACTGGTGTTCGTATCAGGCACTGTGCCCGGCGTTCGGCGGCACCCCACCGGTGTACCGGGGCTGGCCGCAGCGGTTGGCGTCGTGACCGTATTGTCGAGATTGCGCTGG
>CAYLWH010000150.1:0-6985 GCA_964387245.1 uncultured Mycobacterium sp.
GAGGCAGCGGACTTAAAATCCGCGCTCATGGGTGTTTGTGGCGTTTGCCATGAGTGATACGTACTGAAGAAAGCAGCTTTAGCTGCGAATATACGAATCGGCTGCGTTGGTTGCGGCTGAGGAGGGACGAACCTACTGCGGTATCTACTGCGGTACTTCCTGGTGCAACACGCAATCGCGGCACTGGCACAACTTGTGCCTCAACGCTCGCGGGAATCTCAACCACGACAGCCCGATTCCCGTCGGTGCCGAGGCGGAGCACGTTCAGGTCTGCGCCTCGGATGGTCAGGGCTGTGATGGTGGTGCCGTTCGGGATGGTGGCACGAGTGACGGACACGGAATTCGGCCTACATCACGATGGTCTGCACCTGTGCTTGCGGGCCGTCGTCGTCCTCCCATTCGACTCGTAGTTCAACGCGGTCCAGCACACCAGACATGACCGACAACGGGAACTCGACATGTCCCCCCGAGACCAGCGAATTGACCGGAGCGTCGAACGCTCCATGGGCCAGTGGAAGGCGGTTGCGGTCTTCGTCGGGGTGCTCCCACGCCAACTTGACGTTCCTGGCATCGCCTTCGCCCTTGTTCTCCAGGATCAGATAGGTGCGCCGATCAACTTTCGGATTTCCCCGTGAGTCGAACCGCTGGCTTTCGCGGCGCTCGATACGGGCAACGGGACGTGCCCCGTGCGAAGGGGCAACCGGCTCGGTTACCTGGGGAAGACTGAGCTGGTCGCGCACCGTCGATAGAAGGTCGCGGCAAGCGTGCTGGACTAGTTCGTCAACTCCTGAGTATTCGCGGTAGATGCCCCAGGACTTCGCACGCTCCTTGAACTCTGGACCTCCTCGAACTGCTCATTGTCGATGGACCCCGGAACCACCGGGGTATTGGAGAAATACAGCAGCGCAGGCTTGCCCGCCTCCACGAATCGTTCTAGCTCGTGGACGGTCGCAGGGGTTCCGTCCTCAAGAAGCTGTCCGATCCGCGTCCAGAAGATGCCGATGGCGATGTCGGAGGAGTCGACGATCTGCTCATCCAAAATGTCCTGCGGCGCAGCGCCCAATCGAGGCGTGCTGTTCTTCTCCCACGTCCGTGGCAGCAGAACAACCTTGTTTGCCGGGGTGTGCTCATCGTTGAACTCCCAGATGGCCTCGCGTAGCGCTGTGCGTTCGTCGGCAACATCTGACGGCGAAGCGATCAGCACGTGAACGACATGGGCGGCATAGACCATGCCAACAGTCTTAATACCTGGGTACGACACCAATGCGCTTGGACGGTGCGTGTCGGCCAGCATCTAGCGGGATGTCCTGCGCCGCTGGGCGCGGGTCGGTTGCGGCGGTACCTTCACGAACCGAATACTCATCGACTGGTTGTCGGGGTTGTTCTCGTCCGCCGTTCCGATCACCTGATCGATGACCTGCCTGCCCTGTGCCATGAGTGGTCCGAGCTGCTTGTACCGGAAGCCGTGCTGATCGAAGTACACGAAACTGCTGCTGTGGACGGGGATGTCGGTGCCGTCGAGGTTGCTCATCACGATCCCGTGACCCATCTGGGTGGACGGGATAGTCACGGCCTGAGCGTCGGCCCCGACAAGTGGATCCTTGCGGTGGATCCGCCGCTGGTTCTCCACCAACAGCTTGATCGCACGGTTGTGTCCGTTGGCCTTGTCCTTCTGCAGGATGCGGGGGATGTATCGAGAGAGAAGGCGGCGTTCAAGGTCGCCCAGGCCCGCGCCCACTGAGTGGGTGCCGGTCTTACGTCCGGGCGGAAACTGGGCGTATCTCAGGCGGAAGCTGTCTGCGTCCTGGGTGAGGTTCGTGGCCGTGTCGAAGTTGGCGATCTCGGCGACCAGGGGAATCTGTCGGAAGTCGAACCCAGCGACGACGATGGCAAGCCTTTTGTCGGCCCACGGCAAATCGGAGACTCGGTTCTCCGCCTCCTGGCGCAGTGCCTGCACACCGGGAACGAACGCGGGGTAGTCGCACAGGACTTCGGCGATCCACCCCGCGGTCGACTTCCTGGCTCGCCGGTCGATGCGGGCGATGCCGGTGAACCCCGCCGAGATGGTCTGGTTCCAGCAGACCAGCTTGGTGTACTCATCGTCGAAAACCTCGCCGTTGAGGGTGAGTCTGCGGTCCGACACCTGGATGATGCGGTCTTCGGAAAAGACGGTCTGGAGCAGAGTCACCCTCGTACCTGCCGATCGAGAGCCTTGAACTGCTTGATTTGCTTGCGGCGAGTCATCGGCTTGGTTTGGATCGCGTCCAAACCGTCTACAACACAGCGAATTTCACGGCGCAGGACGGTGAAGTGTTCGATCAGGTTCGCACGTTGCTTCGCCTGGTAGCCGTCATCGAAGACTTCGTCGCTCGTGGGCGGTGTTCGGGTCTCGTTGAACGCGGCGCGTGTCGATTCGAAGGTGTCGACCAGAGTCTGGAGCTGTTGAGGGGTGGGGGCGACGAAGCTGCCTTTGGTGAGGGCGATGGACTCGCTGAGCTTGCGTAGCTCGCCCTCGACGTCGGCGGACGGAATACGGTCCTGAAGCTGGTTCAGGATCTTCTCGATTCGCCAGTAGTCGAGGCGGTGCAGGTTGTTCCGCAACTCGTTGCGCAGCGGGGTCTGCAAGTCGCGGACCTGCGCGTACCGCGTGTACTGATAGTTCACAATGCCCAAGACGAGGGAGGCCAGGCTGATGAGGATTGCCGCGTAGGTGACGTTCATGGTTCGACGGGCGCGATCAACGCGGCCTGTTTTCTTGCTACGTCCCCTGAAGAGGCGACAATAACGTGCGCGACCTGAGGCTGAGAGACCATGTGTTCAGCCAGTCACAAGGTCTCTGCCGGAGGGTCATCGGAATCGTCCACCGGCGACGCGGCTTTCTCGGCCTGGGCTTTGTCGGTGAGGTATTCGCCCATCCGAATCAATCTATGTCCGGCAGCGCCGACGGCTTTGAGGGCCGAGTCTGAGACCGCGTCGATCACAGCTCCGGCCGCGTCCAGGACACCGGGAGTGTCGACGTTCGACCACTCCTGCACCTGGTGACGGCGGGCCTGGGCGAAGCGGTCCAACTCGTCGCGAACGTGTGAACGGTGTTTCGCAAGTTCTCGAACGGAGAAGATGCGGAACCCTTCTATGCGATCCGGTTTCGCGAAGTCGTCCAGCAGATTCTTTGCTTCGCGGTACAGCTTGCCGTCCTCGACAAGGTGATGACGGATCAGTTCGTTGAGGTCGTCGATTACCCGCTGCCGGTGCTGTGGCTCCTTGTCCCCGACGCGGGCGAGTCGCAGAAGCTGCCACCGGTACAACGAATCCTCCGCGACCACCAGGAGGCTCAGGGTCTCACCGAGCTGCTTCTCCTCCACCGCTGCGCAGAGCTTTGCTGCTCGGTCCTGCACAGGAAGGTCGGGGTCGAACGAGGCCAGGATTCTGCCGACGTGGTTTCGGAGTTGCTCCACGGTCACGTTGAGCGCGGGTCCCAAACTGGCCAGCGCTTCCCAGTCCGCGTTCGGAAGCGTGCCGTGCTTATCGAGGAAATCCGTTGCCCGACGGATCGACAGGTGGTTGCCGAGTACGTCGCCCGCACGTGACGCCTGGGCCAGGTTCAGGATGGACTCCACCTTGCCCTCAACCCGGCGGACAGCTTCCTCGACGTCGGCGATCGCCGTCTTGAGCGCCAGCTGTGTGGCGATCAACTGAACCGCAAGCATCTGTGGAGGTGCGATCTGCGTCGGCGCCCATTGCAGCTGTTGCAGGAACAGCCCATCGCCGCCGCGCGTCATCATCCTGTAGTAGCCGTCAGTTCCCGGAATCCAGTTGCCCACCCGCAGCGCATTGACACTATCGGGATGTAGCTGCACAAACTTCCCCGAATCCGCGAGAATCCCTGCCATACCGGCCAAAAGGCCGGCCGCGTTGCTGACCGAGGATTTATTGATGCCGGCCACCCGCATTGTCTTCCCGGCGACTGTCCGCAGGCGTGATAGGTAGGCCTCGACAGCTTCCGGATCGCCGGCAACCACGAGGCCACCGGGCTGAACCGATACCTCCACTTCATCGCTTCCGACCGGTACTGGAAGGTTGTTGGGGCTCTCGTCGGACACGGTTGCTCCTGTTTCTGGGTTGTCGATCTCAAATAACGATAGTTCTTCGCAATCCGCGTGTTTCACGCACGATCTGGCCTCACGGCGTGTAGCCGAACTGCTCCAGCCGTCGCTGCGCAATCGAAATCTCGTTCTCGCTGAACAACTCCGAAAACTTGGGTTCGACTACGAGGGCCTCCACGGTCAGGTCAAGCCGCCCACGCTCCCACAGTTCGGCGAACCCATCCGAAATTGCGGGGGACGCCAGCAGCTTGTGCGCGGCCTCTTGCGGCCCGTATTGCGAAAGCATGGTGAGGAAATAGGATGCGTTGTACCCCGCCTCTGTACGACCGCGGTCGTACACGGCCTTCATTCGTTGGGAAAAATCGGCTTCGACATCGCTTACCTGCGAGTCGCTGGTGACCTCGGCGGCCGTCTCCTCCGGCTCGCCGGCCGCAATGGCGCTCTCGTTTTCGACGAACCGCAGCAGTGCGTCCGCCGAGGTAAAGACTCTTATCTTCAATTCTTCCAGGCGAGCCAGATCGGCGTCGTCGGGGTCGAGTTCGAGGACAACGGGATCTCCCAGCTCCTCTTGAAGACCCTTGGGCCAGAAGGCTTCAGCGACCGCAAGCACAGTGCCGGTGTCGGGGTCCGGGATCTCCGCATCGACTTCCGGCTCGGCATAGCCTCTGCGCTTCAGCTCAGCGATGAGTTCACGCACCTGCTCACCGCGGGGCTCGTCGATGACCTCGTCGGCGACCCGTAGACGTTCCAGAATCACGTCGTCGTGTGGCCCCTCAGGATTGCGCAGGCCCTCCAGGAACGACTGCGCTGACGAGGCCAATAACTCGCGGCGAGCGGCCAGGAAGTCGGAATAGCGTTCTACCCGCCACAGGTCAGGATCGGTCGGAATCCACTGCGAATCTAGAACGCCCGGATGCTTGGCCTCGACCTCCGGAAGGTACTCCGCAGGGTCACGCATACCGATCTTGATGTTGGTGTCCTGGGTGAGGAAACAGAAGTTCGCGATCGCGTTGATCTCGTTGCGGTCGAATCCGTGCTTGCGTAGCAGTGCCTTGGGAAAGATGTGGTGCACCTGTAGGGACGTGAGCTTGCCCAACAGCTCGGCCCGCAACTCCAACCCGCTGCCGAAATCGCGGGCGCCATCAACGCGGGTCAGTAGGTACAGCAAGGGATAGAACCGCGAACCGCGAGTGGAGCCTGCGAAGTCGTCGCCGCCGATAGCCAGACGCCCACCTCGGACACGTTCCAGCGTAGAGATCAGTGCATCGAGTCCACCCCGCTCAGCTGCCTCGTAATCCTGCTGCAGGTAGGTCTCCGTCGAGCCGCTGAACCGGCCCCACAGCGCGGAGTGCACGTACCAGTAGAGAACCTTGTCGCGGTGCGCGCTGTCGGTGAACCCGCCGCCGTTGAGGTGGAGCAGCCGGGTAATGACGGGCGTCGCGTAGCGACCCATGAGCACTCGGTCATGGTCCAGGCCAAGACGCCCGGAGGCAGCGTCGAGGAAGGTGCCGATGTGGTTCACAGACTTGCCGAGGGCCGACTCGAAATTGGCGGCCGACACGTCGGTCAGGGACGAGAACAACGCTCGGCCGGTCGCGACTGCAGTCGCGTTTCGCAGCAGCCAGTCCAGCGAGAATCGGAATCCGGCCTTCTTCCAGCGGTCCAGGTTGTCACGCAACTCTTTTCGTGCATCCGGCCACTCGGCGCACAGTTTGGCCAGCGCGAGATCACCCCTGGACAGCTTGGTGCCCCCGGAGTTGACCTTGTTGAAGATGTCGACGACTTCCTCGACGGTCTTGCCTGCGCCGGTGATCTTTTCGGCGTTGAAGTTGCGGTTCTCGATCTCCTTGATCCGGTTCAACCGTTCCAGGTAAGTGTTGAGTACCTCGCGTTCGACGTCGGGGAAAGCGGTGAGGTATTCAAACGGTCCCTTCCGGAACAGCTCGGTGACGTTCACCCACGTCGGGTCGCCGGCCATTTTGGTGGGCGCATAGAACTCGAAGGACTCCGTCTCCACGTTGAAGTGCAGCCCGGTGAACGCACCCTTGTCGCCTTCGAAGAAGGGCGGCGGTGTCCCGCGGACCACCCCGTACATCGATGTGACCCGCTGCTGACCGTCGAGCAGCAGCTGCCGAGTACCGCTGCCCGCGCCGGCCCCGCGAACCGTGATGTCCTCCGACGTCGTCTCCCACATGAGCAGACCGCCAACCGGATAGCCGCGGTACAGCGACCGCATCAGGCCGCGCACCTGGTCGCGGTTCCAGACGTAGCCGCGCTGGAACTCCGGGAGAAGCACGACGCCGGAATCGATTTCGTCCAGCAGAGTAGACAGGCGGGTCACTCAATGTCTCCTGTTCAGTTGTTCTCAAGTGCGGTCAAAAACGGGCTGGGTTCGGCGTGCCAGGTGATGAGCAGTTCCTCGCGGGCGCGCGTGCAGGCCACGAAGAGCAGGCAGCGTTCCCTTTCCAGGTCTTGGCGGTTCGTCTGCTTGTCGGCCTCAACCGGGGTGACGGCGTTGGCGGCGGGCACCAGCTTGGCGCTGACACCGGCGACACACATGCAGCGGAACTCCAGTCCCTTCACGCGGTGCATAGTCCCGACGCGGACGGCATCGTCGTCATCCGCCGCCTTCGCCAGGTCGACGCTGCTGATCCCGGCTGCCTTGAGGGCGTGCTCGATCTTCGACGTCAACCACTTGGCGCGGACCACAACGCCGATCTCGGACGGAGCGATTCCGCTGTCGATCCAGGCCTTGACGGACGCGGCGATGAATTTGGCCTCGGCAGCGGCACTCTGGTGTCCACTCAATGCCGGCGGCTGTCCGTGGACGTAGGACTTGCAGCCGGCGATGGAGTCCAGCCCGCCTTCCATGTCGTCGATCG
>CAYLWH010000151.1:0-6846 GCA_964387245.1 uncultured Mycobacterium sp.
GCACAAACGCTCCGCGCCACCCCGAAATGTGCCTACGAACTGCGGAAGTCGGGCCTGGCGCGGCCGCCGGTCCGGCAGGTCAGAAGGCGATCACGCCGCGCGGCGGATCGGCGAATCTCGTCACGACGTTTCGCGACGCAGTCGGGAGTCGAGGAACCGCTCGAGCCTCTCGAACTCGGTGACGGCGTCGGTGTGCGGTGCGGACGGGCGCGGGCTCACACCGTCGAGCACGTACTCGACGAACCGGCCGAGCGGGCGGTCGACGGCCAGTGCGCGCTCGACGGTGTCGTCCTCGGAGTAGACACCGACGTCGCGCAGCAATTCGACGGCCAGGTCGAGTTGGTCGCGGTCGACGGCGTCGGGCCCGTCTGCCAGGTCTTCGGCCAGATCGGTGAGCACATAAACGTTGTCCTCGGTGACCCGGACGTCCAGCGACCCGTCGGTGGCGGCGGTACGGATGTCGTCGTAGGTGCTCAGGTCGGCGAGGTCGTGGTCGTGCTCGTCGGCGAGGTACCGGGCCATCGCACGTTCGGACCCGAACACGCTGATCCGGCCGTTACGGCCCAGAAAGACCGGCTTGTCGTCGTAGTAGCAGCGCAGGGTGAAGAACACACCGGAATCGGTCATCATCCGGACCGGGTCGATACCGACCTTGGTCCAGAAGTCCTCGTCGCCGCCGAGCACCGTCGTGCCCGCCGCGATTGTCACCCCCGGCAAGCCGTCGCCATCGTAGTCCAGTGATGCGTCGTTGACCGTGATGTCGTCGTCGACCAGACCGGTTACGATCTCCTTCGGCTCCTCGGGCGGTGGCGCCGCCAACTCCTCGGCGGCTCGAGCGGTCAATTGCCCGTCGACATCGGGGGCGGTGATGATCTTGTCGATGGCGGCAAGCACACCGTCCCAGCTGCGGCCGACGACGGTGGCGATGTTGGTCCAGCGTTTGTTGCCGGCTTTCCCGGTGAATTCCGCGATGCCGGCGGCGACGCTCGTCAATATGGGATTGCCGTTGAAGAACTTGGTGACCGTCGGAAGTTCGCACACCGTGCCGATGGAGGACGCGATCGCCAGCGCGTTGGCCACCTGCCGTACCGACTCCTCGGTGGGCTTCTCGGCGAGCAGTTCCTCGACGCCGACCAGGTCGAACTCGTGGCTCTCATCCGGACTGAGCCGGTGCGCCGACCCCTCGGCCAGCTTGGTCCACGCGGGATGGTCGGCGAGGTCGTTGTCGGTGTCGCTGCGCACGAAGGCCACCAGATCGGCTGCGCTGTTGAATGCGTAGAGGTCGTCGCCGTGTCCGAGGAACGCTTCCCACTCGTCTCCGCCGTCGCGCCAGCGTGGAGCCCAGAGGGTGTAGAGGTCGCCGGCGGTCACGCTGAGGCGAATCGGCACGAGGTCAGCAGTCATGCGGCACAGAATAACGGGCAGACCTGCGGCGCCCCGTCAGCCGTCCGGTTCGGGATGGCGCTCAACTTGAATGGCGGTGGGTGCTGGCATGTAATGGGTCCGATGAACCAGGTGTTCTACTCGGTACCGCCAGGGACTACCGATGCCTGAAGCAGCGATCTCGCGCGTGTCGTGGCTGCACCGCGTGGTCGTGCTCGCTCTGGTGGTACTGGCTGTCGTCGCCACGGCGGGTGTCGCAGGCTTCATTTTGTTCACCAGGCCGCAGGCGGATCGCCTTTCACACGCCGATGCGATCGTCGTGCTCGGGGGCGAGTGGGACGGCCGAGTGGCCTACGGACTGGACTTGGCTCGCCGGGGTTATGCCGACACCGTGCTGCTGTCCGACGGCTACGCCGGTCTCGGCCACGACGGCGATTTCGCGCGTGCCTGTGCGGAGCCGATACCCGGAGTGCGGGTGATCTGCTTCGCACCTCAGCCGTACACCACCCGCGGTGAGGCGATGTACACCGCCAAACTCGCCGCCGAGCACCAGTGGCGCACGGTGATCGTGGTGTCGTGGAACTACCACATGGTGCGCGCCCGCTATATCTTCCGGCGGTGCTTCGACGGCGACCTCATCATGCGACCCGTGCCGCGCAGCTACGACCGGCTGCGCGTACGGGACTGGGCCTCGATCTACTGGTATCAGTACGCGGCCCTCGCCAAGGCGGCCATCCTGGGCTGCGGATAATCTCACCGATTATGGATGTGCGTGTGGTCGACCATCCGCTTGCCGCGGCGCGGCTGACGACCCTGCGCGACGAGCGCACCGACAATGCGGGGTTCCGTGCCGCGCTGCGCGACCTGACGATGATGCTGGTGTACGAGGCCACCCGTGACGCAGCCCGCGAGAGCGTGCCGGTGCGGACACCGCTGTCACAGACCACCGGCTGCCGGTTGGCCAAACCCCCGCTGTTGGTGCCCGTGCTGCGGGCCGGTCTAGGCATGGTGGACCAGGCGCACGCGCTGATTCCGGAGGCCCGCGTGGGGTTCGTCGGAATGGCCCGCGACGAGGACACCCATCAGCCGACGCCGTACCTGGAGTCGTTGCCCCACGACCTGAGCGAGCAGCCGGTGATGGTGCTCGACCCGATGCTCGCCACCGGTGGCTCGATGGTCCACACCGTCGATCTGCTGCGGTCCCGTGGCGCGCGCGACATCACCGCGGTCTGCGTCGTGGTCGCGCCGGAGGGCATCGCCGCCCTCGAGCGGGCCGCGCCGGACATCCGCCTGTTCACCGCCACCATCGACCAGGGTCTCAACGACATCGCCTACATCGTGCCGGGGCTCGGCGACGCCGGGGACCGTCAGTTCGGACCGCGCTGAAGCAGATCCTCCGCGTCGGCGCTACCGCGTTGCCGCCGCCACACGCGTGAGCACCGCGCGTCCTCAGAGCCGGGAGATCACCGCCGCCAGCAGGGAGCCCATCGCAGTCGCAGATTGACGGCCCGTCGCGAGCACCTCGTCGTGACCGAGCGGCTGACCGGTCATTCCGGCGGCCAGGTTGGTCACCAGGGATACCGCGAGCACCTGCGCGCCCGCCGCACGCGCCGCGATCGTCTCGTGCACGGTCGACATGCCCACCAGGTCGGCGCCCAGCGTGCGCAGCATCCGGATCTCGGCCGGCGTCTCGTAGTGCGGGCCGGGCAGCCCCGCGTACACCCCCTCGGCCAGCGTCGGGTCCACCGCGCGGGCCAGTTCGCGCAGCCGCGGTGAATAGGCGTCCACCAGATCAACGAACTGCGCGCCCACCAGCGGCGAACGCGCGGTCAGATTCAGGTGGTCGCTGATCAGCACCGGCTGACCGACGGTGTACTCGGCACGCAGGCCACCCGCGGCGTTGGTCAGCACCACAGTGCCCGCGCCGGCCGCGCATGCGGTGCGCACGGGGTGGACCACGTTGTGTAGGTCGTAACCTTCGTAGGCGTGGATGCGACCCACCAGCACCAAGACGCGGCGATCACCGACCGGAATGGACAACACCTGACCGCCGTGCCCGGCAGCCGTCGGTGCCGCGAAACCGGGCAGGTCCGCCATCGGCACCGCCGCCGCGGGTGATCCCAGAGCGTCGACGGCCGTTGCCCATCCCGAACCCAGCACCACCGCGACATCGTGTCGGGACACACCGGTGCGGTCGGCGATGACGGCTGCGGCCTGTCCGGCCACGCCGGTGGGATCAGTCACGAAAGCAGCGTAATCGCGGCCCCGACCACGATGCGATACTGCTGTGATGCCAACCGTTGCCGCGTCGACGACCGTCGAGGACATCGTGGTCCGTCGCCGCAGTGATCTGTTGGAGCTCTCGCACTCGATCCACGCGGAGCCGGAGCTGGCCTTCCACGAGCGCCGCAGTGCGGAGAAAGTCCGCGTGCTGGTCGCCGAGCGCGGCTTCGAGATCACCGACGCACCGGGTGGGTTGGACACTGCTTTCCGCGCGTCTTTCGGCAGTGGACCGTTGGTGATCGGGGTGTGCGCCGAGTACGACGCACTGCCCGAGATCGGGCACGCCTGCGGGCACAACATCATTGCCGCCGCGGCGGTGGGCACCGCCCTGGCACTGGCCGAGGTCGCCGATGAACTGGGCCTGACGGTGGTGCTCCTCGGTACTCCCGCCGAGGAGTTCGGCGGTGGAAAAGTCTTGCTGCTCAACGCCGGAGCGTTCGACGGTATTGCCGCGACGGTGATGATGCACCCTGGCTCGACGGACATCGCGGCGGCGCGGTCGCTGGCCCTGTCGGAGGTGACCGTGCGCTATCACGGCCGCGAAGCACACGCTGCGGTCGCGCCTTATCTGGGCGTCAACGCCGGCGACGCGGTGACCGTCGCGCAGGTGGCGATCGGGCTGCTACGCCAGCAGCTGGCGCCCGGGCAGATGATGCACGGGATCGTCACCAACGGCGGCAGTGCGCCCAACGTGATACCGGCCCGGGCCGAGATGCGCTACACCATGCGTGCCGCTGAGTCGGCGGCCCTGCGCGAACTCGAAGACCGGATCGGCGACTGCTTCCTGGCCGGCGCCCTGGCCACCGGCTGCGACTACGAGGTCAGCGAGAGCGAGCCGATGTACGCCGAGTTGGCGCCGGATGATTGGCTGGCCGACGTGTTCCGCGGGGAGATGCAGCGGATCGGCCGTGACCCCATCCCCGCAGAACTGGAGGCCTCGCTGCCGTTGGGCAGCACCGACATGGGCAATGTGACCCAGGTGATGCCGGGCATCCACCCGATAGTCGGGGTGGACGCGGGCGGCGCCTCGGTGCACCAACCGGCATTTGCGGCCGCCGCCGTCGCCCCGGGCGGTGACATCGCGGTGGTTGACGGGGCAATCATGTTGGCGCGCACGGTGGTCCGATTGGCGCAGACACCCGCCCAGCGGGACCGGGTGCTTGAACTGGCCGAACGCAGGGATCGCGCATGAGGGGTCAGCGAGTAGTGAGCGCAGACGCGCCAGCGGCTGTGGGAACGGATCGCGCATGAGTGTCGCCGACGACGCCGAATCCTGGCTGGCCGCAAGCTACGACGAGCTGGTCGAGTGGCGCCGGCACATCCACCGGCATCCTGAACTCGGTCGTCAGGAATACGGCACCACCACGTTCGTCGCCGAGAAGCTGGCCGACGCCGGGCTCAAGCCCGAGATACTGCCCGGCGGAACGGGATTGATCTGCGACATCGGCCCCGAGCACCGGCAGCGCATCGCGTTGCGCGCCGACATGGATGCGCTTCCGATGAGTGAGCGCACCGGCGCGCCCTACAGTTCGACGATTCCAGGGGTGACGCACGCCTGCGGGCACGACGCCCACACCGCGATCTTGCTGGGCACGGCGCTGGCACTGACCTCGGCCCCGGAGCTGCCGGTTGCGGTGCGGCTGATCTTCCAGGCCGCCGAGGAATTGATGCCCGGCGGAGCGATCGACGCCATTGCGGCCGGGGTGCTGACCGGGGTGTCACGGATTTTCGCCCTGCACTGCGATCCGCGGCTGGACGTCGGACGGATCGCGATCACACCGGGGCCGATCACCTCGGCGGCCGACTGGGTCGAGATCACCCTGCATTCACCGGGTGGGCACACGTCGCGCCCGCATCTCACCACCGATCTGGTGTATGGGATGGGCACCGTGATCACGGGGTTGCCCGGTGTGTTGTCCCGGAGGATCGACCCGCGGACATCCACGGTGATGGTGTGGGGCGCCGCCAACGCGGGTGTGGCGGCCAACGCCATCCCGCAGTCGGGCACATTGTCCGGCACCGTCCGGACCGCAAGTCGGGAGACCTGGCTGGAACTGGAAGGCATTGTCCGGGAAACGGTTTCGGGACTGCTTGCCCCGCTTGGTGTGGAGCACTCGCTGCAGTACCGGCGGGGTGTACCACCGGTTGTCAACGAGGAGCATTCGACGCGGATCTACACCCATGCCATCGAGGCCGTCGGCCCGGATGCGCTCGCAGAGACCCGGCAGTCCGGCGGTGGCGAGGACTTCTCCTGGTATCTCGAGGAGGTGCCTGGCGCCATGGCCCGTCTTGGGGTGTGGAGTGGGCGCGGCCAGCAACTGGATTTGCACCAGCCCAACTTCGACCTCGACGAGCGCGCTCTGGGCGTCGGTGTGCGGGTGATGGCCAACCTGGTGGAGCAGTCGGCTGCATTTTGAGCTATCCTGCCGCGTCGATTCAGTGCTCAGGCACACAACGCGCGAGATGGGCTGTGCGTGAACGCTGAATGGATGATCGAAGCTACGTTCCCGGCCCGATGTTCCGCGCCGGGCGGGTCCGCAGGTCATGCACGTATTCGGCGGGCGCCCCGGCGCTCTCGGCGGCGTCGGCCATCACTCCGAGGTAGCGTGCCGACGGTAACCCACCTTCCCAGGCGTCGATCACATACAGCCACGCGAGTATCGGATCGGTGGTGGTGTCCGAGGATTCCCGGTCGATGCGGACGCGGATTTTCTTGTGGAAGCCGAATTCCGAGCCTTCCCAGCGGTCCAGGAGTTCCTCGTCCTGGGTGGTCATGTCGTAGAGCACCACGAACACCTTCGCGTTGGGGTCGTCCGGATCCTGCACCACGGTGGCCAGGGCGCCTTCCCAGCCGATGTCCTCGCCGCCGAAGGTCAGCCGCCAGCCGTGCAGCCACCCGGTTCCGGCCATCGGCGAATGCGGGGCCCGCTGCAGCATCTGCTCGGGATGCATGTTCGACCCGTAGGCGGCGTAGAGCGGCACTGCAGAAGCTTAAACGCAGTCGCCAGACCCCCGCCGAGAGAGCGTCGGGTTGGTCCTCTTCGGCCGCGTCGTCGGCCAGGCGCCTCACCGCGCTCGGTCGGTTCGCGCGTTCCTCGGCGCGGTTCGTGCCTCACCGCGCATCGTCACCGCGCTCGGTCGGTTCGCGCGTTCCTCGGCGCGGTTCGTGCCTCACCGCGC
>CAYLWH010000152.1:0-6706 GCA_964387245.1 uncultured Mycobacterium sp.
ACCCGCGCCAGTGCGTCGACGGCGGCGCGGACATCGGCCTCCCGGTGCAGATCGCCGGTCATTGTGGAAGCGATCGGGTCGAGCAGGAGCAGCACCGCCCCGGTGTCGGTAATTGCCTCGGAGATCGGCGCAGTATCCAGCGGCAGCCGCGGGGTGACCTCGGAGGTCTCGTCGTCGATGCTAGAGGCGATGCTGAGACGGCCGACCATGTTGAGGTCGGCGCCGGCCGCGATCAGACGTGGCACCAGGACGGTTTCCCAAGCATCCTCGCCGGACCAGACCAGCGACGGGCGTGGATCGCCGTGGTAGCAGCCCGGAAGCTGCCCGCGGGACAGTCTGGCGATCAGGTGCCAGGCGTACGTCGTCTTGCCGGTGCCGCCTCGGCCGGCGAGCGCGGACGGGGTGGCGACGGGGATTCTGTTCTCCCACAGCCAGACTTGCTTGCGCGCGCGAATGTTGGATGCCCACTCGACGCGGACGCTACGAACGGTCCAGTCGACGTCGGTCAAGCTGTTGTCCTCCTCGGGATGAACGCCGCGGGCCGGGGTCTGCCGACGCGGCGCCAGTCCTCCGACGCTGCAACTTGTTTCGATGCCTCGGCCATCGCGGCCTGGTGGGTGTCGTTACGCAAGGCGTCGCGAACCCCGCCGAGGATCACGGCCAGCAGCTTGCGGGCGTCGGTGTCGGGCATCCCGCACCACTTCGGTGCGCCGGGGATCAGGTGGTGGTCGAGGGCCAGGCCGTGGCCGGCGGCCACACGCTCAGCGAAGGTGTAGACCTCGAACCACGAAACCTGTCGGGACGCCGGGGAACCGGCCCCGGAGGGCCGGCCTCCCGTCTGCTCATCGGTCACCGGCCGGCCCCCGCGCGTTCTCGGAGCGCGCGAACGAAGCCCGACCCATAGCCGTTATCCCACGGGTCAACATCGCCTACAGGCACGTCACCCGCAGCGACCGGCCGGATCGACGGAACTGATGCCCAGTAGACGGCGAGGGTGTGATCGGCGTAGATGGAAACGACACGCTTGCCTGTCTCGCCGGCTGCCATGATCTCGGCGATCTCGTCGCGGGTGGCGGATGGTAGCCAGCCCACCGCATCGACGTATCCCTGCGCCCAGTTGCTCACCGCGGCACCTCCCGCGAGGCGGATTCGCGGGTGTTGTCGGCGACTTGTCGTTCGCCGCACGGCCGGCACACGTCCCGCATCTCGAACCGGCCGGGCGAATTGAATCGCACCTCGGCGTCGGCTCCGCAGCCGCACTTGCTCCCTGCCGCGACGACCCCGCCGAGGTAGGCGGCGGCGTCGCGCAAAGGGCCGCTCACGAGATGATCTCCTCGCCGGCCCGGAGTGAAGCGACGTATATCACCGCAGACAGATCGAGGGTGTCGTCCTTGACCATGACCTCACCGATAGCCTCCACATCCTCGCGAGAGAGCATGCGGGGATCGAAGGCCCAGCCGGACTGCGCGGCGGCGAAGTTGACGACCGCAGTCCGCAGCTCGCGCAGATGCCCGCTCACTTCGTGGCATCGGTCGGTGGTGTGCCAGCCGAACCGACCGCAGTTGCCGCAGCGGATCAGCTGCCCGTCGTCGGTGCTGGGGTTTACCATGGTGGAGCCTTTCTGTCCTTGGTTGGTGGATGGGTTGCTGCGGCCTCCGCTCGGTGCGTTAACACCGAGGTTCACGGGGGCCGTTGTCGTGGGTGGGTTATGCGGCATCGTTGCCGCCGCGGAATTGTTCGTTCTCCCAAGCGATGCAATCGCTGAGTCGGTAGCGGCAATGCCGACCGAACCGGGCGTAGCGCGGACCCTTTCCTTGGCTGGCCCACTGGGCCAACGTCTTCTCGGGCACCCTCAGCCTCTCGGCAACTTCGATACGCGTCAGCCAGTGATCGCCACTTGTTGGCATCTGAGATTTCCTCCTAAAACCGCACATTCGGTGTGCGTATTTCTGACTTTACGCGATTGAACGGGAATCGCAACTAGCATGTGCGGAATCGGCGAGTCGCATGGGAGGCTGTTGGGCATGGATGGGGAGAGCGCGGACGCTGCGGTCGGTGACCGGATCGCAGAAACGAGACGGCAGAAGGCGTTACGCCAGGAGGATTTCCTAGAACTTTTGGAAGCTCGGGGCCTATCTTGGACCCGCACCACTCTGTCCCGGATTGAAAGCGGACAACGGGCGCTAAAGGCAGTCGAATTGTTCGTTGTCGCCGACGTCCTCGGAATCAGCGCGGATGAACTGAATCCCGAATCAGGCAGTTTGCCCTACGCTATTCAGCGCCAGCGCGCTCGATATCGGGCCGCGGCTATGAAGACAGCCGTATCAGCGAAGGTCGCCCAGGCGACGAAAGACGGACTTGTCGCGGTGCTACTTGCAAACGAACTCTGCTCCGGTAGAACATCTTTCGTGGTGCATGGCACCCCGCTGACGTTCATGTCTGCACTTGGAAGCGCAGTTCGTCCAGACGACCAACAAATATCATCCGCAGATACCGACGATTGGTCCCAGGTTCATAAAATCCTCGGATTGGACCATGACGAGTATCTCAAGAAGCACAAACGGTTCGTAAATGTGTCGGTGGCCAAGAAGTTGGTAACCAACAAGAACAATTCCAGGGACGACGTGCGGGAATATTTTAACGGAATTTACGACCAGCTGCTTTCGGCACGGTTTCCCGAATTGAAATTCGTCGGCAAGGGCGACGAGCCGCTCACCGTCGATGGCCTGGAAGTGAACGATGGCAGGTAGGCCGCCGCTGCGGATCGGGCAGCACGGGAAGATCACCCGCGTGGACCTCGGTGGTGGGGTGTGGTTGGCGCGCACCCGGTTCTGTGACAGCGACGGGGTGACGCGGCGGGTGGAGCGGCGAAGTCCGGCCGACAGGAACGATCAGCACGGCAAGCTGGCCGAGGATGCGCTGATCGACGCGTTGAAAGACCGGCGGCCGCCGTCGGATCAGGAAATCTCACTGGACACGAAGATTTCGGTTCTGGTGGATCGGCATCTTGCCCGGCTGGCTGAGGATGGCCGCTCCCCCGTCACCTTGTCGACCTACGAGTTCGCGGCCGGGAAGCTGGGCAAGATCATCGGCGGCGTACGGGTGGGCGAATCGACGCCGGCCAGGATTGACGCGGCGATCCGGTCCATGAAGCAGGCTCACGGCGTGACGATGGCAAGGCAGTCGAAGACGATCTTGCGGGGTGCGCTGCAGCTGGCGGTGATGGCGAATGTGCTTGGCGCGAACCCGGTACGGGACGTGCAGCCGATCACGTCGAAGGCCCGGCCGCGGGGGGCTACGGCGCTTACGGCCGGGCAGCTGCGTGACCTGCTGGGCAAGCTGCGGGCAGATGAATACTGTGTGCGCAACGATCTGGTGGACCCGGTCACGGTCCTGATCGCGACCGGGCTACGCCGCTCCGAGCTGCTGGGGTTGCGGTGGGCCGACTTCGATGACAAGGCCGGGACCGTGACCGTCGCAGGCAAGGTTGTGCGGGCCAAGGGCAAGGGGTTGGAGCGGATCGACGACACCAAGAGCCACGCCGGGAGGCGCACCCTGTCGTTGCCGCGGTTCGCGGTCGACGCGCTTCGGGATCGGCGGAATCTGCCGTTTCTCGGCGAGCAGGTCGTGATCTTCCCGTCGACCGCGGGCACGCTGCGCGATCCGAACAACTTCGGTAAGCAGTGGCGCGCCGTGCGGGATCAGCTCGGGGTGCCGGGCGTGACCACGCACTCGTTCCGCAAGGCGATGGCCGACCTGATCGACGACAGCGGCCTGTCGGCCCGGATCGGCGCCGACCAGCTGGGGCACGCCAAGGTGTCGATGACGCAGGACCGGTACATGTCCCGCGGCAGGGTTCACGCCGAGGTTGCCGACCTGCTGGACCGCACCATAAACGACGAATAAACGACGAATGAAGTAGGAAGTCCGTCTAGATACCATGCTTGACGTGGGGCGGGCGGGACTCGAACCCGCGACCAATGGATTATGAGTCCACGGCTCTAACCGACTGAGCTACCGCCCCCGGGCGCGACTGCGCGGTTCCTATGGTCGCACGCCCAACACCTTCGGCCACAAACCGGGACCGCGAGCCGGGACCGCGCCGCGCGCGTCCTATCCGTACGAGGCGGCCAGCGGCGCCGGCGGACCATGAGATCATGGCCGCCGTGACCGCAGCATCGACCGCGTTCGCTTCCGACAATGCCGCCCCCGCCCATCCCAGGGTAATCGAGGCGCTCGTCGCCGCCAACGAGGGCAACGCCGCGTCCTACGGCGAGGACCCCATCACCCAACGCGCCGCCGACCTGCTGGGCAGTTGCTTCGATTCCCCCGACGCCGAGGTGCTGTTCGCCTTCACGGGCACCGGGGCCAACATCATCGCGCTATCCGCCGCTGTGCGACCGTGGGAAGAGATCCTCTGCAGCGACGTCGCGCACGCACTGCTCGACGAGGCCGGGGGCGTGGTCAAGTCATCGGGTGCCATCCTGACGGCGCTGCCCAGCGATGACGGCATCCTCGGCCCGTCGGCACTAGACTGCGCCATCACCAGACGCGGACCCGTTCACCATTCCCAGCCGCGCATCGTGACCGTCACCCAGTCGACCGAAAACGGGCGAGTCTGGACACCACAGGCCATCGGCGAATTCGTCGACCATGCGCACTCACTGGACCTGCTCGTGCACGTCGACGGCTCCCGCATCGCCAATGCCATTGCAGCCCTGGATGTCTCACCACTGGATGCAGTAGGCGACGCCGACATCGTCACCGTGGGCGGCACCAAGAACGGCATGCTGTTCGGAGATGCGATCCTTATCCGGCGTCCCCGGCTCTTCGACGGAATCCGCTTCGTACAGAAGCAGATCGGTCATTTGGCAAGCAAAAGCCGTTTCGTTGCAGCCCAATTCGACGCGCTGCTGCGCGACGGCCAATGGTTGCGGCTTGCGGCCCACGCCAACGCCATGGCGAACCGGCTCAGCGGCGGCATGACCGATGTGGGATTTCGGCTCGCCGCACCTACCGAGGCCAACGAGGTTTTCGTGTATCTGGAGCCCGATGTCCACGAGACGTTGCGGCAACGCTACGCGCTGCACGCCCCCGACCCGCTGCGGCCGGTCTACCGGTTCGTGTGTTCCTGGGCGACAACGCCCGGTGACGTCGACGCGGTGCTGGATATCGTGCGCCGGTAGACGGCCCGGCCCCCGCCGCTCACTGCGCCTGGCTCACCGAGGACATGTGGAAGTCGGGGATGCGCAGCGACGGCATCGCCGCGCGGTTGAACCAGTCACCCCATTCGCGCGGCAGGGTGAGCTCGCTGCGGCCCGCCTCGGTCGCCCGCCTCAGCAGGTCGAGCGGGCTTTCGTTGAATCGGAAGTTGTTGACCGCAGCAGTAACCGCGCCGTCCTCGACCAGGTACACGCCGTCGCGCGTCAACCCCGTCAGCAGCAGCGTCGTCGGATCGACCTCGCGGATGTACCACAGCGTGGTGAGCAACAGTCCTCGCTCGGTAGCGGCCACCATGTCGGCCAACGACGCCGACCCGCCCGTCATCACCAGATTGGAGCAGGGCACCGCCACTGGGACGTCGAATTCGGCCGCCGCGGCACGTGGATAGGACAGCGCCGATATCACGCCGTCGCGAATCCAGTCCACCCGTGCGATGTCCATCCCGTTGTCGAACACCGACACCGACTCCGACGAGCTGCCCGCCGCGACGAACGGCGCGCATTCCAGCCCAGGGGCGACCGGATCGCTGAACATCGTCAGGCCCAGGTCGGTGAGCTTCTCCCCCACCCGTGTCCCACCGCCGGGAGCCGATAGTGCGTTACGGCCCTCCTGGGCACCCCGGCCCTCCATCGTCCAGCACAGATAGATCATCATGTCCGACACGGTCGACGGCGGCATGATCGTCTCGTAACGTCCGGCGGGTAGCTCGACATTGCGCGCGGCCCAGCCGAGTCGCACCGAAAGTTGCTCCAGCAGGCCATCGGTGGGCACGTCGACGAACCACGGTGTGCTGGTGGCCGCCCATGCGCTGGCACCGTTGCGCTTGGCGTTGATCTCGACAGACCCGGTGGGCTGCGTGTATCGGCGGCGGACCCCGGTCGAGGTGGCCAGGTAGATCGTCTCGACGGTGTGGTGGGCGAAGCCGTAAAGCGTGTCAGGGCCCGCGAACCCCCGCGACAGCGAGGCGGCAACGCCGGCGAAGGCGTCGGCGCCGGTGCCCCCCGAGGCCTCGCCCCAGTCGTCGGGAACCGCCGAACCCGTGAGCAGGGCGAAGGCGTCTCGGGCGGCCGGGGCCGTCTGCGCGCGTGCCTGCGACGCGGCGACCAGCGCGGCAATCACGGCAGGATCGACGTCGCTGGACTCCACCGATCCGACGTGGGCCGAATCCCCTCTGCGCACAACCGAAATCACCGTCGTGGACCGGCTGATCGACTCACCGTTGGTGGTCATCGAGTTGCCCGCCCAGCGCAGCGACGCGTCCGCGTGATCGCTGACCAGCACGATGGTTTCGTCCGCGCCACCCGCGCGCGCCGCCGCTTCCAGCACCTGCTCGACGACCTGCTGCGCGGGGATCATCGACCGCCCTCCTCACGGGTGTTCAGCACGTTCACGCCCCGGAACAACGCCGACGGACAGCCGTGGCTGACCGCGGCGACCTGACCCGGCTGGGCCTTGCCGCAGTTGAAGGCCCCGCCGAGCCGCC
>CAYLWH010000153.1:0-6623 GCA_964387245.1 uncultured Mycobacterium sp.
ACTCTATTTCTTCCCGCGACATCGGCTCACGCTTGCGTAATTTAGCGAGAACCGCTTTGTGGGCACCCACTTTTTCGCCCACCGGAGCGGGTGTCCGGCTCTCCAGCCGCCTCATGTACACAAACACACCCGCGGCCAAGACCAATACCGTCACACCGGCAAGTACCGTGAGATAGCCCCATAGACCCGTATTGACCATACGCTTCTCAGCTCCCTCGTCCGACCCGGTTCATGTTGACTTCGCTTATCCGACGGAGATTACGCCGCAGCAGGTTTGATCGAAGGGATAACGTCGCGACCTATGATGTGAAAGTAGTCGGACCGGACCATATGCGGGACCGTGAGGAGTAATTGGTCGACGCCGCAATCTTGGTATTCACCGATACGTTCCACGCACCGATCGGCGGAGCCGGTGATCAACCCCGATTCGGGAATGGACGCGAATTCTGCGCGAATTCGGGCTTCTTGCTCACCGGATTCGGTGGGTGCAAGTAGAAGCATCACCGATAGCCGAAGTGTCTCCGGATCGCGCCCCGCCGACTCGCACGCTTGGGCGAGGAAACTTCGCCGCGCGATCACCTGCTCCGGCGACCACCAGCGCACATTCAGACCTTGAGCGAACTTGGCGGCGATGCGCTGGACACGTTTGCCTTCTCCGCCGACCCACAGGGGCGGATGTGGCCGCTGGACTGGAGGCGGATTGCAGATGGCGCCGTTCAACGTGTAGAAGTCGCCGGTATAGGTGGGGTCGGGTTGGGTCCACACCGCCTTGATGACCTCGAGGGACTCTCCAAGTGCGGAAACCCGGTCGCGCACCGGCGGGAAGGGAATACCGTAGGCGTCGAACTCGCGCTCGAACCAACCCGCGCCCAGGCCCAGATCCAGACGCCCTTCGGAGATGACGTCCAATGTGGCGGCCATCTTCGCCAGCACCGACGGATGGCGGTACGAGTTGCACAGCACACTGGTACCAAGGCGCAGGCGGGTGGTGTCGCGGGCCAGCGCGGTCAGCGCCGTCCAGCATTCCAGCAGCGGCATCGACCTGGGTGGCACGGACTGGCGGCCCCCCGAGCCAGCCGTGATGCCCGCATCCTTGGCGTAGTCATCGGGACTCAACGTGAGGAAGTGGTCACACAACCACACGGAATCGAATCCGTACTCCTCCGCGGTTTGGGCGACGGCGACCATATCTGGATAGGTGCTCACCGCCAAGCCCTGAACCGTCAGCGCCAAGATCAGCCCCAGGTGCGGGCCCGTCGATGCGGCCGTGGCGCTCATGCCAACCGAGGATATTGGATGCAACGCCCGTCAGTTCAGCATCGTGATTGACCGGTCTTGGTCGCGGTGGACAGCGGGCCGGCGCTCTAGGCGGATCGATCTTCCAGCACAGCGACGACCTTCCTGGCTGTCGCCTTGGCTGACCCCGGATTCTGGCCCGTGACCAGCCGATCATCGACGACGACGTACGAGGCGAAGGGAATCAGGCCTTTTGTGTAGCGGGCGCCGCGCTTCTTCATTTCTTCTTCGGCGTTATAGGGCACCAACTTGTCGACCCGAGCCAGCACCTCCTCCGCCCAGGCGAATCCGGTGAGCTTTCGCCCGGCGACCAACAGCGATCCGTCCGACAGCGCGGTGTTGAGCAGGCCGCAGTAGCCGTGGCAGACCGAGGACACGACTCCGCCATGCTCGAAGACCTCGCGCGTGATGCGTTGCAGGCCTTCGTTATCGGGGAAATCGAACATTACGGCGTGACCGCCGGTGAAGTAGATGGCGTCAAATTCCGCCGAGTCGATCTCATCCGGTGAGGCCGTGCTCGCGAGCAACGCCATCTTCGAATCGTCGGTCCTCCACGCCTTGGCGCTCTTGTCGTAGTTCGGAAACTTCAACGAACGAGGCTCCAACGGCGAGAGCCCGCCTTTCGGGCTGACGATCTGCTGTTCGTAGCCTGCTTCGGCGAAGACGCGGTAGGCATGCGTCAGCTCCGAGAGCCACAGCCCGGTCGGCTCCGACGGATCCTCGTAGTGAGAAACGTTGGTGACGACGTTCAAGATGCGCTTGGTCATGCTCCCAGAATCCCCCGTTCGCACCTTACGATGCCACCAGTTGGCCTTTGGCAACCGCCGCGACCATCCGCCGCTACCGCACGTCCTTCCCATTGTCTCTGTGTCTATCATTGGGACGCTGATGGTTATTGAAAGGCGCGCGACTCTTGTCGTCGCCATGGGCTACAGGCTCTGGGCCACGTACATCAACGCCGTGGCGATCGCGAGCGTTACCAGCAGTCGACGGAGCGCGCGGTCGGGAACTAACGGTTGCAGTCGTGCAGCGGCATAGCCGAGCAATCCACCCAGACCAGCGGCGATGCCGATCGTCCCGTCGGGCGCGATGTTGTGCCGGGCACGAGGACGGCAAGAACGGCGAATGTCGCTGCACCGACGAGTGAGGTAATGAACGTGGAAACCAATTCTGCGGGTGCGACTTTCGAAAGAGGCACTCCGTAGCCCGTCAGGATCGGGCTGAGCAACGAGCCGCCGATGCCGTAGATGCCGCCTGCGAAGCCGACTCCGAGCGCGAGCGTGACGATGACGCGGTCCGCAGGCTCATAGGGCGGACGCGCCGCAGCCACAACCAGACGCCAAGTGGGAAAAGAAGCGCGGCGGCAAACAGCGTGAATGTTTGCTGGCCGGGACTAGGAAGACGCGCACGATCGCCCCGAACGCAACCCAGCGCGCCCGGGATGGAGACGACGTTGGACAACAGGTTGGTTGGCGTGACCGCGGGGGTTAGGGAGGCCGAGCAGCCGCGACGTCGATGACCACGGACTATCGCATCCGGCCGAAGTCCTCCGCAGTTTCTCGTCGTAGCGACCGTGTCTTTGTCCGTCCGCGCCGACCGGTCGCGCTGACCGTCAGTGGGTGGCCACGCCGGCCGTCACACTACTGAAACGCGGAAACGCGCGGACAGGGGATCCGAGAGTACTGCGGCCCGCCAACCGTGCCGCCGACGACGTGCTTGCCGAACGTCAGGTCATCCTGCTCTCCCCCACGCTGCCGCCGCTTGGCTCCTCGCGGGATAACAATTCGCGTCGACGTTGTCGTACCGAACACCTTCTCATGATCGGGCCAACACTGAGCAAAGCCTCATCCGTGAAATTGCTCATGTAGGCAGTGATCCTCTTGATACCGTCCCGGACATGCCTGTGGGTTCGCTGTATGCGCTTGAGAGTCGGATAGACCTATACGCGGTCGTGGAAATCGACCCGCGCCGCGACGAGTTTCAGGCTGAACGCATCGTCTCCTACGACGACGGCGCCACCTGGACGGGACCGTGGATGCGCAATGCGATCGGCACATTCCGCTCCTCGCTCGCGGGCGCGATGACCGGCGACAGTGTCGACTCTTTTCTTGTCGGACGAGGACTCGACAATGGATTTTACGCCTCCCGCATCGCCGAGCCGGCGGAGTTTTCCAGCGCCGCCTGGGCACGGATCGGTTCCGGTGTGTTCAGCGGCAAGCCGGCGGTCGTTGTGCACGGTACAACCTCGTCAACGTGGGCGGCATCCGACGGTTCCGTCTCCACGTCCTACACCGGTGTCGGCGTGCGCGTCTTTGGCCGTGGCACTGACAACCGCATGTGGTGGGCGTACTCAAACAACGGCGGGAAAAAATGGGACATGGCCTGGGACGCCATTGGCGACGGACTTTTCACGTCGTCACCCGCCGCGGCGACATCCGCCGACGGCAGCTTCCTCGCTGTCTTCGGCAAGGGCAACGACAACCGCATCTGGTGGGCCTATTCAACAAACGGCGGCACCACGTGGGACATGGCCTGGAGCCCGATCGGCGAGGGCGTGTTCACATCGGCGCCAGCGGCCTGCTGCTCGGCGGACGGCAAGGTCATCCATGTGTTCGGACGCGGCAACGACAACCGCTTCTGGCGCGCGTCGACGAATCGCGGCACTGCGGGTTGGGATCTCGCGTGGGCTCCGATCGGCGAAGGCGTGTTCACGGCCCAACCCGCCGCCGCGTGCTCATGGGACGGCAAGCGGGTGCACGTGTTCGGCCGCGGCAAAGACAACCGCATCTGGCAGGCCCGCTCGTTCGACGGCGGCGCGAATTGGAACATCGCATGGCGCAAAGTCGACAACAAGACGTTCCCCGACATCTGAACCTTGGAGAGGACGACAGTGGGAGACAAGCAGGCGCACCTCGATGGCCTTGTCCAGCAAGCACTTACAGACTACGGCGTACCGAACGCCGCCGCCGTGTACGTGCGTGACGGCGGGGCGACAGTGCTCACCTCGGTCAAGGGTGTGCGCGACACGACTCCCGGCGCCAATCCCGGCGCCAACACGGTCTCGAAGTCCGACTACTGGAATGTTGGCTCGATCTCCAAGCCGCTGACGGGCTTCATCGTCGCCGCGCTGGTCAAGCTCGGCGTGCTGCAATGGGACACGACACTGGTGCAGGTATTCCCCGAATTCGGTTCTCCCGCTTTCCGGAAGCGCACCGGTATCCGCGAGACGTACCTGAACACGACGGTCGCCCAACTCATGGGGCACACTTCGCGGCTCGACGGCTACTACTACTTCAACCTCAACGACAACAACACGCGCATCCGTGAGACCGATCCGTTCCGATACCCTTTCGACCAGACCCTGAAGAAAGAGTGGGAGAACGTCGGGGCGACACGTCACTTGCGCTACCTCTATGCCATCCTCGACCTCAAAGACGAGCCGTTCGTTCTCGGCGGATCGAAGAATCTGCGCCGTGAGAACACGGCACAAAGCGGGTACGGCAGCACGGCCACCATTGTCGCAGCGATGGCAGAACGCAAGACCGGCAAGGCATTTGAGACCATCTTCGATGAAGTGAAGTCCGCGCTGGGCCTCGACATCCGTCGCTACGGGCTCACCAACGGCATGCAGCTCCACAAGTGGGACGAGGCCGCGGGCACATACGTCAAGTCGACCTGGCACACCGACCCGTGGACGCAGTTTCACCCCAAGTTCGTCGTCGGCAACATGAGCATGAGTGTCGGTGGCATGGCTGACTATTTGAGCTACAACCTCAAGCCGCCGGCGAGCCTACCGTCGGTCGACATCGCCGGATATCAGACCCCGATCGCCGATTGCACCCAGGGCGGACTTTACAAATCCGGCAGTACGCTGTACCACGACGGAGCGACCGGTGTGAGCAAGGCCGATCTTCGCATCAACCCGGCCGGCGGCTACGGCTATGCCGTGATGTTCAACTGCGGCGACATCGGAAATGCGACGGCCGCCCTCCGAAACGCTGTCGCATCGATGCACACCAACTGGGCGAACATCTGAACCCACCAGGTGACAATAGTGTCGCCAAGGGATGCGGCGGTCGATTTGGAGGTCCACCGCGGCGGCGATTCCCGATCGCCGAAATGCCCACACCGCATGCGCGTACCTTCGATGCAATCACCGCCCGCCGGTGTTGAGTTGGGTTCTCGACGATCTACCGCGACCCGCTTTCCCAGTTCTTTCGCGTATCGTCTGTTCGCGCAACGCTTTCTCAGTGATATTCAGCTCAGTTGCCCCGGCGTCAAAGTACAACGGAGAGCATGCAGAGTTTCCAGATACAGTCCGAACTGGCGACACCGGCTGACACGGTATGGACATCCATCACCTCGCCGGCGGGCATCAATTACGAACTCATGCCGCTGATGCGCATGACGATGCCCGACGGGGTCCGCGGCGCGACGCTCGATGAGGTACCGCTGCGTAATCTATTGGGGCGCAGCTGGATATTGCTGGGTGGACTGATTCCCGTCGAGTACGACGATCTGACCATCACCGAACGCGGCCCAGGTCACCGCTTCTTCGAACAATCACGCATGCTGACCCAAAAGCAATGGTGGCATGAGCGAATCGTCGAACCGCTACCGCGCGGGTGCCGCGTCGTGGACCGGCTGCACTGGGAGGGCCGAGTGCCGCCGTTCGGTCGGCTGTACGCGGCAATCGTGCCAAAGCTGTTTCGGCACCGCCATCAGCGGCTGCGCACGCGCTTCGGCGCGCTTCGCGCCTGACAGGGTCCGGCGGATTGGCGGGCTGCGGATCGGCGCGCTTCACCCGTGGTGATCAAGAGTGGGTGCTTGGAAGTGAGCAGTGTGAACCGATGACTGGTCGTCGGGACCATCACCTTGTACGACGACGATGCAGCGGGCACGACCACCGATCTTGACTGACAGCGGCCAGGCAGCTCACCAGATCGACACGCCCGCCCGCTGTACGCGGCTGGTGCGTGGGCATGCTGGCTCGCATCAGGCTGGAGCAGCGCTGGTTAGCGCAGTCCCGGTCAGCCCAGGCAGTCGTGGTCGGCAGCCACGGGCGGCGGATTCCCGGAATTGCTCGGCTCCGTCAGGGCCACGGTGGCTCACTTTCCGCCGCAAGCCGGCGATCGTGGCCCGCAGACCGCTGCAACTTGGCCCACCGCAACCGGTTGGCCGACGATGTCGACAACCGCTCCGCATCGGCCCTGGTGCAGGCGGCGATTCGGGGGTCAAACGAGATCGGACGTACGCATGTCACAACTCGCTGAGAACTCGCCGCGGCCAGGCGGTTTGTTGCGTCGGGCTGACAGGATTTGAACCTG
>CAYLWH010000154.1:0-6620 GCA_964387245.1 uncultured Mycobacterium sp.
CGCTCGCGGTCCATGTCGACGTCGAGCACCTCGACGGTGACCTCGTCGCCCACCGTCACGACCTCGGACGGATGGTCGATGTGCTTCCAGGACAGCTCGGAGACGTGCACCAGGCCGTCGACACCGCCCAGATCGACGAACGCGCCGAAGTTGACGATCGACGACACGACGCCCTTGCGGATGGCGCCCTTGGTGAGCTGGTTCAAGAATTCGCTACGAACCTCGGATTGCGTCTGCTCCAGCCAGGCGCGGCGGCTCAGCACCACGTTGTTGCGGTTCTTGTCCAGTTCGATGATCTTGGCTTCGATCTCCTTGCCGATGTACGGCTGCAGATCGCGGACACGGCGCATCTCCACCAGCGAGGCGGGCAGGAAGCCACGCAGGCCGATGTCGAGGATCAGACCGCCCTTGACGACCTCGATGACGGTGCCCTTGACGGCCTCGTCCTTTTCCTTGAGCTCTTCGATGGTGCCCCAGGCACGCTCGTACTGAGCGCGCTTCTTGGACAGGATCAGTCGGCCTTCCTTGTCCTCCTTGGTGAGGACCAGGGCTTCCACCTCGTCGCCGACGGACACAACCTCATTGGGGTCGACGTCGTGCTTGATGGACAGCTCACGGGAAGGGATGACACCTTCGGTCTTGTAGCCGATGTCGAGCAGGACTTCGTCACGGTCGACCTTGACGATCGTCCCTGCGACGATGTCGCCATCGTTGAAATACTTGATGGTCTTGTCGATGGCGGCGAGAAAATCCTCAGCCGAGCCGATGTCGTTAAGGGCTACTTGCGGCGAGGTGACGGAGGGACTTGGCATGTTGTTGGGTTGCTCCGGACAGGTTTAATAGTAGGGACGGGTTCTTCGGTGTTTTGGTACGTGCCCGCGATATGTGCACACACGGATACGCGGCCAGCGTACTCGACAGCGCACACGCTGGACAAACCCGGGTCGCACGGCACCCTGTCCCGCCTCCGGGACACAACCTACCGGGACGCGTCCGGTTCGCCGGTTCGGGCCCCGGCGAGCGTCACTGCGCCCTCCCCTGCCGCGGTGTTTAATCTGCAGAGGTGAACAGCCCAGCGATGCCGTCACCGCCCCACCAGTTCACCGCTGTGTTCCCGCGCAAGATCCGCCGGGTCGGCGTCCCACTCGGGGCGATCATCGCACTGGGCACGATGGTCGCTCTGATCTTGGTCGTCATCACCGCGATCAACCCGGCCGGCGCGTTGATCGGGATCGTGCTGACCACGGTCGCGATGGTGGTGGTGCTGCTCGCCTACCTGTGGCTGGACCGCTGGGAGCCCGAGCCGCCGCGCCTGCTGGTGTTCGCGTTTCTGTGGGGTGCGTCGGTCGCTGTCCTGCTGTCCATCGTGCTCGAGGTGGTCTTCGAAGCGGTGATCAATCCCGCCGCCACGGTCGATACGCCCTCCAGCGCGTTCACCGTTGCCCTTGGTGCACCGCTCATCGAGGAAGGGGCCAAGGGCATGTTCCTGCTCCTCATGATGACCGGCCGGCGGCGCCACGAACTCAACTCGCTGACCGATTGCCTGGTGTACGCAGGCCTGGTCGGTGCGGGTTTCGCGTGGATCGAGGACATCTTCTACATCGCCAACGCCGAGACGCTGGCGGCCTCGCTGGTGACCGCCGGGCTGCGCCTGGTGATGGCGCCGTTCGCGCACCCGCTGTTCACGGCGTTCATCGGTGTCGGGGTGTTCTTCGCGTTGCACCGACGGAATCCCCTCGCCAGGGCGGGCTGCATTCTGCTCGGGTATGCGGCCGCGGTTCTCATGCACGGACTGTGGAACTGGTCGGCGCTGTTCGGAATCGAAACGTACTTCGGCGTCTACCTGCTGTGGATGGTGCCCATTTTCGGACTGGTGATCGCGCTGGGGATCGGCAGCCGCCGTCGGGAGCAGCTGATCGTCGCCGAGAAACTGCCCGGGATGGTGACCGCCGGGTTGGTGACGCCCAACGAGGCCTCCTGGCTGGGTTCGATGAGGACGCGAAAGCAGGCGATATTGGCGGCACAGAGCTTCGGCGGCAAGCCCGCGGGGCTGGCAGCCAAGGGTTTCGCAGCTCAGGTCGTCCAACTCGCCTTCGTGAAGGACCGGATCGACCGCGGTTTCGGTGATGACCGGGTGCTCGCCCTGTTCAACGAGGAGACCCAGGAGTTGCGGGCGCTGTCCGGGTACCGCCCGCGCGCCGAGAAGTGACTTTCGAACGCGCCCTCTCGGGAAACGCGTACAAGAAGTCACTTCTCGGTGCCGGCATTGCGGCTAGTGGGCGATACGGCTCTTGTGCTCGTCCCAATATCGGTCCCGTAGCTGACGTTTGTAGAGTTTGCCGGTCGGCAGCCGCGGCAGTTCGAACTCGAAATCGATCGAGCGCGGCACCTTCTGCCGGGACAGGTGCTCGGCGCAGAACGCGATCAGTTCATCGGCCAGCTCAGGCCCGGGCGCCACGCCGGGCATCGGCTGCACGACCGCCTTCACCTCCTCACCGAGGTCCTCGTTCGGCACGCCGAACACCGCGGCATCGGCGACCTTGGGGTGGGTGATCAAGAGGTTCTCGCACTCCTGCGGGTAGATGTTGACGCCGCCGGAGATGATCATGAACGTTGCGCGGTCGGTCAGGTAGAGGTAGCCGTCTTCGTCGACGTACCCGATGTCGCCGACCGTGGTCATGGTGCCGTCGGGCGAGTGGGCTTCCGCGGTCTTGACCGGGTCGTTGAAGTAGGAGAATTCACTGACGGTCTTGAACCACAGCGTGCCCGGCTCCCCCTTCGGCATCGGCCGCATGTCCTGGTCGAGCACACGCAGATCACCCGCTACGATCTCACCGACCGTCCCGGGATGGCTGAGCCACTGCTGACTGTCGCACACCGCGAAGCCCAGAAGTTCAGTGGCCGAGTAGTACTCGAGAACGATCGGCCCCCACCAGTCGATCATCTGCTCCTTGACCCGCACCGGGCATGGCGCCGCGGCGTGGATCGCCACCTCCAGCGCTGACACGTCG
The DNA here is from genome assembly GCA_964387245.1 of uncultured Mycobacterium sp. Classification (GTDB taxonomy): domain Bacteria; phylum Actinomycetota; class Actinomycetes; order Mycobacteriales; family Mycobacteriaceae; genus Mycobacterium. Next base: position 3,012 of record CAYLWH010000154.1, read on the forward strand.
TACTTGTCGCGAACCCCGGAGGGCAGCTTGAGCATCCGCCAGAACATCGTCGGGACAAGCTGGGTGTGCGTCGGGCGATAACGCTCGACGGAATGCAGAAACCCTTCAGGGTCGAAATGCTCCATGATGACGGCCGTGCCGCCCATCCGGATAGTGAAGGACACTCCGCCGAGCGGTGCCGAATGATAGAGCGGCGCAGGTGAGAGGTATGTCATGCCCTCGCGGAAACGCCACAGCTGGGCGACGAAGTCGAAGACCGGCAGCTGTTGTCCCGGCGGCTGCTCAGGAAGGGGCCGAAGAATGCCTTTGGGACGGCCGGTCGTTCCCGAGGAGTAGAGCATCGGGGTACCCAGCGATTCATCGGGGACCGGCGTCGCGGGGAAGGACGCGGTGGCCTCATCGAGGTTGAAAAGCCGGTGGCCGTCGCCAGCTCCGTCGACAACCAGGACGACCTCGACGCCCGGGCACTGCTTCAGCGCCGCCATGGCCACCGCGCGTTTCGCCTCGGAGAAGATCAGCACCTTGGATTCGCTGTTGTTGACGATGTAGGCGACCTCGTCCGGCGTGAGGAATGAATTGATGCAGGTGTAGTACAGACCCGATCGCTCCCCCGCCGCACAGCATTCGACATAGCGTGCGTTGTTCTCCATGAGAATCGAGTAGTGGTCCAGGCGCTTGAGTCCCCGGCTTCGCAGGAAATGCGCGAGGCGGTTGGACCGCACCTCCAACTCCGCGTAGCTGACCGCCTCACCGCTCGACGCCATGATGAACGCCGGCTGATCCGGCCGGCTCTGAACATGCATCCCGGTGTAAATCGGCTCCCCCTGAACCTCAGCGCTCGCACAGCCAACTGGTAGCTGAGACGGACGCTACGCCGCGACGGACCCGGCGCCTAGTGCGCGGCCGCATCCCAGCTGCGGCCGTATCCCACGGAGACGTCCAGCGGCACATCCAGGGGGTAGGCGCCGCCCATCTTGTCGCGCACCAACTCCTCGACCTGTGCGCGTTCCCCGTCGGCGACCTCGAGTAGGAGTTCGTCGTGCACCTGCAGCAGCATCCGCGAGTTCAGCTTCGCGTCCCGTAATGCCTTGTCCACGTTGATCATCGCCACCTTGATGATGTCCGCGGCGCTGCCCTGGATCGGGGCGTTGAGCGCGGCGCGCTCGGCGGCTTCACGGACCTGGCGGTTGCTGCTGTCGAGTTCGGGTAGGTAGCGCCGACGGCCCAGCACCGTCGAGGTGTAGCCGTCCTTGCGGGCCTGGTCGACCACGGACTGCAGGTAGTCGCGTACGCCGCCGAACCGGGCGAAGTACTGGTCCATCTGCCCCTTGGCCTCTTCGGTGGAGATCTTCAGCTGGGATGCCAGCCCGTACGCGCTCAATCCGTAGGCCAGTCCGTAGGACATCGCTTTCACGCGACGGCGCAATTCCGGTGTGACATCGGCGATTTCGACGCCGAACGCCCGCGAGGCGACGAACGAGTGCAAGTCTTCGCCGGTGTTGAACGCCTCGATGAGGCCCTCGTCGCGCGACAGGTGCGCCATGATCCGCATCTCGATCTGGCTGTAGTCGGCGGTCATCAATTCCGCGTAGCCCGAACCCACCACAAACCCGTCGCGGATCTGCCGGCCGGCGTCGGTGCGGATCGGGATGTTCTGCAGGTTCGGCTCGGTCGACGAGAGCCTGCCAGTCGCGGCGATGGTCTGGTTGAACGTGGTGTGGATGCGGCCGTCCGCGCCGACCGCTGCCAACAGCCCGTCGACGGTGACCTTTAGTCGGGTGACGTCGCGGTGCGCCAGCAGGTGCTGCAGGAACGGATGCCCGGTCTTGTCAAAAAGACCCTGTAGAGCGTCCGCATCCGTGGTGTAGCCGGTCTTGGTCTTCTTGGTCTTGGGCATCTCCAACTCGTCGAACAGCACCACCTGAAGCTGTTTCGGCGAGCCGAGATTGATCTGCTTGCCGATCACCGCGTAGGCCGCCTCGGCCGCATTGCGGATCTCGTTGCCGAACTGGCTCTGCAACGCGGTGAGCTTTTCGAGGTCGACGGCGATGCCGACCCTCTCCATGCCGGCCAGCGTGGTTTGCACCGGCAGTTCCATGTCGCCGAGCAGTGCGGTGGATTCGATGCGGGCCAGTTCCTCGTCCAGGGCGTCGGCCAGGTCGATGACCGCCCGGGCCCGCAGGATCAATGTCTGCACCGCCTGGTCGTCGGTGCCCTCGTCGTCATCGAGAAGTGAAAGTTGTTGTTGCTCAGGGGTGTCCGCACGAAGTTCGCGTCGCAGGTAGCGCAGCGAGAGGTCGTCGAGGGCGAAGCTGCGCTGACCGGGCCGAACCAGGTAGGCCGCCAGCGCAGTGTCGGAGGTCACGCCGGCCAGGGTCCAGCCGCGCCCGGCGAGATCGTGCATGGCCAGCTTCGCCTCGTGCAGGGCTTTGGGCCTTCCGGCATCGGCCAGCCAGCCACCCAGCGCGGCCTCGTCTTCGGGAGTCAACGTGGCGGTGTCGATGTAGCAGCCGTCGCCGTCTGCCGCCGCGATCGCCAGCGCGGTGGCGTCCCCGTCGAAGGTCCGGTGGGTGCCTACCACGGCGACACCGCAGCGCCGACCGTCGGTGACGTGTTTGGCCAGCCAGGCGCCCACGGCACCGGGCGCAACGGCGCCGCCGCGCACATCGAACCCTTCGTCGACCTCGGGGTCGGCGGAGGCCAGGGTCTCGAACAGTCGGTCGCGCAGCACCCGGAATTCGAGGTCGTCGAAAAGCCGGTGGATCTGGTCGCGGTCCCAGGGCAACATCCGCAGGGTGTCCGGTGTCTGCGCCAGCGGCACATCCCTGACCAGGTCGGTGAGCTCACGGTTGAGCACGACCCTGGAAAGGTTGGCGCGCAACGAATCTCCGACTTTGCCCTTCACCGTGTCGACGTTGTCGACCAGGCCCTGCAGCGAGCCGTATTCGGCAATCCACTTGGTCGCCGTCTTCTCCCCCACACCCGGGATTCCGGGCAGGTTGTCGCTGGGGTCCCCCCGCAGCGCCGCAAAGTCCGGGTACTGCGTCGGCGTCAGCCCGTACTTGGCCACGACGGCGTCCGGCGTGAACCGCGTGAGTTCGCTGACACCCTTCACCGGGTAGAGCACGGTGACGTCGTCACTGACCAATTGCAACGAGTCGCGGTCGCCGGTGACCACCAGCACCTGGTAACCGTCGGCCTCGGCCTGGGTCGCCAAGGTGGCGATGATGTCGTCCGCTTCGAAGCCCGGTTCGGCCAGCACCGTGATGCCCATGGCGACCAGCACCTCTTTGGTGATGTCGATCTGTCCGCGGAACTCGTCGGGTGTTGCCGACCGGCCTGCCTTGTATTCCGGGTAGCGCTCCAACCGGAATGTCTGCCGGGAAACGTCGAACGCCGCCGCGATGTGTGTCGGCTGCTCATCGCGCAACAGATTGATCAGCATCGCGGTGAATCCGTAGACCGCGTTGGTGGTCAGTCCGCCCCGAGTTTTGAAGTTTTCGGCGGGCAGCGCGTAGAACGCCCGGAATGCCAGCGAATTGCCGTCCAGGAGCATCAAGGTCGGCTTCTCGGCGACGACGGTGGAACTCACCCGTATCACTCTAGGCA
>CAYLWH010000155.1:0-6570 GCA_964387245.1 uncultured Mycobacterium sp.
CACCGGTTCCGGGGGCAACCTCGAGGAGACGGTGACGCGCAACAACCTCGAGGCGGCCGAGGAGATCGTGCGTCAGCTGCGGCTGCGCGACATCGGCGGCATCGTGGTCATCGACTTCATCGACATGGTGTTGGAGTCCAACCGTGACCTGGTGCTGCGTCGGCTCACCGAGGCGCTGGCCCGCGACCGTACCCGGCACCAAGTTTCCGAGGTGACCTCGCTGGGCCTGGTCCAGCTGACCCGCAAGCGGCTGGGTACCGGGCTCGTCGAGGCGTTCTCCACCGCCTGCCCGCACTGCGCCGGACGCGGTATCCTGCTGCACGCCGACCCGGTGGACACCGCCCAGGCGATGGCTCGTAAGGCGGAGTCCGGCGGCGCCGGTCGGCGGGGCAGGCGGGCCGGCAGGAGGGGCAGGACCGAAGAGGCCGTTGTGGTGAAGGTGCCCCCGCACCCGGCCGGTGAGCACCCGATGTTCAGGGCGATGGCGGCCGCCAACGGCAAGCACGAAGACGACGCCGATGACCTCGACACCGCGACCTCCGACGAGCATGCCGCTGACGAGGCCGCGCCGCTGGTTGATGCGTCGTCGGCCGCCGAAGATCTCGTTGCCGAGGATGTCGAAGGCGCCGATGAGGACCTTGACGACGAGGATCTCGACGTCGACCTCGATGAGGATGATGCCGAAGCCGACGACGATCTCGATGAAGTCGACCTCGACGCAGACGAGGACGAGGATGTTGAATCTGGCGGCGACGAGTTCGATGACGACGACGAAGACCAGGGCGATGAAGACGTCGACGATGAAGATGTCGACGATCAGGACGAGAAGCACGACGGCGAGGACCGGGACCGGATAGTGGTCGTCGCGACGACCGCCCGGCCACGTCGGCGTCGCGCGGCGGCGCGTCCGGCCGGACCGCCCAGCCATGACGGCTGAAGGGGCGGTTTGACCCCTTACCCGCTGGTCACGTAACCTTGAGCAGTTGTCGCCAGGCTGACACCGGCGACGCGGGGCAGACCAGACCTCGCACCCCAGACCCGCGCACGCAGCCTTCGGGTGGTGCGCGCCCGAAGACGAGACGAACAGAGGATTCCCACGATGGCGACTTACGCAATCGTCAAGACCGGCGGAAAGCAGTACAAGGTCGCCGCGGGTGACGTGGTCAAGGTCGAGCGGCTCGACGCCGAGCCCGGCGCCGAGATCGAACTGCCGGTGGCCCTGGTCGTCGACGGCGCGACTGTCACCACCAGCGCCGACGACCTGGCCAAGGTTGCCGTCACCGGGCAGGTGCTCGAGCACACCAAGGGCCCCAAGATCCGTATCCACAAGTTCAAGAACAAGACCGGCTATCACAAGCGCCAGGGTCACCGCCAGCAACTGACGGTGCTCAAGGTCACCGGAATCAAGTAGCTCAGGGAGCGAACAGACATGGCACACAAGAAGGGCGCTTCCAGCTCACGCAACGGTCGCGACTCCGCCGCCCAACGGCTCGGCGTCAAGCGCTTCGGCGGTCAGGTCGTCAAGGCCGGCGAGATCCTCGTCCGCCAGCGCGGCACCCACTTCCATCCCGGCGTCAACGTCGGTCGCGGTGGTGACGACACCCTGTTCGCCACGGCCGCCGGCGCCGTCGAGTTCGGGGTCAAGCGCGGTCGCAAGACCGTCAACATCGTCCCGGTCGAGGGCTGAATACTCGCCGCGAATGTGAAGCCGCCGCGAGTTCTCGATGAAAGACTCGCAATGGCTTCACGCTCGACGGAAAGGTAAGTCCGATGCCGCGATTCGTCGACCGCGTCGTGATCCACGCGCGGGCGGGCTCCGGCGGCCACGGCTGTGCCTCGGTGCACCGCGAGAAGTTCAAGCCACTCGGCGGCCCCGACGGCGGTAACGGCGGCCGCGGTGGCAGCATCGTCCTCGTCGTCGACCCGCAGGTGCATACGCTGCTGGATTTCCATTTCCATCCGCACCTCGTTGCGCCCTCGGGTAAGCAGGGGGCCGGCAGCAACCGCGACGGCGCCGCGGGCGCCGACCTTGAGCTGAGGGTGCCCGACGGCACCGTCGTCCTCGACGAGCAGGGGCGGCTGATCGCCGATCTCGTCGGTGCGGGCACCCGTTTCGAAGCCGCGGTGGGCGGCCGGGGCGGACTGGGCAATGCGGCACTGGCCTCCCGGGCCCGGAAGGCTCCCGGCTTCGCGCTGCTCGGCGAGAAGGGCGCGGAGCGCGACCTCACCCTCGAACTCAAGACGGTCGCCGACGTCGGTCTGGTCGGATTTCCGTCCGCGGGCAAGTCCTCGCTGGTGTCGGCGATCTCGGAGGCCAAACCGAAGGTGGCGGACTATCCGTTCACCACGCTGGTGCCGAACCTGGGTGTGGTGTCGGCGGGGGAGCACAGCTTCACCGTCGCCGACGTGCCCGGCCTGATTCCGGGGGCATCGGAAGGCCGGGGCCTGGGGCTGGACTTCCTGCGGCACATCGAGCGCTGCGCGGTGCTCGTGCACGTAGTGGACTGCGCGACCCTGGAAGCCGGCCGCGACCCGATCTCCGACATCGATGCCCTGGAGGCCGAACTCGCCGCGTATGTGCCGACGCTGCAAGGTGATTCGACGCTGGGCGATCTGGCCGACCGGCCGCGCGCCGTCGTCCTCAACAAGATCGACATCCCCGACGCCAAGGAACTGGCGGACTTCGTCCGGCCCTACGTGCAGGAGCGCGGCTGGCCGGTGTTCGAGGTGTCCGCGGTGAACCGGGAGGGCCTGCGGCAGTTGACCTTCGCCCTGTGGGATCTGGTGTCGATCTACCGGGCCGCCCAGCCCGTGCTGGCTCCGCGCCGCCCCGTGATCCGGCCGATTGCCGTCAACGAGACCTCGTTCTCGGTGGAGTCCGACGGCGAGGGCGGCTTCGTGGTGCGTGGAACCCGGCCTGAGCGCTGGATCGCCCAGACCAACTTCGACAACGACGAGGCCGTCGGCTACCTCGGCGACCGGTTGGCCCGCCTCGGTGTCGAGGACGAGTTGCTCAAGCTGGGCGCCAAACCGGGCTGTGCGGTGACCATCGGCGACATGACATTCGACTGGGAGCCGCAGACCCCGGCGGGCGTGGACGTCACCATGACGGGCCGTGGCACCGATATCCGGCTCGAGCGCAACGACCGGATCGGCGCCGCCGAGCGTAAGGTCGCCCGCAAGCAGCGGCGTGAACACGGCGACGACCGGTGAGCGTCCATCGGGACGCGATCCGCACCGCGCGCAGCGTCGTCGTCAAGGTCGGTACCACCGCACTGAGCACCCCCGCCGGGGTGTTCGACGCCAGCAGGCTGCAGTACCTGGCCGAAGCCATCGAGGCCCGCATGAAGGCCGGTTCGGACGTGGTGATCGTGTCTTCGGGCGCGATCGCCGCGGGTATCGAGCCACTCGGATTATCCAGGCGGCCAACGGATCTGGCCACCAAGCAGGCCGCCGCCAGTGTCGGTCAGGTCGCCCTGGTGAACTCATGGAGCGCGGCGTTTCGCCGCTTCGACCGCACCGTCGGACAGGTGCTGCTGACTGCGCACGACATCTCGATGCGGGTGCAGCACACCAACGCGCAACGCACGCTGGACCGGTTGCGGGCGCTGCATGCGGTGGCGATCGTCAACGAGAACGACACCGTGGCAACCAACGAGATCCGGTTCGGCGACAACGACCGGCTGTCCGCGCTCGTGGCGCATCTGGTGGGTGCGGACGCGCTGATACTGCTCAGTGACATCGACGGCCTCTACGACGGCGACCCGCGCAGAGCGCCCAGAGACAATCCGGCCCGGTTCATCGCCGAGGTCGGCGATCCCGGAGATCTCGAGGGGGTGACCGCCGGCCGGGGCAGCCACCTGGGCACCGGGGGGATGGCCTCGAAGCTGTCGTCGGCGCTGTTGGCGGCCGATGCCGGCGTTCCGGTGCTGTTGGCCGCCGCGGCCGACGCCGAGTCGGCGCTGTCGGACGCGTCAGTGGGCACGGTGTTTGCGCCGCGGGCCGACCGGATGTCCGCGCGCAAATTCTGGGTGCGCTATGCGGCCGAGGCCGCCGGGGCGCTGACGCTGGACGACGGTGCGGTGCGAGCCGTCGTCAAGCAACGGCGTTCGCTGCTGCCCGCCGGCATCACCGCCTTGTCGGGCCGGTTCGTCGGCGGCGATGTGGTCGAGCTACGGGCACCGGACGACACCGTCGTCGGCCGTGGGGTGGTGGAGTTCGACGCGGCCGAACTGGCCAGCATGATCGGGCGTTCCACCTCGGAGCTGCCCGCCGAGATGCGACGCCCCGCCGTGCACGCCGATGATCTGGTGGCCGGCTGACGTCCTGGCGTCGATTCAGCGCTGACGCACACCCGGTGCGAGTAACTCCCGGGCGTGCGCGCTGAATGGATGCGCAACGCGCTGCGGAGGGCCATTCACCGTCGTCAGGGTAAGCGCTTTGCCACAATTGGGTGGTGAGCTTCTATTCCACCTACCGGCACGGCTTCATCCGGGTCGCGGCGTGCACGCTGCACACCACGATCAGCGACCCCGCCGCGAACGCGGAATCGGTGCTCGCCACCGCACGCGACTGCCACGACGACGGCGTCGCGCTGGCGGTGTTTCCCGAGTTGACGCTGTCGGGCTATTCGATCGACGACATCGTGCTGCAGGACACACTGCTGAACTCCGTGCAGGATGCGCTGGGCACCCTGATCGCCGCGTCCGTGGACCTGCTGCCGGTCCTGGTGGTGGGTGCCCCGCTGCGCTACCGCAACCGCGTCTACAACACCGCGGTGGTGATTCACCGCGGCGCCGTGCTGGGTGTGGTGCCGAAGTCGTACCTGCCGACCTATCGCGAGTTCTACGAGCGCCGCCAACTGGCCCCCGGTGACGACGTGCGCGGCGAGGTCGGCGTTGCCGGTGCGTCGGTGCCGATCGGCCCGGATCTGTTGTTCACCGCCGCCGACTATCCGGGGTTCGTGTTGCACGTCGAGATCTGCGAGGACATGTGGGTGCCGGTGCCGCCGAGTGCCCGCGCCGCACTCGCGGGCGCGACGGTGCTGGCGAACCTCTCCGGCAGCCCGATCACGGTCGGACGGGCCGAGGACCGCAAGCTACTGGCCCGCTCGGCGTCCGCCCGCTGTCTGGCCGCCTATCTGTATGCCGCGGCGGGCGAAGGCGAGTCCAGCACCGATCTGGCCTGGGACGGTCAGACGATGATCTACGAAAACGGGGTGCTGCTCGCCGAATCCGAGCGATTCCCCAGAGGGGCGCAATGCAGTGTCGCCGACGTCGACACCGAGTTGCTGCGCGCCGAACGGCTGCGGATGGGAACGTTCGACGACAACCGCCGCACGTTCGGCATCGATGCCGGGGCTTCCGCACCCCGGCGTGTGGAGTTCACCCTGAATCCGCCGACCGGGGACATCGGGCTGCGCCGCAACGTCGAGCGTTTCCCATTCGTCCCTTCGGATCCGGCGCGCCTGCAACAGGATTGCTACGAGGCCTACAACATTCAGGTGTCCGGCCTGGAGCAGCGACTGCGTGCCCTGAGCTACCCGAAGGTGGTCATCGGGGTGTCAGGTGGGCTGGATTCCACGCATGCGCTGATCGTCGCGGCGCAGGCCATGGACCGGGAGGGCCGGCCGCGCAGCGACATCCTCGCCTTCACCATGCCGGGGTTCGCCACCGGCGAACGCACCAAGGGCAACGCGATCGCGCTGGGCAAGGCGCTCGGCGTGACGTTCGAGGAGCTCGACATCCGCGACACCGCAACGCTGATGCTCACCGAGATGGGTCACCCGTTCGCGCGCGGCGAGCCGGTCCATGACATCACCTTCGAGAATGTGCAGGCCGGTCTGCGCACCGACTACCTGTTCCGGCTCGCGAATCAGCGAGGCGGCATCGTGCTGGGTACCGGCGACCTGTCGGAGCTGGCACTGGGTTGGTGCACCTACGGTGTGGGCGACCAGATGTCGCACTACAACGTCAACGGTGGTGTACCGAAAACCCTGATCCAGCACCTGATCCGGTGGGTCATCTCGTCAGGGCAGTTCGGGAGCGAAGTCGGCAACGAGATCAACACCGTCCTACAGTCGGTGCTCGACACCGAAATCACCCCCGAGTTGGTGCCGTCCACCGACGCAGCACAGGTACAGAGCAGTGAGGCCAAAGTGGGACCTTATGCGTTGCAGGACTTTTCGCTGCACCACGCGGTCCGCCACGGGTTCTCCCCGTCGAAGATCGCGTTCCTGGCCTGGCATGCCTGGCGCGACGCCGAGGTCGGCCAGTGGCCGCTGGGCCACCCGCTGGACAAACGGCCGTCCTATTCGCTGGCCGAGATCCGGCGCTGGCTGATCGTCTTCGTGCAGCGGTTCTATTCTTTCTCGCAATTCAAGCGTTCGGCGCTGCCGAACGGGCCCAAGGTGTCCTCGCGTGGGGCGCTCTCCCCGCGCGGTGACTGGCGGGCACCGTCGGACATGTCTGCGCGGATCTGGCTGGACGAGATCGAACGCGAGATCCCGGCGGACTAGCGGATCAGCCCGATGCCGGGGACGAACCGGCCCACCGCCGCCGTGTAGTCACG
>CAYLWH010000156.1:0-6483 GCA_964387245.1 uncultured Mycobacterium sp.
TCACGCCCTCAAACTGATCCTGACCTCATGAAACGGGACTTTTCCGGCACCCTGGCCTTCTTGTTGAACTTCGGGACCGTGTGGTGCGCCTCTACCGTGAAGAGGCGACCGTTGACATACGGGAACTCGGCGAGGTGGGCCGGCTTCGATGCCCCATCAGGCTTGTCGAGGACCTTGAACAGGTCTGTGAGGAACTGGTCGACGTCGGAGCCGTCCAGTTGGGTGAGATTGCCGACCGCTCCGGTGAACTGGTGGGGCTTGAAGATCCCTGTGTCTTCGGCGAAGAAACAGAACAGCAGCCGGGTGAAGAACACATTGAGGGCGTGCCGGGCCTGCAGCGAACCATGAATTCCAGGGTTCACCGCAACTAGTTCATCGAAAAGCTTCGCCATGCGCTCGGCGGCCTTTACGTCCGCATGCGCTTCGCCAACGTACTGGGCTTTCTCCATACCAGCCCACGGCAGGAAGAACGTGAAGTGCTTGTCGATGTCGTTGACCGGGATCGCGAGGGTTTCGTTGGTCTTTGTGTCGACCGCGAGCAGTTCCTTGTAATCAGTCACGATGACGAACCGGCAGCTATACCTGACTACGGTCGCCGAGGTTCGCAAGCTATCGATGACGCCGTACAAGTCGTCGGTCGTCGGCTTGAAGTAGACGACATTCTTCTGGCCGATCTCCGTAGCCGGGTCATCGGCGATGTTCAGCGAGCTGTTCCGCAGTCGGGTGATGTTGCTGGACGACCGTCCGTATGCAGCGAGCAACTCGAAGATGAACTCACGGTCGTAACGCAGCCGCCCGCCGAGCGGTCGGACGCGCTCCTCGACAGACTTCAGGTTCAACCGCATACCACAACTCCTAAAACCCTCGCGTTTGAACTAATCGGGCGATGAGCCCTTTGAACCATCCCATCACAGCCGCTTCGCCGCGGACTACCTCAGCATGAACCGCAGCGTCTGCACTTCGGTGTCGGGCACCGCCGTCCACCCGCCGGCTATCGGGTCGCCGTTCTCGCGCATCACCTTGGCCGCTTCCAGCAGCACGGTATTGAGATTGCCGGTCAGCAGTGCGGTTCTGACCTCGTCGTCGCAGAGCACCCAGCCCTCGGCGGAATTGCTCAGCATGTAGGTCACCATCGCATGAAGCTATCCTCACCCTCCGACATGTCTCTTCTCCTTGAGGTGGCGGTGCACTCAGCATGGACGCAACTTCTTGCCCTCCTTTCGACATTGGGTTACGGCCGGTTCCGAATGATTTGTTCGACAGTGTTTGTCGCGTCGATGTGCTGCGCGAGCTCCGGCGACACGTATCTGGCGTGACCGCGGATTCGGCAGATGATCTCTCGCCCGGAACAGACGGTCGCCTGAGCCTTCAGCAGGTCGCTCAAACCGTTGTGCAGTTGCACACGGCGGTTTCCTCTGGGTTAAGCGTGCGCCACTTGCGGCAGCCAGATGAGAGGTTCGTGCCGACGTGCCGTCAGGAAGGCCCACCGCCGCAGTCAGCGTGCGGCCGTACATATTCCGCAGGCCGACCTCCAGGTGGGCGAAGTCGTGCAGCAGGGCAGCGTTCAGGCTGGTGCCCCATTCGTACAGTGCCAAGGCGCGTGACCTGTCGTGCCCGGCCATTGTCAAGCACGTTGCGAACCGTTCGGAGCTCAACCAGTTCTCGACCCAGTCCCTCGGATGTTTTGGTTGAGATTCCAAAAGAGTCGGTATTCGACCTTCGCGGTCGACCCGGATTCTTTGCTATGTGAATGCAGTCATCAGGTGTGTCGCCTCGGTGCGGGATGAGATCGACAGGGATGAACGCGCTGCAGATGCGACGGACCTCAATCACTCGGGCAGTATTCAGTAGAGTTGCCTGATGAGGGACCATTGGTTGTCAATGGGCAGGGCTTAGCGGGGTCTTTGTGGATGCGAACAGCCCGCCGCAGGAGTGCCCTTTCTGCGCTATCGTTGCCGGCCACGCCTCGGCTCGTGAGGTCTTGCGAACCGACGAAGTCTTGGCGTTCCTTCCGGATGTACCAGCTGTGCTTGGCCATACGCTTGTTGTTCCAAGGGCCCATCTGCCCAATATCTGGGCCGTTGGCCAGCGCGAGGCGTATGACCTGGCAGATGCAACCCGCCGAGTCGCGGCAGCCGTTGCTGAAGCAACGAATGCCGAGGGCATGAACATAATCCAGTCCAACGGAATGGCTGCGGGCCAATCAGTCTTCCATCTACACATTCACGTAGTTCCTCGGAAAGACGGCGACCGCATGCCCGAACTCTGGCCGGATGACACTGAATGGCCAGTCACGCAACTGGATTCAGTTGCCGAGGATATCCGCGCGACCATCGATCATCACGGTTGAGTTGATGCGGGTGTTTCCTGAATCTTCGGCTCAGGTGCGGTCGTCGACTCGACAGAGCGTTGCGACGATCCGCTCGGGCTAGGACTCGGGGTACGCGCAGTTGGTGCGATCGGTGAAGACGGCTGGCTTGATTGAACGGCCCTGCTGGAGGGCGATTGCTCGTCGGAGGTGTTCTGGTTCTCATGCGGCTGCGGCTGCGGCTGCGGCTGATTGTGTTGGGGCATCGGCGCAGCAGCAGCGACAGCCAGGATTATCGCTACGAAGAGAGTTAGCACGATGATCGCGAGGTAGAAGATCCTGAGACTTATCGAGAAACCGACGCTCCACGGCTGGTTTTCGGCATACGGCGTGGGATCGATTTTGAAATCGCGTAATCGTTTTGCTGCGATGTCGGCGTACATGCTGCGGAACGCACGCTCCTGGCGCAGGTAGTAAGTGTCGAGTACCCAGAATGCTGTCACCGGCACGATGGCGGCGAGGGCGAGCCCTGTGTGCTTCTGTGTGATCGCGAAACCCAGCAGCGCTGAGGCCAACGTCAGCGCCCAGCCCTTCATCAGGAACGAGTTGTTCGCCAGCCTGGTGATGACGGCTTGGACGTAGTCCATGTGCTTGTGGTGATCGCTGCGGTCGAGGTCGTCGGGCCCGCCGGGGTTCTCGTCTGTCACGAAAGCACCAGATTTTCGTAGCGGCCGGCCGCCTGCGCGAACGAGCGCAGCGACTCAGCTTGCTTGCGCAAGGGGCGTATCGCATAGGGTTCTAATCCGGTGACTGCTCGGATCCGTTCGATTTGTTTGTAGAGGCCGAGGTATTCCTCGCCTATGAACTCGTTGCTGCTGGAGCTGTCGAGGCGCATGACTGCGACTTGCTCGCTGCCCTTGAGTCCGTCGAAATATCCTAGCTCCCAGGGCATCCAGCGAGATGTTTTAGCTGAACGTGACGTCGCGTAGAGCAGGCTGCGTGAGTGCAGCATCTGCTCACGCAAACGTGCTGCCGTGGCACGAGACACCGCCGAGCGGTCCATCTCAGGGTCGTCGATCCAGTCGACGTACACGCGCAGATTCTGTGAAATGAGCCAATCCAGGATGCCAAGTATTACCCGCGCGTCGCGGACGCTATGACTAAGGAAAATGTCGAACTCTCCGGCCGCCGACTTCGACGCAGTTCGGAGAGAGCCCTCAGCTGCACTCGCAGTCACACTGCCGACCCTTCGGCGGAACTCGTCCTCGGTGTAGAGGCTCACAGTCGTTTAACTCCCTGATCGGACCATGTCGCGAGGTTCAGGCGCAGTGTGGCGTATGTGGTCTGGGAGTCGGTGCGGGTTGGATCGAATACGGGAATGCCGGCGCTGCTTAGACCAGCAGCCTCAAAGGGATCAGGGCCAGCGCGGTCCACACTGCCCATCGACGACAAGCCATGAATTCGGACCGCCAACAGCGGTTTGCGGTCGTTCCACGCCTTCTGAATCTCGTACTTAACCCACGGCCGGCCGGCCGTCTGCTGCCCGATCAAAACCACGACCGCTCGCTTGTAGCGCATTTGGTCATCGATCCAGGTCTTGATGGCCTGGTCGCCGCGACTGCGGACCTTCTCCCAGTCCTGCGAGTTCAAGAGCGGCTGCCCTTCGAGGGCGTCGATGTTGCGAACCAGCTGCACGCGGTGGACATCACGCTCGTAGTGGAAGCTGTAGAACACTGTTGTTGCCATCGTTGGCCTCCGGTTCGATGCATGCAGCACGCCACTGCGGACCTGACCATAGCGATCCGGTCCGACATTCCCACTGAGGGCGCATTCGTTTGTTACGACCCGCTTCCCCCGGCGGGTCTGCGAAGTCGAAGATGGGTAGACCTTGTTCACGCGATCGCGCGTGCGAGCTGGGCGGCGAAGCCCGGCCCGTCGTTCACGAGCGCGTATCCGCCGGCCAATCCGCCATGGTTGCAGAGCGTTCGTCGTCGCCGTACCGGCCGATGCGCCACAACACCGGTGTCGCGGTCGACGCGGGGAACCATGCGCGTGGCCGTGCGCGGCACCACCGCGGTTGGGAAGCGACTGGACGAATTGCCGTATATCGCCTGGCTGCGTGACCATCGCCTCACGATTCGACGCGCAGCCAGGTACGCGTCCTTAGTGACCTCAACAACGGCAATGGCTTTCTTGAGTCCATACACGCCCCAGAATCTGCCGGGGCCGCGCCCGGGTTGCCGCCACAGTTCCGGCACAATGTGCTGATACTCCTTGTCTCCATTCAGGTTTGGTGACGAGTGCTTGGTGAAGTAGATGGCTAACCGTTTCGGATCGCAGGCCCGCAGCCCGTTGCGCACGTCGATGGCGGTGCCGGCGAGTCGGTGCCGCGCCTTTTGCTCGGCGTCAGGATGGTCGACAACCTGAGCCCACGCTTCGGACAGCCACTGCGCGAAGCCGCGCCCCGAGCGGCCGGGCGACATCGGTGGCGCCATCCACAGGTGAATGTGTGGAGCGCCGCGACGCTGAAACTCCAGCTTCCAGATGTAACGGGCCGGTTCGCCGTATTCACGTTGAAAGCGTTTGCGCCACAGCACCATATGTCGCTTGACGCTGGCCCCGTCGGGGGCGACGGCTTCCCAGTCTCCGGGGTAGGTGAGCGTGACCATGGCTGGGACGCGGCCGGACTCAACCAGTGGGCTGTAGTCGAGTTCGGCGAAGGTGCGGCACATCGCCGACCGTGATTTCCGGGACCACTCGGTGATGACACCGCCAGTACCGCACTGGTCGTTTTCCGTAGGACTCCGTCGTGCCGAAGACACGACGGCCTGATCGCCGTCCCCGGTAGTCAGGGCGAGTTCATCTCTCACATACAGCTTCGCGTCGTCAACATCACGTTGGTGATGACCGACTGCCCGTTCGGCGGTCTTCTCGGCCCGGACGGGATTGGTCCACCTGAGCCGTACGACACCAGGGCCGATGGTGATGCGAAACCGCCCGGATTCAGGTTCGACACCGCGACGCTCCGGGCCGCAGGCCCACGGTGCCGCCGGCTCGAACAATGCCGCAGCCGTGGTGACCATCTCGGGGCTCGGGAACCGCAGCCCCAATGCGTCGATCGCTCGCAGCTCGCCGGTCGGGATCCCGTCGGCGAGTGAGTCGCGGACATTTTCGGCACATATAACAAGCCCGCCGGCCGTGGCCGGGTTGAGGCCGGGTGCCTCGGTCGACGTCCGGCCGACCACTGTCGCTCTCGCGCCCTGCGGCCTGGCGGCCTCGGGCGCTCGCGACCTCCCGTCAACCGAGGCGCCGGCAGAACCGTGTCTGAGTGGCGGGTGCTCTGAGGCGGATGTCGAGCCGTCCGTCGACGGTGTCGAGGCGGTGGCTGATGGTGCGATGCTGGGCATCGGGGTGCCTGCTCCCCGGAGCCCCAGAGGCTGCCCACAACGCAAGCGGCAGCGCGGAAGCTCCTGGACGGGAGTGCGAGCACCGTGTCCGGTTTATGTCCGTTCGCCGGACAGGCTCAATACGTCAGCGCAGCTCAATGCGGCGCATACGACGCATAGACGCAGATAAACCGCAGGTCAGTGGCTATCTCGTCCGCCTGAAAAGCGGAAGGTCGCCGGTTCGATCCCGGCCCTGGCCACTCACAGAAACCGCAGCTAATGGGAACGAACAGCGAGCCTTCGACCGATCATCTCTTGTTCGGGGGACGCTGTTTACCGAGCCGCCGGTCGGTGAGCGTTGTTAGCAGCCGAAGCGAAGGTCGACTTCTAAGGCTAGATTACGCCCCGGCCGGTTGGTGAGGGTTCCTGTAGCACTGATGGGGTGTCGTGCCACCGAGCACTGATCCATTAGCTTGTCGCCGGGTTCCCTTGGGCTCAAACATGTTTGACGGACCCGAAGGAGGCATTCAGGTGATTTTTGTTGGCGACGATTGGGCGGAGGATCATGTGCGCCACGAGGCGTCTGAAATCGGATGGAGGTGAGAGACCTTCGTCGCCTGGTCGTCGCAGCGGCTGGGTGAAGCTGGGGGCAGCCTGATCCAGGAGATGCTGGTGAGGGTAAGAGCAGCCCTGACAACGCCGGGACGTGTCGGCACTGCTAGACGGTGCGGGTCCGGTCAGCGAGACGGGAAGGTGTATGCGAGAAACCAGTGTTTGACGCCCCTTAAC
>CAYLWH010000157.1:0-6379 GCA_964387245.1 uncultured Mycobacterium sp.
TCACGCCCTCAAACTGATCCTGACCTCATGAAACGGGACTTTTCCGGCACCCTGGGTATCCGCCGGCGTTGGTGGCGATATGGACATGATCGAAGTGGTTGGCCGTTTTTGAGCCGTAGTCGGCGGTCCAGCTCGGCGCGCCGATGCCCGGGTAGAAGCCCCGCCGCCAGATCACGTGAAGTACTCCCCAGCGGTGGGCATTGGCCAGTGCCAATCCGGCGATCTGGTTGCCCAGTCTGGGGATCATCACGTCGATCGCCAACCCGTTGGGATGCCACGGCAGGGAATCTGCCGCCACACCCACCCGGGGCCGTCGGCGATCCGCCGCCACCGCATACCCATACCGCAAAGCGGTTGAAACCCTCACATTCCAGCCGGGACAATCGCCAGGCGGTGGCGGTCAAGGCGTGGTTGGTCGAGCTGGACCCTGGTCTGGCCGAGGACATCTTCGTGGATCTGGAACCCGCACACCGGGATCCGGCCCGGGGAGCGCTGGAAACAGGCACTGCTGCAGGCGAACCCCGATGCGAGGCGGTCATCGCGTTCATACGCATGGTCCCGTAGCTCTCATCTCCCGACAGGGTCGAACCGGAACACCGGCAGCGGATCTGCCAACGCCTCGAACTCGTCAGGACTGCCGTCCACCACCAGTCCGGCCCGCCTGGCGAAGCCGACGCCGACCGGCACCTTCACGGCGAACGAACGCAGCACCGGACGGGCTTGGTCCGGACTGAGTTCGACGATGCGGACGGCACGCGAGGTCCGGCGGTGACTCAGGGTGCCCTCCCCCGCGACCCGGGCGTTGGCGGCCCGTCGGCACCGGCATATCCCGCCACGGTATACAGATGGCCGTCCTCAGTTGATGGGCGTTGGTGCGTCGACTGCTCGGACGCGTGGTTGACAGCGGGACGTCAGCTGCGGCGAAATTGCCTGATCGACGACCGTGCCGCCCCTGGCGGAAGTATTCTGACACAGTTCACGCGCCGATCTGACGTCCAGTTGGGATCTACTTCAGATTGACATTGTTGGCAGGGGTGGGCTGCGGTGCGAGGATCGTGCTCTGGGCGCGACGCTGACTTGTTCGCAATCCAACGTGACCGGAGATGTATGGGTGCCATCGCTTGTTGCGGCGGCGTCGAGACGAACTCGTTCGGCTTGTCATCACGAAAGCCGTGGGACCTCATGGGGTGGCTGTTGGAACGTCATTTCATTGTGGCGAGGTTGTGCCAGAGGTTGCGAAGGCTGTCGGTGCCGCCGAACAGGGTGGTGAAGTGCGTGGAGTCGATGAGGACGATGTCGCCCGCGCGCTGGGCGGCGGGCGGCATCCAGATCAGCGCGTTGAACTCGGTGTTGCCCGCCTGCGTGAACGGGTGCGGCCTGTTCGGGTCGACGCGCTGGCGTCCGAGGACCCGTAACCCGTCGCTTTGCGGCGCGGTGAGTTCGTAGTGCGGCAGGTGCGGGTGGAAGTTGAAGGTGGTGACGTTGTCGAGCAGCCGTGGGCTGTCGAGGTCGCGGATGGCGGTCAGTGGCGCGATTTCCTTGGTGCCTTCGACGACGGCGGGTCGCAGCCCCCAAATGTTGTGAACGGGCACGTCGAGTGCCCGCATCAGCGAGCGGTTGTACTGGCTGAAGCGTTGCTGGCGAGGGACCAGGCGGTCGCCGTGGTGTTCGTACTCCATCTGGCGCTGGCCGTAGTCGTCGGTGAAGCCGACGTCGTGATGGGGCGCCAGAAGCAGACAGGTGCCCTCTCTTTTGAGCCACTCGGTGATCGCCGCGATCTCTTCGGCGGCGGCTTCTTGTTCGCAAAGCAGATGGTCGAGACCGAACACCATGAGCGTGTCGGTGTCGGCCAGCACCCGTTCGTCGATCGGGAGCTTGTATCCGGCTTGGTCGATGCGCTGGAAGACCGCCACTGGGTGCCCGGTGGCCTCCTGGGCCAGCTGCTGGAACGCCAGGGCGGAGCGGTGGAACAGTTCCAACGTGCCTGCGATGCCCTGCAGGAAATTCGCCGCGTCATACTCCGGTGTCTCGTAGCCCGGCCACAAGACATTGCGCACCTCGGTAATGGTGGAGAACCGGTTCTCCATGGAGGCCGGATCACGTTGCGCTTCCCAGGGGTAGCTCCACGTCCAGTAGATGCTGATGCGGCGCCCTGCGGTGTGCGCGCGGGGGGTGTGGCTCTGGTTGTAGGTGCGAGCCTGCATGACGATGATCCTCTTTAGTTGCCGAGTGTGGCGAGGTAGCGCAGCGCGTTGATTCCTGGCAGAAAGAAATACGCCCCGCCTATGAGCGTCGTGAAGGCCGGTATCCCCTTGTGCACCTTGCGGATCGGCCGGTTGGGGACGGTGAAATCCAGGGTGCCGTCCTGGGTGCCGCAGATCGGATCGTGCTCGTTGCCGAGTTCGTGGAAGGTTTTGTCGTTGATCCAGACGTTCTGGGCGAACTCGAACTGGCGCACCAGGCTCGCACAGATGATGAACGCGGCGATGCCCCGGTCCACGCCGTCGTCGGGAGCACCGTCGGGCAGCGCGGGCCCGTAGGTCGCCCCGCGCCGGATCATCCGGCGCCGGTTCATGCGGTGAGCGGTATCGCGCGGATTGAGCCTTCGTGCGTGTGCTCCCAGCGGGCAGGCGTAGCCGAACGGGTCCATCTGCTTGTAGTTGTAGTCGTTGTTACGCATTGGATCGGCGCCCAATTCGGGATCGTCTTTATCCGGCGCGAGCACCAGCGGCGTGCCGCTGCGCCAGCGGCCCATGACCTTCGCCGCCAGCAGTTCCTGACCCTCCGGGGTGGCGGCATTCTCGCGCAGGTAGTCGCGGAAGGCCCCGACGTGTTCCTGCAGCCGCCGATACGCCATGTAGCTACCGTTACGCGACAACACCTCCGGCTCGGGAAGATTGGCGACTGGGCCGTCCTCGTCCGGATAGCCGAGGATGAACTCGCCCGGCTCCAGGGCCGCGCCCGACCCGGGGGTGGGTTCCTCGCCGGAGCCCTTCATCACCGGCTGCGAGAGTCGGTCCCGGAACCCGAAATGGTCGTGGGCGTAGTTGAACGGCGGCGTCGCGTTGAGGTCGAGGAACGACACACTCCGGACGCCGTCCGTTCTCGCCAACAGCTTGTCGTGCTCCGCGATCGAGCGCCTGCGCTGCTCGTCGGTGCGGGAGAACAAGATCGCGATCGCGTGCACGTCCTCACCGGCCAGGCCGCCGACCCAGCGTTCGGGAGCCGCAGTGCCGGTGTCGCCGAGGATGTCCGCGCGGGCCGCCATTCCTTCGCGGAACTCGTCGGGAAAGCTGGCCAGAGATTCCTCGGGCACGCCGAGCGCGCGAAGGCCATTCCACGTGAACGCCAACGTGACCCAGCGATCCGAGCCATCCACGGTGGCCTGCACATCCGCCGCCGACTGCACCTTGTCGAGCAACTCGGTCAGCCACGCCCGGCCACCTGCGGGGGTGTCGAACGACAGGAACTCGTAGCGCCCGGTGATCGCCGGAGTGCGGGTCAGCAGGATGTGTTGGATGTCGTCGAACTCGAGCATCTACTGCATCTGGTCGAGCATGTCGGAGAAGGCAGCCTTCAGGCGCAGCGCCTTCTTGATCTCATCGGCGGTGACATACGGATACTCGCCGTATTCGAGGAAACTGGGGCACTGGTGTTCGCGCACGAACTTGATGAATGCCTCCGGGTTTTCCTTCCAATCCTCAGGAAAGCCTTCAAGATTCGTGAACACCGTCGTAATCCCGGTCGCGCTGAACAAAGCGACCGCATCCTCGGTGTACTTATCGAAGTCGGTGTCGAAGATGCCCTGATACTGAAAGTGCAAGCCGGACCCGACATCAAACAGCACCCACCGCAGGTAATGCAGCCGCAGCGGTGCCAGTGCCTCCGGGCTGTTCGCGATCGTCTCTTCGATCGTCTTGCCGTAGGCGCGGACCGTGTCCTCGCGGCCCTCCTTCACCTTGGCGATGATGGAGAACCCGTAACACGCCGGTGTCCTGGGAAACAGTGGGCCGTAGCGTCCCCGCTCGAGTTCGAAATAGCCCTCCTTCGGGATGGCCATCGCCGCAGGCTTGCTCCAGTCACCATCGATCCCCGACATCCACGTTCTCCTGTCCGCTTTTCTCCGATTCACCGGACACTACCGCTGTTCGTGGCTCACGAACCCCGATCGCCGACAACAATGTCGAGTGGGCGCGACGACCGTTTTGTTGCCGTTCATCCGCCCGGCTCAGTGAGTCCCTCGTCGACCCACCGATACCACAGGGACCAATCGTGGCTCGTCAATCTGCCGCCCAGATTGCACACGGGGGGTGGCCGCACGGGTGATAACTTTCAATCCTCACCGACTCGAGCGGGGGCAGAGGCCATGCAGACAGCCCAGAACACGATTCTGGTGACCGGTGGCGGGTCGGGGATCGGTCGTGGCCTGGCTGAGTCGTTTCATCGTCTGGGCAACCAGGTGATCATCGCTGGCCGCCGCCGCGAGCAGCTGGAGAGCGTTGCAGCGGCCAATCCCGGAATGCAATTGCTGACCTTGGATCAAAGCGATGCGGCAGACATCGAGCGTTTCGCCGCGGAGGCGACACAACGCCACCCGGAACTCAACGTTCTGATCAACAACGCGGGTATCCAGCACAGCGAGGACCTCACCGCTGGCCGTGTCGCCGAAGCGGAGGCCATGATCATCACGAACCTCCTTGGTCCCATACGCCTCACTGCTGCGTTGCTGCCGCGCCTGCTCGCTCAGCCCCGTTCAGCCGTCCTGAACGTCACCTCGGCGTTGGCCTTCCTGCCCAAGGCCCAGGTGCCAACCTATTGCGCCACCAAGGCCGCGCTGCACTCCTACACCCAATCGCTGCGGTTTCAACTGCGGAACACGGCGGTTCAGGTGATCGAGATCATCCCGCCGGGGGTCCAGACCGGCCTGCGCGACGAGCGAGTCAACGAACCCGACGCTATGCCCCTCGATGAATACATCGCCGAGACCATGGCACTGCTGACCGAGGAACCCGAGGCGACCGAGATTGTCGTGGACGCCACGAAACCGCTCCGGTTCGCCGAACGCGACGGCGTGTACGAGCAGCGCTATACCGACTTCAACACGTCACGCTCGCCCTGACGAGGACGTCCACCGCGATTCGACGGTGGTGTGCACCGGTCACGGCGACGACACCACGATCGGGACCGAACAGGACTGGTTAGGACTACATTCGCGATCATGACAGTCGAACTGACGCAAGAGGTTTCCCGCAGGCTCGAATCGGATCGCTACGTGTGGTTGACCACCGTGGCGAAATCCGGCCAGCCTGTACCCCGGCTCGTGTGGTTCTTCTTCGACGGCACCGATGTGACCGTGTATTCGATGCCCAAAGCCGCGAAGATCGCCCACATCAAGGCCCGCCCGCAGGTCAGCCTGAATCTGGATTCCGATGGCAACGGTAGGGGGACCGTCGTGGTCGCCGGTGCGGCCAGGGTCGACGCGGTCGGGGCCGATTCGCTCGCCGACGAGCAATATCAGGCCAAGTACCACGATTACGCCGTCAGCATCGGGATGGGCGACGAGCATCTCGCCGCGTTCAGCACGCGGTTGAAGATCAGCGTCGACAAGGTGTGGTCGACGCCGTCTGCTGGGTAGCCACTATCCAGCGTTAAGCCTCACCGCCACAGCGCGCCACCATCGTGAATCCTCGTCATCGTTCTCGTTGTCGATTTCCTCGATAAGAGATAACCCGTGAGTCCGGTGATTGCTTGCAGAGCGGCTGCGGACCCGCTCCGCGCCTGGACCTGGGGATTTTCGTTCTGTTCGGATGGTTTGGCGTGTCTTGACCGAATTTCAGGATTAGTGACGTAGGTTCGTCAGAACCGACGGAGTAACGTCCGAACTGAAGGTGAGGTCGCGGGTTGAGCCTGGCTGTGGTGCGGGATCTGCGCGACCTGCGGGCTCCGGCGACCCCGGACGAGCTTGCGGACTTCGAGACCGATGTGCTGGCCGGGTTCGTGCTGGCCCATGCGTCGGCCGGGTTGGCGGACGGCACAATCAGCGGTGATGTGAACCACTTGGAGCAGGTGCGGGCGTGGTTCGGTAAACCGTTGTGGGAGACCATTGAAACCCCGCCGGTGCGTCGAGTGCTCTGACACGATGGTGTGGTGTCTGCGCCGTCGGGTCTGTCTTCTGGGTCCACTGTGCGTCCGTTGAGGACGCCGCGAGCGGCGGCGCTCGCCGGAGTGCTGTTCGCCGTGCTGTTCGGGACAACGGTGTTTCTGATCCGCCACAACATGCCGGAGGAAGCTGGCGACGCGACCGGGTGGCTGACCACCCAGCATAGCGGCATCGCCATCGCCACGGTGCTGATGCCGTTCGCCGGGATCAGCTTCCTGT
>CAYLWH010000158.1:0-6377 GCA_964387245.1 uncultured Mycobacterium sp.
GCCGCCTCGATGACCACCACCGTGGAGTCGGCGTTCGGCTCGTTCCACATGGTGGACGGGTTCATCCTCAACAACCAGCTGACCGATTTCGCCGCCGAACCGCTCGGCCCCGACGGTATGCCCGTACCCAACCGTGTCCAGCCAGGCAAGCGGCCGCGCAGCACCATGGCCCCCACCCTTGTATTCGACCAGACGGCGTCCGGTCGCGGGCCGCTGTACGTCGTCACCGGGTCACCGGGTGGTTCGGTGATCATCCAGTTCGTGGTGAAAACGGTTGTCGGGTTGGTCGATTGGGGTCTCGATCCGCAACAGGCGGTGTCCATGGTCGACTTCGGCGCGGCGAACTCGCCGAAGACGAACGTCGGCGGCGAACATCCCAACATCGATACCGCCGATGACGGCGACCACGATCCGCTCGTGCAGGGATTGCGCAAACTCGGTCATCAGGTCGACCTCGCCGACCTGTCCAGTGGCCTTTCGGCGATCGTGCGTGACGAAGCGGGATGGGTGGGCGGCGCGGATCCGCGCCGGGAGGGGCTGGTCATGGGCGACACCCGGTGAATACCGGGTAACGGCTTCGACGATGTTCGACGAGCCACTCGCCGCCGCACCGCCTCGACCATCTGGTTGGCGCGTTTGACCAGGTGAAACCGAGCGGATCAGCTGCGAGTGGGGCGGTGCGTCGCGGGCCTCTCGAGCGGAAATCCTGCCCGACTCGGTGACCGCTCGCTAGGGTTCCGATATGGCTGTCAGAGATTCCCGTGAAGTGGTCATCGAAGCGTCTCCAGCGGAGATCCTGGACGTCATCGCCGACGTCGAGGCGACGCCCACCTGGTCGCCGCAGTACCAGAGTGCGCAGATCCTTCAGACCTATGACGACGGCCGTCCCAGGCAGGCCAAGATGGTGATGAAAGCCGCAGGTCTGACCGACACGCAGGTCATCGAGTACACCTGGACCGATACCAGCGTGAGCTGGACGCTGGTGTCAGCCGGCCAGCTGAAGGCCCAGGACGCCAAATACAGCCTGACGGCCAGCGGCGACAAGACGAAAGTCAGGTTCGACATGTCGGTCGATCCGTCGGTGCCGATCCCGGGGTTTCTGCTCAAACGCACCTTGAAAGGTGGCATGCAGACGGCCACCGACGGGCTGCGCAAGCAGGTGCTCAAGATCAAGAACGCCTGACGCGGAGCCACTCCACTCCCGTTCCGTCCCAGCCGACTCCGGTCAGGTTCCCGCGCTGAGTCTCGGCCGCAGTGAGATTCCGGGCAGCGTCGGTCACCTGATTGTCGTCACAGACGCGCACCGTCCCGTCGCAGCGACTGCAGGCGGCGGATCGCCTCGTCGAGGGTGTCGTCGCGTTTGCAGAACGCGAAGCGCACCAGATGATTCCACGCCCCGCAGTGCGGGCCCTCCGGATCGCAGAACGCCGACAGCGGAATGGCGGCTACGCCGGTCTCGTGCGGAAGCTCCAGACAGAACTCAGTGCTGTCGTGATAACCCAGCGGCCTGGGGTCCGCGCAGACGAAGTAGGTGCCCGAGCTGTCGTGCACATCGAAGCCGATGTCGGCGAGCGCCGCGCTGAGCTTGTTGCGCTTGGCCTGCAACGAGTCGCGCAACCGGGCGACCCAGACGTCCTCGTTGTCGAGCGCCGCAGCCACCGCGGGCTGGAACGGTGCACCGCCGACGTAACTGAGGTATTGCTTGGCGGCGCGGACTCCTGCAATGAGATCGGCTGGGCCACAAGCCCATCCGATTTTCCATCCGGTGCAGTTGAACATCTTGGCGGCGCTGGAGATGGTGACGGTCCGTTCGGCCATCCCCGGTAGGTTGGCCAACGGCCGGTGTTGGCGACCGTCGAACACCAGGTGCTCGTAGACCTCGTCGGTGATCACCAGCAGGTCGTGCTCGACGGCGACATCGGCGATGGCGGCCAACTCGTCCTCACGCAGCACCGTGCCCGTCGGGTTGTGCGGCGAGTTCACGATCAGGGCCTTCACGCGGGGCGTCACCGCGCGCCGCAGGGCGTCGACGTCGAGCGCGAACCCGCGGCCGTCGGGCACCAGTGGGACGGTCGCGCGGTGACAGCCGGCCATCGCGACGACGGGGGCGTAGGAGTCGTAGTACGGCTCGACGAGCAGCACCTCGGATTCGGGCTCCACCAGTCCGAAAACGGCGGCGGCGATCGCTTCGGTGGCGCCGACGGTCACCAGTACCTCGGCTTCGGGGTCGTAGTCGATGCCATAGCGCCGGTTGCGCTGGGCCGCGATGGCGTGCCGAAGAGGTGCGATACCCAGGCCCGGCGGGTATTGGTTGACACCCTCGGCGATGGCCTTTTCGGCCGCCGCGAGCATCGCGGGTGGGCCGTCCTCGTCGGGAAAGCCCTGCCCGAGATTCACCGCACCGATGCGGGCGGCCAGGGCCGACATCTCGGCGAAAATCGTCACCGCATACGGTTGCAGCCTGGAGACGGTCCGGGAGGCGGTCATGGTGAGCGAGCCTAACGGCGCCATCCCACCGCGAGCAGTCGCAGAGTTCCCTACTTTTGCGGCGAACAGGGGAACTCTGCGTCTGCTCGGCAGATGAAGTGGACCACACTACCAACCAAGCGGTTGGGAGAGCCTGCTACGCTGGCTGCTCAGAGGACTGCCCTCCGCACGAGTCGAACAGTTCGCAAATAGCACATAACCAACACCAAATAGGAGCGGGACACCGATGTCCGAAGAAGCCTTCATCTACGAGGCCATCCGCACGCCACGCGGTAAGCAGCGCAACGGCGCGCTCAATGAAGTCAAGCCCGTGAGCCTGGTCGTCGGCCTCATCGAGGAGATGCGATCACGCCACCCCGATCTCGACGAGAACGTGATCAGCGACCTCATCCTGGGCTGTGTGTCACCGGTCGGCGACCAGGGCGGCGACATCGCCCGGACCGCCGGCCTGGTGGCGGGACTGCCCGAGACCACCGGCGGCTTCCAGCTCAACCGGTTCTGCGCCTCGGGACTGGAAGCCGTCAACCTGGCCGCCCAGAAGGTGCGCTCGGGGTGGGACGACCTGGTCTACGCCGGCGGTGTGGAGTCGATGAGCCGCGTCCCGATGGGTTCCGACGGCGGTGCCTGGGCCGGTGACCCGGAGACCAACTACGTCATCGGTTTCGTCCCGCAGGGCATCGGCGCCGACCTGATCGCCACCATCGAGGGCTTCTCCCGCGACGACGTCGACGCCTACGCCAAGCGCTCGCAGGATCTGGCGGCCGCGGCCTGGTCGGGCGGCTACTTCGCCAAGTCCGTCGTCCCGGTGCGCGACCAGAACGGCCTGGTCATCCTCGACCACGACGAGCACATGCGGCCCGGCACCACCGTCGCCGATCTGGGCAAGCTCAAGCCTGCCTTCGAGGTCCTGGGCGCCATGGGCGGCTTTGACGACGTGGCGCTGCAGAAGTACCACTTCGTCGAGAAGATCAACCACGTCCACACCGGCGGCAACAGCTCGGGCATCGTCGACGGCGCCGGCCTGGTGCTCGTCGGCAGCGAGAAGGCCGGCAAGGAGCAGGGTCTGACTCCGCGGGCGCGTGTCGTGGCCACCGCCACCAGCGGTGCCGATCCGGTCATCATGCTGACCGGTCCGACCCCGGCCACCCGCAAGGTGCTCGACCGGGCCGGCCTGACGGTCGACGACATCGACCTGTTCGAACTCAACGAGGCCTTCGCCTCGGTGGTGCTGAAGTTCCAGAAGGACCTCAACATCCCCGATGAGAAGCTCAACGTCAATGGTGGCGCCATCGCGATGGGCCACCCACTTGGCGCCACCGGCGCCATGATCACCGGAACCATGGTCGACGAGCTCGAGCGCCGCGGCGCCCGGCGTGCCCTGATCACGCTGTGCATCGGCGGCGGCATGGGCGTGGCCACCATCATCGAGCGTGTCTGAGCTCACGGAAAAGGACTGAGAACAAATGGCAGAGAACACAATTGCGTGGGACAAGGATGCCGACGGCATCGTCACACTGACGCTGGACGACCCGACCGGTTCGGCCAACGTGATGAACGAGCACTACAAGGAATCAATGCACAACGCCGTGGATCGCCTCGTCGCTGAAAAGGATTCGGTCACCGGCGTGGTGATCACCAGCGCGAAGAAGACCTTCTTCGCCGGCGGTGACCTCAAGGGCATGATGAAGGTCGGCCCGGAGCACGCCGCCGAGTCGTTCGCCGAGGTCGAGAGCATCAAGGCCGATCTGCGCCGGTTGGAAACCGTCGGCGTGCCCGTTGTTGCGGCCATCAACGGCGCCGCACTCGGCGGCGGCCTGGAGATCGCGCTGGCGTGTCATCACCGCATCGCGGCCGACGTCAAGGGCTCGGTCATCGGCCTACCCGAGGTGACCCTGGGTCTGCTGCCCGGCGGTGGCGGCGTTACCCGCACGGTGCGGATGTTCGGCGTCCAGAAGGCCTTCATGGAGGTGCTGAGCCAGGGCACAAGGTTCAAGCCGGTCAAGGCCAAGGAGATCGGCCTGGTCGACGAAATCGTTTCCAGTGTCGACGAATTGGTTCCGGCGGCCAAGGCGTGGATCAAGGCCAACCCCGACGCCCATGAGCAGCCCTGGGACAAGAAGGGCTACAAGATGCCCGGCGGCACCCCGTCCAGCCCCGCGCTGGCCGCAATCCTGCCGTCGTTCCCGGCCCTGCTCAAGAAGCAGCTCAAGGGCGCCCCGATGCCCGCGCCGCGGGCGATTCTCGACGCTGCCGTCGAGGGTGCGCAGGTGGACTTCGACGCCGCCAGCCGCATCGAGAGCCGCTACTTCACCTCGCTGGTGACCGGTCAGACCGCCAAGAACATGATCCAGGCATTCTTCCTGGATTTGCAGACCATCAACGGCGGTGGCAGCCGGCCCGAGGGCATCGGCAAGACCCCGATCACCAAGGTCGGTGTGCTGGGTGCGGGCATGATGGGCGCGGGCATCGCCTACGTCTCGGCGAAAGCCGGGTTCGACGTGGTCCTCAAGGACGTGACCATCGAGGCCGCTCAAAAGGGCAAGGCCTACTCCGAGGGCATCGAAGCCAAGGCGCTCTCGCGCGGCAAGACCACCGAGGAGAAGAGCAAGGCGCTGCTGGCCCGCATCACCCCGACCGCCGATGCCGCCGACCTTGCGGGCGTGGACTTCGTCATCGAGGCGGTGTTCGAGAGCCAGGAGCTCAAGCACAAGGTCTTCCAAGAGATCGAGGACATCGTCGAGCCCAACGCCATCCTGGGTTCGAACACCTCGACGCTGCCGATCACCGGTCTGGCCACCGGGGTGAAGCGGCAGGAGGACTTCATCGGCATCCACTTCTTCTCGCCGGTCGACAAGATGCCGCTGGTGGAGATCATCAAGGGCGAGAAGACTTCTGACGAGGCGCTGGCCCGGGTGTTCGACTACACGCTGGCCATCGGCAAGACCCCGATCGTGGTCAACGACAGTCGCGGCTTCTTCACCTCCCGGGTAATCGGCACCTTCGTCAACGAGGCGCTCGCAATGCTGGGTGAGGGTGTGCCGGCGGCCAGCATCGAGCAGGCGGGCTCGCAGGCCGGGTACCCGGCTCCGCCGCTGCAGCTGTCCGACGAGCTCAACCTCGAACTGATGCAGAAGATCGCCGCGGCGACCCGCAAGGGTATCGAAGATGCGGGAGCCGTCTACACCCCGCATCCGGCCGAGGGCGTCGTCAACAAGATGATCGAGAACGGCCGGTCGTCCCGGTTGAAGGGTGCCGGTTTCTACGAGTACGTCGACGGCAAGCGCACCGGCCTGTGGCCCGGATTGGCCGAGACGTTCAACTCGGGCAGTGTGGACATCCCATTACAGGACTTGATCGACCGGATGCTGTTCGCCGAGGCGCTGGAGACTCAGAAGTGCCTCGACGAGGGCGTGCTGACCTCCACTGCAGACGCCAACATCGGCTCGATCATGGGTATCGGCTTCCCGCCGTACACCGGTGGCAGCGCACAGTTCATCGTCGGCTACTCCGGTGCGGGCGGCGTGGGCAAGGACGCCTTCGTGGCCCGTGCCAAGGAGCTCGCCGCACGATACGGTGAGCGGTTCAACCCGCCTGCGTCACTTACGTCGTAGTCGCGAGCAGACGCAAACTCCCCCTTTTCAATGGTGAATTGGGGGAGTTTGCGTCTGCTCGGCAGCTGCGCCTGCCTACAGCGAACCGAGATCCGCCGACAGCCAGTGCTCAGGTTCCAGGTAGATGGCCACCTGGTCGCCGTAGGACTCGCGTGCGTAGGCGAGGTAGGCGTCGAGGCGGTCCGGTGCGACATAGCGTGCGGACATCTCCACGACCTGGTCGTCGGTGGCGGTTTCGACCCTGGCGACCGACCCGTCGACGGTCACATAGCGTAACGA
>CAYLWH010000159.1:0-2336 GCA_964387245.1 uncultured Mycobacterium sp.
GGCCGCCTCAGCAGACGATCCCGCCCCGGAGCCACTACCCGACGAGCCGGTACCCGCCACCGAAGTCTCCACAGAACGCTGACGCCGAGAACCCGGCCCCTTGCCCGCTACACCCGCCGCCGAACCAGCCGCCTCAGCAGACGAACCATCCCGGGTCGAGGAACCGCCGTGCTTCGCCCCCCGCGACGATCCCACCGACGACGAACCGTCCGAACCCGAACCGGTCGAGCCCCCCGGGCCGGTCGTCGCGGAAGCTACCGGCATAGACGCAATCGCCGCGCCCACACCCAACGCAATCGCCAACGCGCCCACCCGCCCCACACAACGGGCATAACTGGACAACGAAGGCTCAAAAGACACCGCACGACGGCCATACTCAATCACCCGCACCCCGCGCTCAGGCGTGCTGCAGTGCTGCTCAACAGTTTGCGACGAATCTCCCGCATTCGTACTCATACTGGAACACCTTTCAAACTCATACCGGTACACCTTTCAAGTCCGCCGCAGCACCCACGGCCCGCGTGCGCGTAAACGTTATGCCCGCGTGACCTTTGAGGGACGCACTTTGAATAAACCACCCCCGTTTTTTATGCAGGAGGGGGGTGACCGAATCGAAAGGACCAGGCAGAACTCATACGATTATCCGCGGACGTCGACCCACGGAAGATCCCGGTCGACTTAACAACGGGAGGTACTGGTGGCGGAACAGCCCGGAGTCGCTGCCATTCTGGGCGGACAACGGTTCGCGCGCTGCGACGTCATTGAACGCGAAATCGGCCGAGCACGGCAGGTGCTTTCCAAGTTGCACGGACCGTCGGTGAATGGAGGCGTCGAACCTCTCCGTGATGCCGTTACCCGACACAAGGCGAATTAGGTCGCGGCGGGATTGAACGCGCGCTCGACCGTGAGGTCCGCTGGTCGACGCGTGTGGCGCGAGTGACCGCCGTCGCATCGCGTGGTCGCCGCGCGACGAGCGCTATCGAGTTGGTCGTATCGCAAGGATCTGCGGCCAGCTTCGTGGAGTGGTTCAACAAGCGCACGGAGACGAATGACGAAGCCGCGATGCTTGCGGCCCATCCCGAGCACTACATCATCAGCACCCGCGCCGACGGTCGTCAGGAAGTCTGGGAGACAACTGGTGGCTCGCCCTTGGCGGCGCGATTCTTCATCGACTACGAGGACACGTCGTCGCTTGCGAACAGCGCCCAGCGCTGAGTATCCGGTTCAAGTTGCGGGCGTGGCCCGCCTGGACGACGGATTGGCAATTGGCGGCGTACGGCACCAGTTCCGCGATGAAGGTCAAGGGTTTCGCGCGCTGCTCACGGTTGAGTTCCCGCGCTGACTCTCCGACAATCATCAGTGGCCACAGGTGGCATCTCGCGATCGAATTCTCGAATTGGATCGAAGCGGCAATGCGTTCTGTGTGAATCGTGAAATCTGCACAGGCACTTGATGTTCGAGGCATGGGTGGGGCCACCGTCGCGGTAGGGCACGGTGTGGCCCAGATCGCAGCAGACGGCCGGCCGGTCACAGCCGGGAGCGCGGCAGGTCAGATCATCTCGGCAGCGCACGAAGTCGACCGCCGGGTTGGCGTCCGCGATGGCGACCAGGCGAACGTCCGGCCGATCGGTGCCGAACAGCGTCGTCGAGCACATAGTGGCCGCCGCCGATGACGCCGGCTACGAGATCGTGCTCGGCGCGGTCACCCCGACCCACGACGCACCCAAGGTCATCGACACCCTGATCGACTTCCGGTGTGAAGGCCTGCTGCTGATCGCACCCGAGTTGCCGAGTGCGATCACCGGCCGACGGATCAGTGAGCGGTGGCTGGACGTGGTGCGTTCAGCCGACGCCAAGAGCATCGCCGCCGCCGTCGACCACCTCGTGCACCTCGGGCACCGAGACGCGGCGGATTCCAGCGGGTTATTCGCCCGCACGGCCCGGAGTCCTCGGCGCGGGTCATCGAAGGGGATTTCACCGACGCCGCCGGGATGGCCGCGGCCACCGAGATGCTCCGGACTCGAGTGCCGACCGCGGTGGTGTGTGTCAACGACTACGTCGCGGTCGGGGTGCTCGACACCTTGCGCCGCGCCGGCGTCTCCGTCCCGGGGCAGGTGTCGGTGACCGGCTATGCCGACTGACGAGACGTTCATGATCGCCTGGAAGTCGATGTCGTATTGCCCCAGCTCACAGCGACTTTCAGCGACACCGCGGTTCGAGACATGTGGCAGGCTTCGCATTGTCGCTGAAAGTCGCTGTGAGGTGGGCAGGTCTGATACGCCCCGCCTCGGGCGAATTGTGCTCCGGTGACCAGGCGGATTGCGACACCGGTGACC
>CAYLWH010000159.1:2436-6089 GCA_964387245.1 uncultured Mycobacterium sp.
CACCGGTGACCGGGCGGCTCAGGTGGCTCCGATGACCGGCAGCCCGCTTCCTGGCCCGGCCACCTCGCGCAGCACGGCCAGCACGTTGGCGAGCAGCGGACCGGAAGCGTCGCCGGCCCAACCGGCGGCCAGATCCACGCCCAGTCCGGCCGGCCGCAGCGGCCGGTAGCACACGCCCGCGATATCAAGGGCCGCAGTCGGTTCGGGCACGATGGCAACGCCGAGGCCCGCTGCCACCAGGGTCACCAGCGTCGAGGTCTCCTGCACGTCGTGGCGCACCCGTGGGGCGAAGCCGGCATCGGCGCATACCGCGTTGAGCAGACTGTGCATGACCGACCTGCCGCGTCCGGCGTGCGCGACGAACTCCTCGTCTCGCAGTTCGGCGACGGCCACGGTGTCGCAATCGGCGAGCACGTGTCCGTCGGGGAGTGCGACGATCAGCCGGTCCCGGCGCAGCGTCTCGGTTCGCACACCCGGTTGTTCGACCGGTGGACGCAGCAGCGCCAGGTCGATCTCGCCTGCCAGCAGCGCGTCGATCTGGGCCGGCACGAGCATCTCGCCGCGCACACTGACCTCGACGCCGGGCAGCGCTTCCCGCAGGGCGCGCACCAGACGGGGAAGCAACGAGTAGGTGGCCGACCCGACGCAGCCGATCGACAACCGGCCCTCGCTGCCGTCCGCGACACGCTGGGCCTGTCGACCCGCGTCGTCGACAGCATCGAGGATCGCCACCGTCCGGCGCAGGTAGGCCTCGCCGGCCGGGGTCAACTCGACCCGGCGGGTGCTGCGGACCAGTAGTTCGACGCCGAGTTCCCGCTCGAGTTGGCGGATCTGCTGGGACAGCGGCGGCTGGGCCATGTGCAGGCGCTCCGCGGCCCGGCCGAAGTGGAGTTCCTCGGCGACGGTGCGGAAGTAGCGGAGGTGCCGAAGTTCCATGATTAAGACTCTAGGACTCTCAATAGCGCGAATACATGTACTTCAGAATATCGAGCTGGCTGGTTACGGTCGATGCATGAGTCCGGTCGACGTCCGCTACGTCGTGTCAGGTCGAGTTGACGGCCCCCCAGTCCTGCTGTCCAACTCGCTGGGATCCACCCACCACATGTGGGGCCCGCAACTGACTGCGTTCGAAGAGCGCTTCCTGGTGATCCGCTACGACACCCGTGGTCACGGTGCGTCACCGGTGCCCGCCGGGCCGTATTCGATCGATGACCTGACCGACGACGTGGTCGCACTGCTCGACGGTCTGGGCATCGAACGCGCGCACGTGGTCGGCCTGTCGCTGGGCGGCATGACGGCGATGCGACTGGCGGCCCGGAACCCCGACCGGGTGAACCGACTGGCGCTGTTGTGCACCGGTGCGCAGTTGCCGCCGGCGCAGGCCTGGCTCGACCGGGCCGCCACCGTGCGCGCTCACGGCAGCGCCGCGGTGGCCGAAGCGGTTGTCGCGCGCTGGTTCACGCCGGAGCTCCTCTCGGCCTGGCCCGCCGCGCGCCGCGACGCCGAACAGATGGTCGCCTCGACACCGGCCGAGGGATACGCCGGATGTTGTGAAGCGATCGCCGAACTCGATCTGCGCGAACAGCTTTCGTCGATCTCCGCGCCGACGTTGGCGATCGCCGGAGCCGACGACCCGGCCACCCCGCCGGACAAGCTGGAAGAGATCGTCGCCGCGATTCCGGATTCCCGGCTGGTGATCGTCGAGCGCGCCGCACACCTGGCCAACGCCGAACAGCCGGCCATTGTCACCTCCGCCCTCATCGATCATCTGGAGCAGTCATGACGGAGAAGAAAAAGTGACCCTGAACAAAGTCGTCGGGTCGGCCGCCGAAGCGGTCGCCGACATCCCGGACGGCGCCAGCCTGGCCGTCGGCGGCTTCGGCCTGGCCGGCATCCCGTGGTTCCTCATCGAGGGGCTGCTCGAGCAGGGTGCCGGTGATCTGACCATCGTCAGCAACAACTGCGGTGTCGACGGCGGCGGGTTGGGTCTGCTGCTGGAAGCCCGCAGGATCAGTCGCGTCATCGCCTCCTACGTCGGCGAGAACAAAGAGTTCGCCCGGCAGTATCTGGCCGGCGAACTGACCGTCGAGCTGACGCCGCAGGGCACACTGGCCGAGCGGATGCGCGCCGGCGGCAGCGGAATCGGGGCGTTCTTCACGCCCACGGGGGTGGGCACCATGGTCGCCGAGGGTGGCCTGCCGTGGCGCTACAACGCCGACGGCACCGTCGCCCTGGCCTCACCGCCGAAGGAGGTGCGCACCTTCAACGACCGCGAGATGTTGCTCGAGGAGGCGATCGTCACCGACTACGCACTGGTCCGCGCGGCCGTCGTCGACAGGGCCGGAAACTGTGTATTCCACGCCGCCGCCCGGAACTTCAATCCGCCGGCGGCGATGGCGGGCCGGGTGACCGTCGTCGAGGCGGAACGCGTCGTGGAAGTCGGCGAACTGCACCCCGACGAGATCCACCTGCCGGGCATCTTCGTGCAGCGCATTCTGGCACTCAGCCCGGAACAGGCGGCCCGCAAAGGCATCGAGAAGTTGACGACCCGCAAACGGCAGGAGGCGAACCGATGAGCTGGACCCGCAACGAAATGGCCGCGCGCGCAGCCGCGGAACTGCGTGACGGGGACTACGTCAACCTCGGAATCGGGTTGCCGACCCTGATCCCCGACTACCTTCCGGACGGTTCGGACGTGCAGCTGCACGCCGAGAACGGCATCCTCGGCGTAGGACCGTTCCCGTATCCCGACGAGGTGGACCCCGACCTGGTCAACGCCGGAAAGCAGACCGTGTCCGTGGTCGCCGGCGCATCCTACTTCGACTCGGCGACGAGTTTCGCGATGATTCGCGGTGGTCACGTCGACGTCGCGGTGCTGGGCGGTATGCAGGTCGCGGCCAACGGCGATCTGGCCAACTGGATGGTCCCGGGATCGATGGTCAAGGGCATGGGCGGGGCGATGGACCTGGTCAACGGAGCCGGCCGCGTCATCGTGCTGATGGATCATGTGGCCAAATCCGGTGCCGCCAAACTTGTTTCGTCGTGTGACCTACCGCTGACGGGTAAGGCGGTGGTGAGCCGGGTGATCACCGATCTCGGCGTGTTCGACGTGACCGGTGACGGGTTCCGGGTGGCCGAACTGGCGCCCGGCGTCGACTACGACGACGTGGTGGCCAAGACCGGCGCGACGGTCATCGACGGCCGGACACGGGAGGTGGTCGGCGCCGCCTCAGCCTGACGCGGCGGCCGAGGCCCGTCAGGACGCGGCGTTCGGGCGCAACGGAGGGCAGAACCCGGCCGCGTCGGCGACCAGTTCGAAGTGCCAGGGTTCGTTCGCGTAGATCTGGCACAGCCCGAATCGCGGCCCGTTGGCGATGAGCCACTGGTCCGCGCCGACTCCGCCCAGGTCGACAGCCTGGCCGGTCACATGCCGGGACATCGCCGGCGTCTGCACGTACTGGCGGGCGGTATCGAAGCTGCCGTAGGTCTGCACCGCGTCGTCGAGCAGCCGTTGCTGGAACTCCGGGGACCGCCAGCCGGACGTGATGGTCATCGTGACACCCTCGGCGGCCGCCGTTTCGGCGGCCTGCTCGACAGCGGTCAGCAGTTGCGGATCGAGCCGGCCGACCGCCGGGTCCGTCACGTCGAACGGA
>CAYLWH010000160.1:0-6022 GCA_964387245.1 uncultured Mycobacterium sp.
GCCTTGGCTTCGGCTTCCGCCGCGGCCACCAGCTCCTCGGCGGCGGCGTAGGTTCGCGCCGGGATGGCGGAGTCGCGCGCGAGCCCGAGCGCCCGCCTACGCCGCTCCCGGGCGTCGGGGTCGGTGGCCAGTCGCCTCGCCCGGCCCACATGGCCGCCGCTGACCGAGGCCGCCCACGCGGCCTGTTCGGTGTCCAGTCCATCGGATTCCACCAGTACCCGGGCGATGGCGTCGATGGCTGGGGTCACCAGCGCGACGTGCCGGCATCGCGACCGCAGTGTGATCGAGATGTCCTCGGGGTCCACCGAGGGTGCGCACAACAGGAAAACCGTCGATGGTGGCGGCTCCTCGACGACTTTGAGCAAGGCGTTGGCGGCGCCCTCGGTCAACCGGTCGGCGTCCTCGATGACGACAACCTGCCAGCGCCCGGTGCCGGGCCGACGCGAGGCGGTCTGCACGATCGCCCGCATCTCATCGACCCCGATGGACAACCCCTCCGGAACCACCCGCCGGACGTCTGCGTGGGTTCCGGCCATGGCCGTCGTGCAGGCCTTGCACAGCCCGCAGCCGGGCACGCCGTCGGAAGTGCATTGCAGCGCGGCGGCGAAGCACAAGGCGGCCACCGACCGGCCCGACCCGGGGGGCCCCGTGATCAGCCAGGCATGTGTCATGGTGCCGGCCGTCAAAACGCTGTGAGCTGAGTCACCGCGCGCGGCCACCGCGGCGGCCACCAACTCGGCCTCCACGGAATGTTGGCCCACCAATCGAGCGAAAACCCCGGACATCACCGCCACAGTAGTGGTGGGGACCGACCTTCGCCGCGGCAGACCCGCACGTCACCGTTCGGTTTGGTCAGGGCAGACCGATACGGTTGTCCGGTGAGTACCGTGCCATCTCCAAGCGGGCGTATCAGCGGATTCATCCGCTGGGTGGTGCGCACCCCATGGCCGGTGTTCACCCTGGGCATGCTGCAGGCCGACGTCATCGGCGCGCTGTTCGTCCTCGGCTTTCTGCGCTTCGGGCTGCCCCCCGACGACCGTGTGCTGCTGCAGGATCTGCCGACGACGAACCTGACGGTGTTCCTGGTGTACCTCTTCATGTCGTTCACCATCGGCGCGATCCTGAGCCTCTGGCTGCTCGTTCCGGTATACCGCTGGCAGCGCCGCGACAGCCTGCTCGCCGACATCGACCCCGCGGCAACCGTTTTGGCCCGCACCCGCGCGCTGCGGATGCCCGCCTACCGGACGTTGATCAGCGGCACCAACTGGCTGATCGGCGGCATCGTGTTCATCGTGGCCAGCTGGCCGGTGGCCAGCCGCGCAGCGCCCGTGCTGGCCGTGGCCACCGCGCTGGGCGCGACCGCGACGTCGATCATCGGTTATCTACAGTCCGAACGGGTGTTGCGTCCGGTCGCCGTGGCCGCGCTGCGCGGCGGCGTGCCCGAGCACTTCCGCGCGCCCGGCGTAATCCTGCGCCACGTGCTGACCTGGGTGCTGGGAACCGGCGTGCCGCTGCTGGCCATCGTGCTCGCAGTGGTTTCCAGCAAACTGTCGATCCTCTATTCTTCGGCCGACCAGTTGTTCACTTCGATCCTGATGCTGGCAGGGCTGGCGTTGGTCATCGGCCTGACCGGGACGGTCCTGGCGGCCATGTCCATCGCAGATCCGTTGCGACAGTTGCGCTGGGCGCTCGGAGAGGTGCAGCGCGGCAACTACAACGCGCACATGCAGATCTACGACGCCAGCGAGTTGGGCCTGCTGCAAGCCGGGTTCAACGACATGGTGCGCGATCTGGCCGAACGTCAGCGCTTGCGAGACCTGTTCGGCCGCTACGTCGGTGAAGACGTGGCCCGGCGCGCGTTGGAGCGCGGCACCGAACTGGGCGGCCAGGAGCGCGATGTGGCGGTGCTGTTCGTAGATCTGGTCGGTTCCACCCAATTGGCCTCGACCCGACCGCCCAGCGAAGTGGTCGGCCTTCTCAACGAGTTCTTCCGGGTGGTAGTGGAAACCGTTGGCCGCCACGGCGGCTTCGTGAACAAGTTCCAGGGTGACGCGGCGCTCGCCATTTTCGGCGCGCCCATCGAGCACCCGGACTCCTCCGGCGCCGCGCTGGCCGCCGCCCGGGAACTGCACGACGGCCTGCTGCCGGTGCTCGCCGATGTCGAATTCGGAATCGGTGTTTCCGCGGGCCGCGCCATCGCCGGACATATCGGCGCCCGGGCCCGCTTCGAGTACACGGTGATCGGCGATCCGGTCAACGAAGCGGCCCGCCTCACCGAGTTGGCCAAGCTGGAACCGGGTCATGTGCTGGCGTCAGCACAGGCGGTCAGTGATGCCGTGGATGCCGAGGCACTGTGCTGGGACGTCGGCGAGAGCGTCGAACTGCGCGGCCGCAGCAAATCGACGCAACTCGCACGGCCGATCAAACACGCAGTGCTGAGCGAGGTTTCGAGCTAGCCTCGCTTGACGGCCTTCTTCGCCGGCGCCTTCTTGGCGGTCTTACGGACGACCTTCTTGGCCGGCCCCCGCGCCCGGCGGTCGGCGAGCAGCTCGGATGCCCGCGCGTCGCTGATGGACAACACGTCGTCACCCTTACGCAGGCTGGCATTCGTCTCGCCGTCGGTTACGTACGGCCCGAACCGGCCGTCCTTGATCACCATCGGCTTGCCCGACGCCGGATCGGCGCCCAATTCGCGCAGCGGCGGTGCCGAAGCTGCTTGACGCCCACGGCGTTTGGGCTCGGCATAGATCTTCAGCGCCTCGTCGAGGGTGATGTCAAAGATCTGGTCCTCGGTGGCAAGTGACCGGGAGTCTGTGCCGCGCTTGAGGTATGGACCGTACCGGCCGTTCTGTGCGGTGATCTCCTCACCGCTGTCCGGGTCGACACCGACCACCCTCGGCAGGGACAGCAGCTTGAGGGCATCCTCGAGCGTCACCGTCTGCAGGTCCATACTGCGCAACAACGAACCGGTCCTGGGCTTGGGGCCCTTGGAAGCCGGGGCCCGCTTTCCCATCTTGGCGGGCACGCCCGCGACGGGATCTTCCGGGGGTTCCGGCAGCACTTCGGTCACAAACGGTCCGTAACGGCCGTCCTTGGCGACGATCTCATGTCCGGTCTCCGGATCCACCCCCAGGCTGCGACCCTCTTGCGGTGTGGCGAAAAGGATTTCGGCCAGTTCAAGCGTCAGCTCGTCCGGAGTCAGCGAGTCGTCGAGATTGGCCCGTTGCGGAGTGGGCTCGCCTGGTTTGTCCGGGTCCCCGACGATCATCCGCTCCAGGTAGGGTCCGTTCTTCCCGACCCGGACGTTGATCGCACGACCTTGATCGTCATCAAAGACCTTGATGGAGTTGACTTCCCGCGCGTCGATGCCTTCGAGGTTGACACCCACCAGCTTCTTCAGGCCCCCGGCACGGGCGACCGAACCCTCCACACCGTGCTCGCCGCCGAAGTAGAAGTTGGTCAGCCAGTTGGTGCGTTGCTCCAACCCTGCGGCGATGGCGTCGAGCTCGTCCTCCATCGCCGCGGTGAAGTCATAGTCCACCAGCCGTGCAAAGTGCTGTTCCAGCAAGCCGATCACCGCGAAGGCCACCCAGGAGGGCACCATCGCGCTGCCCTTCTTGTAGACGTAGCCGCGGTCCTGGACAGTCTTGATGATCGACGAGTACGTCGACGGCCGACCGATGCCCAGTTCCTCGAGCGACTTGATCAACGAGGCTTCGGTGTAACGGGCGGGCGGGTTGGTCGAATGCCCGTCCGGGGTCAGCTCGCTGGCGGTCACCCGCTGGCCCTGGCTGAGATGGGGTAGCCGACGCTCTTCGTCGTCGGCCTCCCCGCCGGCGAGCTCGTCGACCGTCTCGACATACGCCTTCAGGAAACCCGCAAAGGTGATCGTGCGGCCGCTGGCGGCAAACATCACCTGTTGTCCGGCGGCCGCCTGTCCGTTGATGCGCAGGCTCAAGGTGGTACCGCGGGCATCGGCCATCTGCGATGCGACCGTGCGCCGCCAGATCAGCTCGTAGAGCCGGAACTCGTCGCTGTCCAGTTCGCGGCGGGCGGCATCCGGCGTGGCGAACGTGTCGCCGGCGGGCCGGATGGCTTCGTGCGCCTCTTGGGCGTTCTTCACCTTGCGGGTGTACTGCCGCGGCGCGGGATGGACGTATTCCTCGCCGTAGAGCTGGGCGGCCTGGGTGCGGGCGGCGTTGATGGCCGACTGCGACAATGTCGTCGAGTCGGTGCGCATATAGGTGATGTAACCGTTCTCGTAGAGCCGCTGCGCCAGGCTCATCGTGCGCTCCGAGGAGAAGCGCAGCTTGCGGCCGGCTTCCTGCTGCAGAGTCGAGGTCATGAACGGCGGGTATGGCCGGCGCGTGTAGGGCTTCTCCTCCACCGAGCCGACGGTCAGGGCGGCGCCCCGCAGCCCCGTGACAAGCCGGCCCGCACTGGTTTCATCGAGGACCAGTACTTCATCGGGCTTACGCAGCCCGCCCAGCGAATCGAAATCACGGCCGGTGGCCACCCTGCGGCCGTCGACGTTGACCAGGCGCGCAGAGAACACCGGCGGCTGTGCTGTGGGATCGGACACACTGGCGTCCAGGTCGGCCACGATGTCCCAGTAATCGGCGCTGCGGAACGCCATCCGCTCCCGCTCGCGCTGAACGATTATCCGGGTGGCCACCGACTGCACCCGGCCCGCCGAAAGCCGCGGAGCGACCTTCTTCCACAGCACCGGGCTCACCTCATACCCGTAGAGGCGGTCGAGGATGCGGCGCGTCTCTTGAGCGTCCACCAGGTTGTTGTCGAGCTCGCGCGGATCCTCGGCGGCCGCGCGGATGGCCGGTCCGGTGATCTCGTGGAAGACCATCCGCTTGACCGGAATGCGCGGCTTCAGAGTTTCCAGCAGGTGCCAGGCGATGGCTTCGCCCTCACGGTCGCCGTCTGTCGCCAAGTACAACTCATCGACGCCCTTGAGCAGGCTTTTCAGCTCTGTGACGGTGCTCTTCTTTTCGGGGCTCACGATGTAGAGCGGCTCGAAGTCGTGGTCCACGTCGACGCCGAGGCGCGCCCACGGCTCGGCCTTGTACTTGGCCGGCACATCTGCGGCCGCCCGCGGCAAATCCCGGATGTGCCCGCGCGAGGATTCGACGATGTAATCCTTGCCCAGGTAACCGGCGATCTTGCGCGCCTTGGTTGGCGACTCGACAATGACGAGCCGTCTCACACCTCTGTTTCCCCCGCTGTCGGGGTCATCGCCAGCCACCTACGGTTACGCTCCTGCTTCCTGAATGGGCCCATGAGCCCGGGGCCCCCGACCTGGCGGGCAACTGCCAATTTTGCATTCCCTGCGGGCCGACGCAAACCGGCCACCATCTCGGGGTGGTTCACACTCGGGGCCACGCGGCCAACGCCTCGGCACCCGGCGGTGGCTCCCCGATGTTCTCTACCAGGCGAGACATCCTCCTGCGGCCACTGATACGCAACGCCGGGTGGCTGCCGCGGGTACCGATCAAGGTTGGCGCGATTCCGGCCCGCATGAGCGCCGAGGCGAGAGGCGAATGGGTGTCCGGGGCATGCGGGTCCAGCCCCAGCAGATAGCGCTCCCCTTCCGGCGAACCAGCGGCCAACGTCCAGGCCCGCAATTCCCTCGGCCCAGGCACCCACTGCGGTGGCACCCTCTTGACCGCACCGCGTGTCCACTGCGCGGCGATGTCCAGCAGCGCGGGCTCGGCCGCCGTGCGCACCAGCGGGTTGTCCTCGTCGGTGCGCGTCACCTCGGGCGTCAGTCCGCACTCGGTGATCATCTCGGCCAGCGCCACTGCGCGCCACGGCCGATCCACCACCACCGACAGCCGGGCGCCCCGCGGATTCGGGCCGCCGACCACAACGATCTGGCCGGCGGTCGCGAGCAGCCCCGTCAGATCCGACACCGCGGGCGGCACCGACTCCGCGGAGAAGAATGACAGCTGGCTCACGAATGTGACACTAGGGCACACAACTGAGACTCAGGCGGACAAAACACCCCGGG
>CAYLWH010000161.1:0-5881 GCA_964387245.1 uncultured Mycobacterium sp.
T
Organism: uncultured Mycobacterium sp.; assembly: GCA_964387245.1. Taxonomy (GTDB): domain Bacteria; phylum Actinomycetota; class Actinomycetes; order Mycobacteriales; family Mycobacteriaceae; genus Mycobacterium. Next base: position 2 of record CAYLWH010000161.1, read on the forward strand.
CGCGCGTTCCTCGGCGCGGTTCGTGCCTCACCGCGCATCGTCACCGCGCTCGGTTGGTTCGCGTGTTCCTCGGCGCGGTTCGTGCCTCACCGCGCATCGTCACCGCGCTAGGTTGATCCCGTGGTAACGCGCATCGTGATCATCGGCGGCGGCCCCGCGGGCTACGAGGCGGCGCTGGTGGCTGCCGGATACGGTCGCGAGTTCACCCAGGTCACCGTCGTGGACACCGACGGCATCGGCGGCGCATGCGTGTTGTTCGACTGCGTGCCATCCAAAGCCTTCATTGCCTCCACCGGTTTGCGCACCGAACTCCGTCGCGCCGAGGGCCTCGGTTTCGACATCGGCGTCGACGACGCGAAGATCACCCTCACCCAGATCAACAACCGCGCCAAGACGCTGGCCGCATCGCAGTCGGCCGACATCGGAAGCCAGTTGCTCAACCACGGCATCACCGTGATCAAGGGACGTGGCGAATTGGTCGACGACGTCGCCGGGATGGCGCATCACAGGGTCAAGGTGACCACTCTTGACGGCAGGGTCGGAGGCGTGCTCAAGGCCGACGTGGTGTTGATCGCCACCGGTGCCAGTCCGCGGGTGCTGCCCAGCGCGGTCCCCGACGGCGACCGCATCCTGACCTGGCGGCAGCTCTACGACCTGACCGAACTGCCCAAGCATCTGGTGATCGTCGGCTCGGGGGTCACCGGCGCCGAGTTCTGCAACGCCTACACCGAACTGGGCGTGACGTGCACCGTGGTGGCCAGCCGCGACCAGATCCTGCCGCACGAGGACAGCGACGCCGCCGCGGTGCTGGAAGAGGTGTTCGCCGAACGCGGCGTCACCCTGGTCAAGAACGCCCGCGCGGACTCGGTGGTACACCACAACGGCGGAATACGGGTGAACCTGACCGATGGGCGCACTGTCGAGGGCAGCCACGCACTGATGAGCATCGGCTCAGTGCCTAACACCGCTGGACTGGGTCTTGAACGGGTTGGTATCGAACTCAGGCCCGGCGGCTACCTCCCCGTCGACCGGGTGTCACGGACGCCGGCATCGGGCATATATGCGGCCGGCGACTGCACCGGCCTGTTCCCGCTGGCCTCGGTTGCCGCCATGCAGGGCCGTATCGCGATGTACCACGCTCTGGGAGAGGGAGTCTCCCCGATCCGGTTGCGCACGGTCGCGTCGGCGACGTTCACCCGGCCGGAGATCGGTGCCGTCGGCATCCCGCAGACCGCGATCGACGACGGCAGCGTGCCCGCCCGAACCCTGATGCTGCAGCTGAACACCAACGCCCGGGCCAAGATGAGCCTGCTGCGGCACGGCTTCGTCAAGATCTTCTGCCGACCGGCCACCGGCGTGGTGATTGGCGGCGTGGTGGTCGCGCCGATCGCCTCCGAACTCATCCTGCCGATCGCGCTGGCCGTGCAGAACCGGATCTCGGTGACCGACCTGGCCCAAACGCTTTCGGTCTATCCGTCGCTGTCGGGGTCCATCGTGGAGGCTGCCCGGCGGTTGATGGCGCACGACGACCTGGACTGAGGCGGCGTCCCGCCGGCCGGCGTCCCCATATGTTGACGGCCCAGGAAGGAGGTCGTCTGGTCCCACGGGCCGCGAACCGCCCCGCGAACACGTAGCCTGGTGCCGTACTTACGAGTAACAAGGAGTACGTGTGAGTGACCCGACCCCGGGTTCGAATGCCCTGTTGAATCCAGCCCAGCGCGCGGTCGCCTGGGATCGCCTCGGGTCCGAGCAGTTCGACGTCGTCGTCATCGGCGGCGGCGTGGTGGGGGCGGGCAGTGCCCTCGACGCCGCCACCCGCGGGCTCAAGGTGGCTTTGGTGGAAGCCCGTGACTTCGCCTCCGGAACGTCGAGTCGCAGTTCGAAGATGTTCCACGGCGGGCTGCGCTACCTCGAGCAGTTGGAGTTCGGTCTGGTCCGCGAGGCGCTGCACGAACGTGAACTGTCGCTGACCACGCTGGCACCCCATCTCGTCAAGCCGCTGCCGTTTCTCTTCCCGTTGACCAAGCGGTGGTGGGAACGGCCCTACGTGGCCGCCGGGATCTTCCTCTACGACCAGCTCGGTGGATCGAAATCCGTTCCGGCGCAGAAACACCTGACCAAGGCCAGTGCCCTGCGGCTGGCGCCGGGGCTCAAGCGAAGCTCGCTGATCGGCGGGATCCGCTATTACGACACCGTCGTCGACGACGCCCGGCACACCATGACCGTGGCCCGCACGGCGGCGCACTACGGTGCGGTGGTACGTACGTCGACCCAGGTGGTGGCGCTGCTGCGGGAAGGTGACCGGGTGATCGGTGTGCGCATCCGCGACTCCGAGGACGGCTCGATCACCGAGGTCCGCGGGCACGTCGTGGTCAACGCCACCGGGGTGTGGACCGACGAGATCCAGGCGTTGTCGAAGCAACGCGGCAGGTTCCGGGTGCGCGCCTCCAAAGGCGTGCACGTGGTGGTGCCCCGCGACCGCATCGTCAGCGAGGTCGCGATCATTCTGCGCACCGAGAAGTCGGTGCTGTTCGTGATCCCGTGGGGCACGCACTGGATCATCGGGACCACCGACACCGACTGGAACCTCGACCTGGCCCACCCGGCGGCGACCAAGGCCGATATCGACTACATCCTCGACCGCGCCAACTCCGTGCTGGCCACCCGCCTGACGCACGACGACATCGACGGTGTGTACGCGGGCCTGCGGCCGCTGTTGGCCGGCGAGAGCGAGGAGACTTCGAAACTGTCCCGCGAGCACGCGGTCGCGTCGCCGGCGCCCGGACTGGTGGCCATCGCGGGCGGCAAGTACACCACTTACCGGGTGATGGCCGACGACGCGATCGACGCGGCCGCGGAGTTCATCCCCGCGCGGGTGGCGCCGTCGATCACCGCAAAGGTGCCCCTGCTGGGGGCCGACGGCTATTTCGCCCTGGTGAACCAAACCGAGCACGTCGGCGCCCGGTACGGCCTGCACCCCTATCGGGTCCGGCACCTGCTGGACCGGTACGGCTCACTGATCGGAGAAGTGCTGGCGCTGGCCGACGACGACCCCGACCTCCTCCACCCGATCACCGAGGCTCCGGTGTACCTCAAGGTGGAAGCCGCCTACGCCGCGGCCGCCGAAGGGGCGCTGCACCTCGAGGACATCCTGGCCCGGCGGATGCGGATCTCGATCGAATACCCGCACCGCGGCGTGGACTGTGCGCGGGAGGTGGCCGAGGTGGTGGCACCGGTGCTGGGCTGGACCGCCGAAGACGTCGACCGCGAGGTTGCGACATACACCGCCCGGGTGGAAGCCGAGGTGCTCTCACAGAACCAGCCCGATGACGAGTCCGCCGACGCGTTGCGGGCAGCGGCGCCCGAGGCGCGCGCGGAGATCCTCGAACCGGTGCCGCTGAAATGAGCTGAACTGAATTGAAACGTGTTCCGCTGCCGGTGCGCGACGGTGTGGGTCCCGCTCGGGTGCGGCTGTGGGGCGGTCCAGTGGCCACCGAGCTGACCGACCGGTTCGGCCCCGCCGCCCGCGCGAAAGTCGTTGCCGGGGAGGTAGTTACCGCCGACGGGCAGGTGGTCGACGACTCGACCGTGCTGCGGCCGGGAAGTCATGTCTTCCTGTACCGGGACCTACCCGACGAGGTGGTGGTTCCGTTCGACATGCCGTTGTTGCACCGCGACGACGACATCGTGGTGGTGGACAAGCCACACTTTCTGGCTACCATGCCGCGGGGTCGGCATGTGTCGCAGACCGCGCTGGTGCGGTTGCGCCGCGAACTCGACCTTCCCGAGCTGAGTCCGGCGCACCGACTCGACCGGTTGACGGCCGGTGTGCTGTTGTTCACCACCCGCCCCGAGGTGCGGGGGCGGTATCAGGGCATGTTCGCCGACGGTGCTGTTGCCAAGACGTATCTGGCTGTGGCACACGGTGTTCCGCGGTCCGAGCTGCCGACGATACTGCGGAGCCGGATCATCAAGCGGCGCGGGGTGTTACAGGCGGTGGAGGAACCCGGGGAGCCCAACGCCGAGACCCTGATCGAAGTGCTCGGCGATTCGCGGTACCGGTTGACCCCACGCACCGGCCGCACCCACCAGCTGCGGGTGCACATGGCGGGGCTGGGCATTCCGATCGAGGGGGATCCGCTGTACCCCAAGGTGATCGACGTTGCCCCGGACGACTTTTCGACGCCGTTGCGACTGGTGGCCGCGGCGCTGGAGTTCGACGATCCCGGGACCGGCGAGCGGCGGAGGTTCGTCAGCTCGCGAATGCCGTGAGCTGGTCCGGTGCTCGGCGACCGTCGGTCGCGTGCGTGATGACCGGGCTACTGCTCTTCGATATGCTGTTCTGAGCGCCAGTGCGCGACGCCGACCGTGATCATCCTCAGCTGTTTGACTGCGATCCTTCGGATTTCGTCGAGTGCGGTGGCATCGGCGGCGTCCTGGATCAGCTCGGCGATCGAGATCATCGCGTTGACGAACAGGTCGGACAGGATGTTGAGGTCCTCGCTGCTCCACCTCCGCAACCGTGGGAAGCGGGCGAGGTCAATGGCAAGTTCCGAGGTGATCAGCCGGATCTCGGTGCGGATGGCGTAGCGCAGCACGCTTACCCCGCTGGAACGCTCCCGGGAGATGAACCGCCAGTGCTCCCGGCGTTCGTTGACGCCGGTGATCAGGATGTCGACCGAGGATTCGATGACTCGGCTGGGATCGAGCTGGCCCATCCGGGCGCCGCGCAGCATGTCCCGCAACGTCCGGAATGACTCGTCGATCAGCACCAACCCGAGCGCTTCCATCGAGTCGAAGTGACGGTAGAACGCCGTGGGCGCAATGCCTGCCTCCCGGGTGACCTCACGCAGGCTCAGCGCCGAGAAGCTCTGTTCGTCGAGCAACCTGAGCGCCGCGGTGACGATGGCCCGGCGGGTGGCTTCCTTGCGCTGGACGCGCGAAAGGTTCTCCTTCGTCCGATATGTCTCGCGGGACCGCGATCGTCCAGGTCTGGACGATCGCGAATTGGGCGTACGACTGTTCACTAAATGTGAAATTTACCACATCTGGCCCCCGACTCATTGACCACGGGCGACATCAGGGTGGATTGTGTACACATGTTCACTGAAACTTTGACGCGCGGGTTTGGGCACCGCGTCCTGCGATCGCCGCTGGTTAGCGTGCTGACCGGACCGCACGGCGTCGACAGCTATACCGAGCTCCTGGACCCCGCCTGGACGGCCCGTGAGGCCCGTGCCACGGTGATCGCGGTGCGGCGCAGTACGCCCCGCAGCGTCACGCTCACCTTGCGGCCCAACGAACTGTGTGCACGGTTGTTCTCCCAATTCCGGGCAGGCGGCCACCTCAACCTCACCGTCGAGATCGACGGCCGCCGCTTCACGCGCTGCTATTCGCCGGCGAATGCCGAGGGGGCCGAGCTCATCGAGTTGACCGTGGGTCGCCACGACGGCGGGCGGGTGTCGACATACCTGTGTGACCACGCCTACCCGGGCCTGGTTGTCGGGATCGGCGGCGTGGGCGGCGCCTTCGCCCTGGACCCGACCGCCCGGCGGATCCTGTTCGTCTCCGGGGGCAGCGGCATCACCCCGGTGATGTCGATGCTGCGTACCCTGCGCGCGCAGCGATTCGACGGCGAGATCGCCTTCGTCCACTATGCGCGCACCGCGGAAGACGCCTGCTACGCCGATGAACTCGCCGGAATGCGTGGCGTTCGTGTGCTGCACGGCTATACCCGCTCCGGCGGCGGCGATCTCGACGGCCATGTCAGCGCTACGCACCTGCGCGCCGCGATGGCCGATCCGGATGTCGTCTACGTGTGTGGCCCGCCCGCGCTGGCCGACGCGGTACGCCAGTGCCACCCCGGCGCGCAGGCGGAGA
>CAYLWH010000162.1:0-5879 GCA_964387245.1 uncultured Mycobacterium sp.
CTGCCACTGCATCCATCGGTGGAAATCGACGGCGGCGCTGTGCTTCTGGGCGAAGACCGCCACCGCAGGACTGTGTGGATGGCGCAGCGCCCTCGGCCATTCGTGCCAGTCGTCGCCGTAGCGTTCCGCCAGCGCGCACCACGTCGCGAAAGCGTCCAGCGCGACGCCCTCGCGCGCGCGAAACGCCGCATATGCCAGTTCCCGGCCGGCGGAACGCTTTACGGCATGGACCATGCGCAGTGCTTCTTGTTTGACCTTCCAGGCGGCGTTGCGGTCTATGGTCTTGCGTGTCTTGGCACGCCTGGTCAGATCGATGCGCATCTTGCGCACCCGTCGACGGCTGGGCAGGTCGGCATATTCGGCGATCGCCTCCACCCGCAGATACAGCGGGTTGACGAACCGCCGCGACGTCGGCAGGTACGGCGATGGCTCCATCGGGCGGGTCGGCGCCGCGGCGTGCAGCGGGTTGATGAGGATGTATCCGGCATCGTGGCGTGAGGCCGCCCACACGGCCAAGTCGGTCAGATCGACCAGGTCCCCCGTACCCCAGGAACGTTTGGACCGCACGCTGTAGAGCTGAGTAGCCAGGCCCCACAACCGCCGATGGCCCAGCCGCTCCGGGAAGCCAAGCCATTGCGGTGTGATGATCAGCGCGGCACTCGCCTCGGAGTCGCCGCTGCGCAGGTGCACCCGGTGATAGCCGAGCGGCAATTCGGCCGGCAGCGCGAAGGTGGCCTCACCGACGAGCTGCCCGTCGAAATCGTAGGGGGGAGTGAAGTTGTCGAGTTGGCGGACACCGGAGCGCACCGTACCGTCCTCGAGCCGCACCCATACGTGCGCGGCTTCCCCGTGCGTGACGTGTACCCAGAACGTCGTCTCGACCCCCGCTCGCCCCACGATCGTCGGTGGCAACGACCGCGACCAGTACCGGCGTGCGTGTTCCTCCAGCGATGCCGCGCGTTCCTCGGCCGTGGCGGCTGGAACCCCGAGTGAGCCCAGCACCGCAACCAGCGTCCGCGCCGAGACGTCAACCCGCCGGCCCGTCCAGTCGTTGAATTCGGTAGCGACGCCGAACCGCCGCGCGAGTTCGGCCAGGCTCGCGTCCACCGCCTCGTCCTGCTCAGTCATGCCCCGCATTCTTGCTGGCGCGCGCCCGATATGTCGGGTCAAGGGGGAACCTCCCAGATGTGACGCCGGGGAATCCGCCGCACGGCCGGCGGAATTCATTGGCTGTTCAGACAACTGACACCAGCGCTCGTCGTCGCAGCATTCGGACGCACTCTTGGGGTGGGTGGTGGCGGCACGGGTGATAGGACAGCGCCGTCTCGGTTATCCGCGCCGGCATCCGGTCCGGGCCATCGTGTCGTCTCCTACGCCGGCCTGCGGGCGGTCACAGGCTCGTTGACAGTGGCGCCGCGGTCTGCGCGACCTGATCGAGGAGGCGGATGTTCGCCACGACGTCGTGGCTTTCGCGCGCCGACATCTCGTCGACGGCCGCCTGCAGCACACCCACCAGACCGGGCGGACGGTATATCGCGCCGGCCCTGTTGGCCACCTGTCTGTCCCGGACCCATATGGTGGCGGGCCAGGTTACCGGCAGCTGTAGGGCCAGGACCGTCGCGAACGTCCACGCGCCGTCGCGAAAGGTTCGGATCGCTTCATTGATGACGAAGATTTCGTGATCCTGCAGCACGTGGTGGATGTCGGCCAGGGCCGGCGAAAACCGGCCCACCGCATCGAGGATGCCGTTGACTTGGCCGGCCAGAACGGCATTGATGGTGTTGAAGTCGCGGTGCAGTCCCGGCAATCGCGGACCCGGGGCCACCGTGGCCGCGGCGATGCCCAGATCGAGCGAGATATGTGCGCTGACCCCGGCCAGCATGTGCTGCAAGGCAATCGGTTTGGGATCGGTGAGCGCATCGAAGGTGGCCTGCCACGAACGCGTGGGCCCCCCGTAGTCACGGGGGTGGAAATGGGCGTTGACGGCGTCGAGGTAGCGGGCGGCGAACGCGACGTCGAGCCTTTGCATGCGGTCGCCCTCCTGGAATACCCCCGTGGCGATAGCGGTGCGCACCGCGATCGTTATCCGCTTGTACAGGGCCGCAAAGTAACCCAGCGGACTGACCGCGTCGATGGACCAGCCGATGATGGAGTCGATCGCGTTCACCACGTCGTCGATCGTGTCCGGTTTGGGAATGGGCGCCAGGGGCGGCACAGGGCTCGGCATGTCACGAGTATCCCGGCCCGGCCGATCGGCCGTCGTCGATTCGAGGGGCATTTGCGCTCAGCCAACGGTTGCCAACGCCAAGAGGACACGCTGGGTCTTGTTGCCGGCGGCGGCGATCGTCAGGCCGCGCTCGATCACCGCGGAGACCAGTTCGGCCTGACATGCCTGGACATGGGCATCGAAATCCGAACCCGTGTCATCGGCGTCATCGAGGCCGATCTTCGTCGACAGCTCCAGGAAGTCCAGTCCGGCCACTTTCCACCGCTCGGCGCTGACGTCGAGGCGACGGCTCAGCTTGATGTCCGACCACTTGGTCGACCTGACCGGGCCGAGCAATTCCAGCCCGTCCAGGCTGGCCGAGGCCACACATTCGGCCAGCAGCCGGCGTTGTACATCGTTGAGCGCGGCGACGACCTCGGCCGCGGTGAGTCGCCCTCCGAAAGCACCGCGCGGAAACCCGCGTACCGCCGATGCGGAAAGCACACGGTCCGAACCCGACCAGTCGCCCTCGATCGCGAACTCGGAATCGGCGTCGATGAAGCTGCTCGCCCACCTGCCGACCAGCCGGTCCTGGCTGCAGGGTCTCAACTTGACCGTCAGATCGTTGTCGCCGTCGGAGCCGGACCGGACTCGCACGATGACGTGTTCGGAATTCAGCGCGAACCGGCCGCCTTGGGGATCTCGACGGTCGGCAAACCAGATCTTTCGTTTCCGGCCCTTCTTGGACAGACCCAGGACCGACAGCGCGGCATCCACGTCGCCGTCGATATTGACCTTTATCTCGACTGGGTGCTCCATCGCCGATTCGCTCCCCGTTAACGATCTCGCCATTGTGACGCCTTCGTCTACACCGAACGGTAGCGCCGGAGAGCGGGCTTGGCGGGGATTCCTCAGTACCCACATGGCAAAGCCACCGCTTGCTAGCGTAGGGGCGTCAACGCACCCGGCCGCGATCAGCGTGAGAGGTTGGTCTGATGCAGATCCCGTACGGCGACCCGGCGCTCGGCGGTTTCGGCGGCGTCGATCCCACGGCGCTCGATCTCGCCCAGCGCGACGAGGATGATCGCGACGACGCCCTGGATCCGGCCGAACTGCCTTCGCACGAACCGAATCTGCTACTTCAGCGGATGGAGAACCGGCTCATCCGCCACACCCTGGAGGGGCCCGCCGTACTGCGCCATGACGAACTCCGCAGGCTGCGTTACATCCTCAACTTCGCGAGGCTGACCGTATTCGAACCGGGGGCGGCGGGGCCCGGCGGCAAGCGCGGACGCGGTGACGTCTCGGTCGGCACCGAAGTGGCGCCGTGGCGGGCAAAGGTCGCCGACGCCCTGCACGGGCCGCTGCGCGAGGAACGCGACACGGTGACGGCCCTGGCAGCGGCTCGCCGTGTCCTGGCCGACCTCACCGACGAGCAGGACGCGCAGCGGCGCGCCGTGCTCGACCGGCACGGCAACGACTTCTCCGCGGCCGACCTGGACGCCGAGGTCGGATACAAGAAGCTCGTAACCGTGCTGGGCGGGGGCGGGGGAGCCGGCTACGTCTACATCGGAGGCATGCGGCGCCTGCTGGAAGCCAACCAGGTTCCCGACTACACGATCGGCTCGTCGTTCGGATCGATCTTGGGCGCCGTCGTGGCCCGCGCCCTGCCGGTGCCGATCGAAGAGTACGTCGCGTGGGCGAAAACGGTCTCCTACCGTGCCATTCTCGGGCCGGAACGGCCCTATCGCCGACATGGCCTGACGGGCCTGTTCTCGCTGCGGTTCGACCAGTTCGCCCGCGCCACCTTCACCCGCGAGGACGGCGAGCAGATGAGGCTGGCGGATCTGGCGATCCCGACCGACGTGGTGATCGCCGGCGTGCGAAAGCGCTCGTTCGACGCGCTGCCGTCGAGGTTTCGCCGTCAAGAACTCGCCGCGCTACGGCTTCGCCTCGTCCCGCACCTGCCCATCGGCATCGGCCCGCAGGTCGCGGCCCGCATGTGGCAGGTGGCCGCGTTCATCGACTCGAGGGTGGTCAAGGCGATCGTCGTCGGGGGAGACGACCTCACGCGCGACCTCAACGTGGTCGACGCCACCTCGTTCTCATCGGCCATTCCGGGGGTGCTCCACCACGAGAGCCGCGACCTGGGCATGCTGCCGATCCTCGACGCCGTGCTGCATGCCAACGACTGCGGGGCGATTATCGATGGCGGCACGGCCAGCAACGTACCGGTGGAGCTGGCCTGGAAGCGCGTCCGCGACGGACGGCTCGGTACCCGCAATGCGTGCTATCTGGCGTTCGACTGCTTCAACCCGCAGTGGAACCCGCGTCAAATGTGGATGGCCCCGATCGCGCAGGCGATCCGGTTGCAGACGCTGCGAAACACGCCTTACGCCGACCACCTCGTACGTTTTACGCCGACGCTGTCACCGGTGAACCTGGCACCGTCGGCAGCCGCCATCGATCGCGCCTGCGCCTGGGGCGCCAAATGCGTGGATCGGGCGATTCCGGTGACGGCCGCCCTGCTCGCACCGACATGGTGGGACGGCGACCGCCCGGCGGTACGCCACACCGAGGCCGCCGCGGCGGAGAAGTCCACGGCGTGGCCGATGAGCGCGGTGATGGCCGGTATTCACTTGCCGCACAACCGCTTTCAACGTTGGCGCGACCGTCACCTCACGTAGTGCCGCAGGGGTGGTTGGTGAGCGGGGGCGAGCCCGGTGGGACACATGGGGGCGTCTCAATCGTCCAGCGCGGCTGGCTCATACCCCACCGCCAGCACTTCGGACCAGTCACTCACCGGGCCAGCCAACCCCAACCCTACAACCGCCTACCACCGCTTGACACGGAGAGGCGCCGTTGAGGCGCACCAGCTATCCCTCGCGATGGCGCCGACCACACGCGGCCGCAACGCGGGACACCACCCTGCCCGGCGAGGTCATTCAATCGGGCACGGTGAAAGTCAGCTCGGACCACCACGGCCGCTCCACCAGCGTGCTGTTCGGCGTGTGCTGCCCTTCGCGCACCTCGGCGGGCAGGATGACCCGGTGCTGCTTCTCGCTGAGGGCGTCAAGCAGCTCCTTCTTCGGGATGGTGTTCTTCCACCGCTCCACCAGCCCCCACGGCACCATCGCCTCACCCGGTTTGTTCCACTCGTCCAACACGAACTGTTTGGGTGTCGCATTGCGCGAACCGTGGTGACCGACCTTGTAGAAGTCGGCACTCTCGATCAATTCCAGCGATGCCGGGTCGGTGCGCACATGTTCCCATGCCCCGTGCTGCGCGTCGCCCGGGAACAGCAATCGCAGCCCGGAGACGTCCAGGACGAAGAACAGGCTCGTGTTGTTCACCGACCGCTCCAGGAGGGACGCGGCGGTCAACAGTCCCATATCGTTGGAGAGGGCGTGCAGTCGAAGTCGGGTCTTGGCATCCCGTAGGGTCTGCGGCACCTGCTGCGGGTCGTCGACGACGTATACGGCGTTGAACAGACGCCAGCCGTCCTCGGGACGGCCCGCCTCGTCGCCGTCATCCAGCGTCAGCCAGCCGGCTCTGCGCGGCGGATCCATTTTCTTCAGCATTGCCGGATCCCGCGGCGGACCGAGGACGTAAGCCACCACACCACACGTGCCGACGTCGATGGTGTTGCGTTCGGACTGCCGTTCGGGCAGGT
>CAYLWH010000163.1:0-4117 GCA_964387245.1 uncultured Mycobacterium sp.
GTTTTCGCGACCGGATTCGACGCGATCACCGGAGCACTGGCGGCGGTGGACGTCGTCGGCCGTGACGGGCTCACCCTGAAGGACAGCTGGGCCCGGGGTCCGTCGACGTACCTGGGGTTGATGACGACGGGATTCCCCAACCTGTTCCTCATCACCGGCCCCGGCAGCCCGTCGGTGCTCTCGAACATGGCCGTTTCGATCGAACAGCATGTCGATTGGGTGGCCGATTGCCTGGCGCACCTTCGTTCGCACGGCTTCGACGTCATCGAACCGACCGAACTCGCCGAACGCGGCTGGATGCAGCACGTCGCGGACTGCGGTGCGATAACCCTTTTCCCGCAAGCCAATTCGTGGTACGTCGGCGCCAACGTGCCGGGCAAGCCCCGGGTCTTCATGCCATATTCCGCGGGCGTCGATTTCTACCGCGCCGCCTGCGATGAAGTCGCGCGGCGAGATTACCTGGGATTCAAGCGGTCCGGACCCAACGGCACCCGTTGCGTGGACGGCGTGGTGCGCCGGCTGCAACCCGACGTTCAGCTGATGCTGGAGGAGATGGCCGCGCTGAACGTGCCGCCGCTCGAGGCGATGACCGTCGAGCAGGCCCGCGAGTTCATGACCGCATCCGCGGCGGTTCTGCCGCCCGGTCCCGACGTCGGCGAGATCCTCGACGGCACGCTGCCCGGCCCGGTGGGACCCCTGGCCTACCGCCTCTATCGCCCGGCGAGCGCGGGGCCGCACCCCGTCGTCGTCTACTTCCACGGCGGCGGCTGGGTGCTGGGCGACGCCACCTCCGACGACCCGCTGTGCCGGGACCTCTGCGTGCGCAGTGGCGCGCTCGTCGTGTCGGTGGACTACCGGCACGCGCCGGAACATCGATTTCCCGCCGCGGTGGACGACGGCTTCGCGGCGGTCTGCTGGATCGCCGAGCACTGCGCGGAGTTCGGCGGCATCCCGGGGCGGTTGGCCGTCGCGGGCTGGAGCGCCGGCGGAAATATCGCGGCCGTGGCGTGCCAACGGGCCCGCGACCTCGGCGGACCGCACATCTGCGGGCAAGCGCTGCTGGCGCCGGTGACCGATACCCGCGAGCCTGCGTCCTATCAGGAGAACGCCGACGGCTACGTCCTGACCCGGGCGCTCATGCGATGGTTCCACGGACACTACGACGGCGGTGCCGACCGTGACGATCCCCGGCTGGCCCCGCTGCGGGCGGACGACCTCTCGGGTCTTCCGCCCGCGATCGTTGTGACGTGCGAGTTCGATCCGCTACGTGACGAGGGCGACGCCTACGCCGCGGCGCTGGCCGCGGCCGGGGTGCCCACTGAGCACCTGTGCGCCCGCGGGCACACCCACCTGTCGCCGACGATGGTCGACGTGGTTGTCTCGGGCGCCCCGGTCCGCGCCCAGCTGGCCGACGCGTTGCGGCGGTTCACGCTCGCACCGTAGCGGCGCGAGTCTGCCGGGGTGGGCCCGCCCGGAGCTTCGAGACTGTTTCGATACTGACGCCACGGCGACGTCCCGCGGCGTGTCGTCGCCCGGGGATCGGTGTCGTCGCCGGCCGGCGGTCAAGCCCGGCTCTTCGGTTCGGGCTCGGGTAAGACGTCGATACCCGACTCCTTGCGCTGCTGCGCGGTGATCGGTGCGGGCGCATCGGTCAGCGGGTCGACGCCGCCGCCGGTCTTCGGGAACGCGATGACCTCCCGGATGGAGTCCTCGCCGGCCAGCAGCGCGGTGATGCGGTCCCAGCCCAGGGCGACGCCGCCGTGCGGAGGCGCGCCGAAGGTGAAGGCGTCCAACAGGAACCCGAATTTCTCCTGGGCGTTCGCGTGGTCTATGCCCATCATCGCGAACACCCGTTCCTGGACGTCGCGTCGGTGGATACGGATGGACCCGCCGCCGATCTCGTTGCCGTTGCACACGATGTCGTAGGCGTTAGCCAGCGCGCTGCCCGGATCGGTGTCGAACGACGCCTCCGACTCCGGCTTCGGCGAGGTGAACGCATGGTGCACCGCCGTCCATGCTCCGGAACCGAGAGCCACCTCGCCTGCCGCCGTTACCTCGTCGGTGGCTTCGAACAGCGGCCAGTCCACCACCCAGGTGAACGCCCACGCGTTCGGGTCGATCATGTCCAGGCGTTTGGCGATCTCGATGCGGGTGGCGCCCAGCAGCGCTCGCGCCGTCTTGGCCGAGCCGGCCGAGAAGAACACGCAGTCCCCCGGCTCGGCGCCGACGTGGGCGGCCAACCCGGCACGCTCGGCATCGGTGAGGTTCTTGGCGACCGGTCCCGCCAGGGTGCCGTCCTCGGCGACGAGTACGTAGGCCAAGCCCTTGTGGCCGCGCTGCTTGGCAAACTCCTGCCAACCGTCCAGGGTGCGTCGCGGCTGCGCGGCGCCACCCGGCATCACGACGGCGCCGACGTAGGGCGCCTGGAACACCCGGAACGGGGTGTCGCTGAAGTACTCCGTGCACTCGACGAGTTCGAGGCCGAACCGCAGGTCCGGCTTGTCGGAACCGAACCTGCGCATCGCGTCGGCGTGGCCGATCCGCGGCAGCGGCAGCGGCAGGTCGTAGCCGATCAGGGCCCACAGCGCCCGCAGCACCTGCTCGGTCACCGCGATCACGTCGTCGGCTTCGACGAAGCTCATTTCCAAGTCGAGCTGGGTGAACTCGGGCTGACGGTCGGCGCGGAAATCCTCGTCGCGGTAGCAGCGGGCGATCTGGTAGTAGCGCTCCATACCGGCGACCATCAGCAGCTGCTTGAACAACTGCGGACTCTGCGGCAGCGCGTAGAACGAGCCGGGCTGAAGTCGTGCCGGAACCAGGAAGTCGCGGGCGCCCTCAGGCGTCGAGCGGGTCAGCGTCGGGGTCTCGATCTCGATGAAGTCGTGCTGGTCCAGCACCCCGCGCGCGGCCGCATTCACCTTGGAGCGCAACCGGATTGCGTGACCCGGGCGCTCACGGCGCAGATCCAGGTAGCGGTAGCGCAGCCGCGACTCCTCGCCCGCGGTCTCGTCGAGCTGGAACGGCAGCGGAGCGCACTCCCCCAGCACCGTCAGCGTCGTCGCGTTGACCTCGATTTCGCCGGTGCGGATCTCGGCGTTGGCATTGCCCTCGGGCCGCATCTCGACGACACCGGTGATCGCGACGCAGAACTCGGCGCGCAACCGGTGCGCCTGCGCGAGCACCTGCCCCTCCTCAAGGCCGTCCCGGAACACCACCTGGGCCACGCCGCCGGCGTCGCGCAGGTCGATGAAGATGACGCCGCCGTGGTCGCGGCGGCGCGCCACCCAACCGGCCAGGGTCACCGTCTGGCCCGCATCGGCGGCACGCAACGACCCGGCACTGTGACTGCGCAGCACGAATACTCCTCATTGGCTCGGTGAGACGAGTGCCCAGTCTAAAGGGGCACCGCGGCCGGCAGTTTTGCGCTCATGACCGGCCCGCTCGGGTAGGTCCGGCCGGGCGCCATCCGTGCGACTGTGTCATCGCGCACGCGTCAGCAACACGACGCCGACGTGGCCGATGCGACATCGGCGGACCCGCCGCAGCACACGCCGGCCTCGGCGGTGCCGTCCAGGTGCTGGGGGCTGGTGCCGAACGTCTCCGAGTCGGCGAGCACGGTGTAGACCTCCCATTTCTCGCCGCCCGGGCCGGTCACCCAGACCTTGTCCTGAGTGGCGAAGCAGCAGGTGGTGCCGATTTCCTCGTCGGTGAACAGTCCTTCGCCGGCGAGTCGAGCGATCTCGGCGCGGACAGTGTCGCTGCTCGCGACCTCGACGCCGAGGTGATTGACCGTGCCACCGTGACCGGGATTCTCGATCAGCACCAGCTTCAGCGGCGGCTCGGCGATGGCGAAGTTGGCGTAGCCGTCCTTGAGCTTGGCGGGCTGAGCATTGAACAGCTTCGAGTAGAAGGCGACCCCCTCGGCCAGGTTGTCGACGTTGAGGGCGAGTTGTACGCGGGACATGGCGGCGGCTCCTACCTGTGTGACATATATCGAATTAATGTGCACTGCCGATGATGCCACGTCTTCGACATATGTCAATGTCTTCTGGCCAGATGGGTCGCCGAAGACGTTGCCTATCAGCCCGACACCCGGCCGGGCGTTGCCGACCGCACG
>CAYLWH010000163.1:4217-5817 GCA_964387245.1 uncultured Mycobacterium sp.
GCTGCGTGTACCTGGCCGAGGACCTCGGATTGGGCTTTGCGGGACTCGACCGCTTGATGGCTTACCGCGACGGCATTGTGGCTAGTCCTCATTGCCTTCCGGCTCTTCCTGCTCCTCGTCGGGCACCAGGTAGCGCTGCGGGTGGTGGTAGCGGTTGGTGCGGGCCTGGCCGGTGTCGAGGTCGGGGGGTGGGATCCATTCGGTGCGGCCGTCTCTGCGTTGGCGGGTCTGCCAGCCGCCGCGTTTGACCAGCCGGTTGTGCGGCCCGCAGGCCAGCGTGAGTTCGTCGACGTCGGTCTGGCCGCCGTCGGCCCAGTCACATTCGGCGTGGTGCACCTGACAGTCATAACCCCGCGCCGTACAGCCGGGAAACGAGCAGCCGCGGTACTTGGCGCACAAGGCGATTCGTTGCCCAACCGAGGCAGTACGCCGGGCCCGGCCCAGGTACATCGGCACCTCGCGGTGGTCTTCGAAGACCACCAGGTAGTGAAAGGCGTGCGAAGCCATCCGGATGACGTCACTCATGGGAAGCAGGGTACCGCCGGCGGTAACAGCATGCCCGGCACCGGATTCGAGCTCGCGGAGCGTGGTGGACACGATGATTGTGACCGGTAATCCGTTGTGCTGCCCCAGCTCTCCCGATGCGATCAATCCGCGACAGCATGTCTTGAGCGCATCGTGATTGCGCTGAGCCGTGGTGCGGGTATCCGCGCGGACCTCCCCGGCGTCGGGTTCGCCGTCGACGCGTGGCCGCTCGGCCTCGGGGTTGCACATCCCCGGGGCGGCCAGCTTGGCCAGCACCGCATCCAGCGCCGCCCGCGCTTCGGGATCCAGCAGGCCGGTGACCGGACTCATCCCGTCGACCCCCTGCCGGCCGATCGACAGACCCCGGCGCCGCGCCCGATCCACATCGGAGAATTCCCCGTCCTGATCGATCAGCGCCGCCAACCTGTCCGCGGCCACCCGAAGTTCCTCCGGAGGCAGTTGCGCACCGATTCCGGCCAGATCGGCCTCGGCGGCCTCGCGGGTGTCAAATTCCACGTGCCGGGGCAGCCGGTCGAAGAACCGGCGAATGATCGCCACGTGCTCAGGGCCCAGCTGTCCGGCCGATTGCCCATCGGCGACCCTCGGCAGCACCGGCTCCAACGGCTGGCCGGTGATCGCGCGGCGCGGGCCCAGATCCTCGGCCTCGGCGATGCGCCGACGCGCCTCACGACGGCTGATCCGCAGCCGCAACGACAGCACCTCGGCCAGACTGCGCGCACCCAGCTGCGCGGGCGAACACTCCGCGCTCAGGCGGGCGATGATCGCGTGATCGACCACGGGTTGCCGCCACGCCAGCGCCTCCCGGCGAGCCAGCACCGTCAACAACTCCTGCGGGCTCAACCCGTCGAGCGGCAGGCTGGCCAGCTTGTCGAACGCGCCCTCCAACTCGTCGAGAATGGCGAACACCGCATCGGAACCCATATTCGAACAATAGTTCGAAGTACCGACAGGAATCCGCAGATTGGGACGGACGTGCCTAAAGTGACCAAAGGGAATTCGAGCCGACCGGCCGCGTCGGGCTCCGCGTCGACGTCGGTCCGGTCGAATCCCTAGC
>CAYLWH010000164.1:0-5783 GCA_964387245.1 uncultured Mycobacterium sp.
CAGTACTGCACTGGCGCCGGTGGGATGAAGGGCACCTACAACTCCACCGAGCGCGACGGCACCCCGACCTACGGCGGCTACAGCACCGCGATCGTGGTCGACGAGAATTACGTGCTGGCCATCCCGGATTCGATCCCGCTGGACAAGGCCGCTCCCCTGCTGTGCGCGGGTATCACCGTCTTCTCGCCGCTGCGGCACTGGAAGGCGGGTCCGGGAAGGAGGGTCGCCGTGATCGGACTCGGCGGTCTCGGTCACATGGGTGTCAAACTGGCGGCCGCGATGGGCGCCGAGGTGACCGTGTTGAGCCAGTCGCTGAAGAAGATGGAGGACGGCCTGCGGTTGGGCGCCTCGCACTATTACGCCACCAGCGACCGCGCCACCTTCCGCAAGCTGGCCGGGTCGTTCGACCTCATCCTGAACACCGTCTCGGCCAACGTCGACCTCGGCGACTACCTCAAGCTGCTCAAGGTCGACGGCACGCTTGTCGAGCTGGGCATGCCCGAACACGCCATGGAGGTCCCGCCATTTCCACTGGCGAGTATGCGACGCAGCTTGTCCGGCTCGATGATCGGTGGCATCCCGGAGACCCAGGAGATGCTCGAATTCTGTGCCGAGCACGACGTCACACCCGAGATCGAGGTCATCGACGCCGACTATCTCAACGAGGCGTACGAGCGGGTGCTGTCCTCGGACGTGCGGTACCGCTTCGTCATCGACGCCGCGACGATCTAGTCGGCCTCGTGCTCGAAGCCGCCGAGGCCGGCCAGGGGCCAGCCGGCTGCAGCCAGCACCGCGGCCACCCGGCGGATGTTCTCGGGTCCGGCGTCGTGATGCGTGACGTCTTCGATGAAGGACTCGATCTCGTCCCTGTCGATCGTGCCGTCGTCGAGCGCCGGCGACTCGGCGGCGGTGAGGTGGCCAACCACTTCGCGGACCTGGTCCTCGGTCAGCGGGGTCTCCCGCAGCAGCGCCAGCAGGGGAACCCGGTCGGCCCCGGGAACCCCTTCCGGGTAGCCGGCGCGCAGCCAGTCCAGCACTCGGGTCAGAAGTGAAGTAGACGCAGTCACATGCCAAGTGTGTAGGGTGCCGAGCACACCCGCCACGGCGGGGTGGCACAGTTCTCCGGTCATTCACCGGCCGTTCACCACTCGTCGTCCAGAGAGGCCCACGGTTGTCCAGTGAGTCCGCAGCACCGGCCGTCGCGTCCGGCGCTCCCGGGCTGAAGCAGGGTGCCGTCGGCATCGTCGCCGTCATCTTCATGGCCGTTGCAAACGCGGCGCCCATCACGGCGATGACCGGAAACGTTCCCATTGCAGTCGGATTCGGCAACGGCCTGGGCGCTCCCGCCGGCTTTCTGTTCGCCACCTTCGCGCTGACCATGTTCGCCCTGGGGTACGTCGCGATGGCGCGCCACATCACCACGACGGGTGCCTTCTACGGATTCATCTCGCACGGACTCGGCCAGATCTGGGGAATGGCCAGCGGCCTGCTGGCCACCTGCGCCTACGTGGTCTTCGAGGGCTCGCTGATAGGCGGCTGCGCCTACTTCGCCAACGACGCAGTCAACAGCATTGCCGGAGTGGACATTGCGTGGCCGGTGTTCGCCCTCTGCGCGATCACCGTGATCGCGGTGCTGTGCCACTTCCACATCGGCCTGACCGCGGCGGTCCTCGGCGTCACGCTGATCTGCGAAGTGCTGCTGCTGGCCGCCCTGGCGATGTCGGTGATCATCCGCGGCGGCGGCCCTGATGGTTTCATGCTCGACCAGACGGTATTGCCGCACAACGCATTCCAGAGCCTGCCGGCCGACGCGTTCGGCAGCGCCGCAGCGGCCGGGTCGATGGCCATCGGCCTGTTCTTCGCATTCTGGTCGTGGGTGGGCTTCGAGACCACCGCGGTCTACGGCGAGGAGTCGCGCGATCCCAAGCGGATCATCCCGCGGGCCACCCTGGTCGCGGTGATCGGCCTCGGCCTGTTCTACACCTTCGTCTCGGCGATGGTGCTGGCCGGCAACGGCGCCCGCGCGTCGGTGCAGACGTCGGTCAGTGCGGTTCCCCCGAACCTGTTCTTCAACCTGGTGCGCGCCAACCTCGGCGGCGCACTGCTCGACGTCTACAAGATCCTGCTCGTCGTCGGATCGTTCGCCTGCGCACTGGCGTTTCACAACGCGGCGTCGCGGTACCTGTTCGCACTCGGGCGGGAAATCCCTTCGGCGAAAGTCACTGCCACGCTTGGCGCCGGACATCCGCGGCACGGGTCGCCGTTCGTCGCATCTGCACTGCAGAGTTCGATCACCCTCGTTGTGGTACTGCTGTTTTACACCTTCACCGCCGTTCAGGTGCCCGATGCCGACGGCACGCCGGTCGACGCGCCGGCTCTGGTGCCCTACGCGTGCGTCTACGGACTGCTGGCCCTCGTCGGCACCGCCGCCATCATGCTGGTCCAGGTGATCTGCTCGGTGGCGGTCATCTGGTACTTCTGGGTGCGAAAAGTGCACCGCGGCAACGTGATCACCACACTGATCTGCCCCGCGCTCGGCGGTGTGGCGATGGCCTACGTGGTGTGGCTGCTGTGGGACAACCGCGCGTTCGCGGCCGGTTACGCCGCCGACTCACTGGTGATCAAGGTGGCGCCGTTCATCCTGGCCGGCGTGTTCGCCCTCGGCCTGGTGTACGCGCTGTGGCTGCGCAGCGCCCGCCCGGACACCTACGCCGACATCGGCCGCACCGTGCTCGCGGAATCCCACGAGCGCGGCCGCGGGTGTGGCTAGTGGTGTCCGGCATTCAGCGGCAATGTGGACGCACTGATCCACCGGTTCTGCGTCTGAGCCGCCACGCCGGTTCTACGATTGACGAAGCGTCGCGCACGCTGAGGGGGTCGTCATGGCAGAAGAATGTTGCGGTTCCGACACATCAGACTCGCCCTACCCCGAAGACACCGAATTCGCCGACGCGATCAAAGAACTGGCGAAACACGAGAAGCGGATCCTCGCCGAACTGGCCACACCGGAGGCCACCGCCGAATTCCTCGCGGACCCGGCCAAGGTGCTGCGCCGACTACGGATTCCGGTTCCCGCCGCGGTCGCGCACCGGCTGCGCCTGCCCATGGCCAACCGGGTTGAGGACATTGCGGCGCAGCCGGTGATCCTGCCCAACGGGCAAACCATCGCACCCAAGGTTCGCATTCGCATCGTCGGACGGGAACACTGAAATGGCCGGGCAGCAAAGCGCCGGCTTCGACCTGGTGATGGAGTATTCCGAACGGCCGTTACAGGATGTGCTCGGCGTCGCCTTCGACACCAGTGACCTGCTGTGCGGATTCCTAGACCTGCTCAACATCCCCTGCGCGGGGTTCAACCTGTCCGTGAGCCTGGACCGTCCGACCGACCCGGTGCTCACCCCGGCACAAACCAATGCCGTCGACATACAGCTCACCGGCGCACTGGGCGTGGCGTGGCGGATCCGGATGATCGTCGGGATCGACGTCGACCGCAGTACGCCGGGCGTCCACATCGCCCAATTGAATCTGCACGACCGCCTCTACCACCTGTCCGCCAGCGTCGGCCCGGTGCCGGTGGACACCGGCGCGCTCGCCGACCGCCTGCGCAACACGGTGCGCGCGATCCCGCTCCCCGGGACCGTGCCGGTCAGCACCGACTCGGACGCGCCCACCATCGTGCCCACCCGCTTGGACGTGAAGGTCGTCGACGCGACGGTCGGCGAGAACGCCGTCGCCGTCTGCCTCACCTTCGGCGGCGGGACTCCGGGCAACCTCGCGAACCTGACCACCAGCGCCATCCCGGCCGGCAGCACTGCGACGCTGATGATGGGCTTCGACTGGTTCCTGCGGCTGCTGGAGCCGGGCATCGAGGCCGGGCTCGGGCTCGAGGACGCCGACTTCGAGGACGGCAAGCTGCAGCGTTCGGTCGTGATCGACGACGACAACGACGTCAAACTCACCCGCCTCGACTTCGCCCTGGTGGACGGCTTTGTACAGGTGCGTTCCCGGGTGGAGAAGAGCGGCTTCTGCTACACCGGAAGCGCGGAGTTCGGTGGGGATTTCGCACTCGACGTGCGCAACGGCCAACTGCGGGTCGACCCGAGGTTGTCTGATCCGGACTTTGACCTCGACATACCGCTGCTCTGCTGGATCGGCGCCGGGTTCCTGGGTGGACTGCTCGCCGGCATCGTCGGTGCGGTGGTGGTGCCGCTGCTGCTCTATCTCGTGACATCAACCGTCGAGAACGTCGTCAACGCCGTCGCCGACACGGTCGTCGATGCGGTCAATTCGGCCATCCCACCACTGAACGTGCCCGCGGTGGGCTTTAACCTCGTCTTCCAGAACGCTTTCATCGACGATATCGGCATCGGCTGCCGACTCGTCGTGCACGACACCGCTCCGGTGCGCACCCAGGGCACCGTGCGGTTGCGCCCCGGGCAACAACTGGATCTCGACGACGGCGCGGTCGGGGATTCCGTGCTCGGCGCCGACCTGCGCTGGACCGGTCGCGAACGCGCGGCACGGCTGGAAACGCTGTGCGTGTCTCGCCTTGCGGGCACGCCGTGGGCCCGCTTCGACGAAACCCCGCGCTACCGGATCTACGGGCTGGACTTTTCTCGCCGCTCGATCCCGGTGACCGAACTCGGGTTCCTGC
The DNA here is from genome assembly GCA_964387245.1 of uncultured Mycobacterium sp. Classification (GTDB taxonomy): domain Bacteria; phylum Actinomycetota; class Actinomycetes; order Mycobacteriales; family Mycobacteriaceae; genus Mycobacterium. Next base: position 4,655 of record CAYLWH010000164.1, read on the forward strand.
AGATGATCGACCTGCCGTTCGGCCTCGACATCGAGATGTTCATTCCCGGTCTCGCTGTGTACGCGGTGCGCACCAACGAACGACGGCTGGCGCTAATTCAGGTAATCGACGTTGATGACGGTCGAGTGACGTTGCGGTACAAGACCTTCGGCGTGGCCGACCCGGTGGTCAAGATCGTCGGCGCGTTCGCCTGCCCACCGCGCACACATGGTCCGGTGGTGCTGGATGGCAAGGTGAAGGTGGACAGCGTGATCACCCGGCCGCCACGGCCGCCGAAGACCGACGTGCGGGCGAAACTCGCTCCGCTGCTTGATGTTTCTCGTACCGCCAGGCGGCGCGAGGCGCCCAGAGCGTCGGTCGATGTGGCGCGCCTGCAGGAGATGGCCGCGCTGGAAGGCACCCTCGGCGGGTCGGCCCAGGTGCAGTTGCGTGCCGGGGAGGCCCGGGTCACGCTGCCGGCCAGCGAGCTGCTGGAGTTGGCCGATCCGCGTCCCGTCGCGATGTCCGATGCGATCGGATACAAGTCGGCCGTCATCCTCGGCGCCCGCCAGCGCACCGCGGTGTTCACCGCGACGGTGGACCGGATCGGCACCGTCCGAGCGGTGACCTGGTGGCTCAACGGGGAACTGCTCGAAACCGAGCAGAACCAGGCACACATCGACGGAGTGGGCTATCAGTTCAGCCAGGACGGCATGGCGTTGACGCTGACCACCGACGCGAAGGTGGCCTACGAGTTCGAGCTGCGGGTGGCGGTGGACAACACCAAAGCCGACCGGTTCGAAACGGCAACCTGTGTGCCGTTCGACCCGGTGTGCCGGCGGACCCATCCCGTGGTGGGGCACTGGAAGGAGTTCGTCGGGGTGGTGAAAGGCTTGCCCACCGTAGTGGTTCGGTGACGACCCAAAGTCGTCGGGACTGCTCGCGACGACGCACAACCGGTCATGATCCAGCGCCTCCGGGAGCGAATGGCCTGCGTCGGCCCGGACGGGATTGACCTGCACCGACTAGAAGTCCCAGTCCTCGTCGGTGGTGTTGACGGCCTTGCCGATGATGTAGCTGGAGCCCGACCCGGAGAGGTAGTCGTGGTTCTGCGCAGCTACCTGGTCAGAAAGGTGGAAGGGCCGTAACC
>CAYLWH010000165.1:0-2612 GCA_964387245.1 uncultured Mycobacterium sp.
GCGTTCGGTGTCCTGAACGAGGTCTTGGACGACTACGAGAACTTCGTCAAGGGCTTCCTGGAAATCAAGGACGACCAGATCCGCAGCAAGGTCGAAAAGGAGATCACCGACGGTCTGCTTTGGCCGGAGCCGTGGCTCGCGCTGAATCCGGCGTTCGAGTCCGGCGGCTCGGTCAGCGAACTGGCTGGCAAGGGTGTTCTCGACCACGAGGCGACCAACATCTTCCGAGACCCGGCCGGCAAAGAGATCACCTTCCACCGCCATCAGACTGACGCCTTCGAAATCGCCAACCGCCGTGAGTCCTACGTACTCACCACCGGTACCGGCTCGGGCAAGTCGATGGCGTACATCGTGCCGATCGTCGACCGGGTGCTGCGTGAGGGCTCGGGCAAGGGCGTGCGGGCCATCATCGTCTATCCGATGAATGCGCTGGCCAACAGCCAGCGCAACGAGCTGGAGAAGTTCCTCGGGAAGACGAACCCCAAGGTCAGCTTCGCGCGGTACACGGGGCAGGAGAACAGGGAGGAACGCGAGAAGACCCTCGCCTCTCCCCCGGACATCCTTTTGACCAACTACGTCATGTTGGAACTGATGCTCACCCGCCCGAAGGAGCGCAAGGCCCTGATCAGCAGCGCAGAGAACCTGTCATTTCTGGTTCTCGACGAGCTGCATACCTATCGCGGCCGACAAGGGGCCGATGTGGCGATGCTGGTCCGCCGGTTGTGCGGCGCTGTCAAGTCGAATGACGTCCAGTGCATCGGTACCAGTGCGACCCTCGCCGGTCCCGGCACCAAGGCCGAGCAGCGCCACCAGGTCGCCGAGTTGGCGACCAGGATCTTCGGCGTCGACATCCCCGCAGCCAACATCGTCGGGGAAACGCTACGACGTGCGACGACGGGCGAGGCAGACCCGGCCACGCTCAGCACACGGCTGGCAGCGCCGACGCCGACGGAGTGGGACAAACTCAAGGCCGACCCACTGGCCGTCTGGATCGAGGAGCACTTTGGTCTGCACACCGACGATGAGGGCAAGCTCGCCCGACGCCCGCCGTCCAAACTCAGCGATGCCGCCAAGAAGCTGCACGACGAGACCGGCGTGGAGGAGGCGGTCTGCCGGGAGAAGCTGCAGGAGCTACTGCTTGCCGGCTCACGGGCCCGCGATCCGCAAGGCCGTTCGCTGTTCGCCTTCAAGCTGCATCAGTTCATCGGCAAGGGCGACACCGTCTACACCACCCTGGAACCCCCAGCGAAGCGCTTCCTCACCACCCAGTACCAGCGCAGCGCACCCAACAGGCCCGCGGGACAGCCGCTGTTCCCGTTGGCGTTCTGTCGCGAGTGCGGCCAAGAGTTCCTCGTCGTAAACCTAGAGCGCGGCGGTGAGAGCTTCAGTCCCCGCATCCCAAATTCCGATCTTGTCGAACATCCCGACGCCGACGGTCTGTTGCTCCTGACAGAGAAACCATGGCCCGATCCCCACGACCCTGCATTGCTCGACCTCGTCCCTGAGGACTGGGTGGTGTCCAGCGGGACCGGTCAGGTCCTCGACAAAGCTCGAATCACGAAGCTACCCAACTCATTACGTGTCGACGAGTTCGGCACCATCACCGACGACGGTATGCCGGTGGCGTTCTTCGAGCGGCTCGAATTCTGCCCATCGTGCAAGACGAGTTACGAGAGTGCCCGCCAGTCCCAGTTCTCCCGCGTCGCCAGCCTTGGCACCGAAGGCCGTGCGAGTGCGGTGACGGTGCTCTCGCAGTCAATCGTCAGAGCCCTCAGAAGCGAGTCCGATCTCGACAACGACGCCCGAAAGTTCCTGGCGTTCAGCGACAACCGCCAGGACGCAAGCCTGCAGGCCGGCCATTTCAACGACTTCATGCTGGTCGGGCTGATCCGCTCAGCCCTGTACCGCGCCGCCGCCGATTACCAGGAAAACAACCCCGGAGAACCACTCACCGACGAGAACCTCGGGCCCGAAGTGGTGAAAGCGCTCGGGGGGAAGAGCCTCAAGTTCTTCGCCCGTGACGAGGAGACCGCTGACGAGCACATCCCGCGGAAGAAGATCGCCCGCGCGCTGCGCGATGTCGTCGCCTATCGCTTGTGGGCTGACCTCAAGCGGGGTTGGCGTATCACCATGCCCAACCTGGAACAGACCGGACAGCTGCGCCTGGCCTATGAGGGTGTAGACGAACTCGCCTCCAACGACGACAAATGGGCTAGCTACGGAGAACCACTGGCAAGCGCCAGCGGTGACACGAGACGGGACGTGATGCACGTCCTTCTCGACGAACTTCGCCGAAACCTCTGCATCGACACCGAGTTCCTGACCGACGAGAAGTTCGATGCCGTCCGGCGCGCCAGTCGGGAGTGGTTGAAAGACCCGTGGGCCATCTCCGACGATGCAGGGACGTACAGCGGCCTCGCCTACCCCGGCGGGCGGCCCAAGGGTGCAACAGGGATCGGCGCCGACCTCCACCTGTCAGGGTTGGGCGCGTACGGACGCTGGCTGCGGCGCCCGAACCGCTTCCCCGGCTTTCAGCCTGCCCTGAAGACGGCCGATGCCCAGGGGATCATCGAGAGCCTGATGGACGTCATGGCCGGCGCCGGCATCTTGGT
>CAYLWH010000165.1:2712-5777 GCA_964387245.1 uncultured Mycobacterium sp.
ACCGGCAATGCCCACGATGCCTATTACTTTCGGCGCAGTCAGGACATGGTCGCCGGAGCTGTCGCACCACCGCGGTTGGAACTGGGCAACCAGGATCTGGTGCGCGCGCACGCCCACTCGATCTGGCTGGTGAAGTGCGGCCTGGACCTCAAAGCCAGCATGGTCGACCTGCTGGAGATCGACCAGCCCGGCCAGCCTTTGCGCGCCGAAGTGCTCACGACGATCGAATCCCCGTCGAGTCGCAGCGCCGCCATCACGACGATCACCGACGTCCTGACGGCTACCACCGAAGTGACCGCGGCGCCGTGGTGGACGGATAACTGGATCGCTGACACCGTCGATCAGGCGCCGACTCGGTTCAACCACGCCGCGGACCGGTGGCGTGGGCTCTACAACGAGGCGCAAACGGAGCTGGACCAGGCCAACACGACCCTGAAAACCATCGGTGCGTCCGAAAGCTCGAAACAACGTGCTCGCGGCCGTATTTCGGAGGCGCGTGCTGCGCTCGACCTGCTGAAGGGCCAGGTCGACGATGTGCTTCAGGGTGATTTCTACACCTACCGCTACTTCGCATCGGAAGGCTTTCTACCCGGCTATTCCTTCCCGCGACTGCCGCTGTCGGCGTTTATTCCGGCGGAACGGCGGACCCGCAGCGGCGGCGAAGGTGATTTCATCCAGCGGCCCAGGTTCATGGCGATCAGCGAGTTCGGCCCTGGTGCGTTCATCTACCACGAGGGGGCGCGTTACGAGGTCAACCGGGTCAGCCTGCCCGCCCGTGACGACGGCACTGGTGTCCACATCACCGAGATCAAGCGCTGCAGCGCCTGCGGGTATCTCCATGAGTCCACCGACCCCGATCTCTGCCAGCATTGCGGTGCGCCGTTCGCACCCGATGCCACGATGGCCAACTTGATGCGGCTGCTGTCGGTCAAGACTCGTCGCCGCGACCGGATCAGCGCCGACGAGGAGGAACGCCAGCGCGCCGGACACGAAATCGTCACGACCATTCGCTTTGTGCCGCATGGAGTTCGGGCCGGGCAACTCACCAGCACGATCACCGAAGGCGCACAAGAGCTCGGCACCATGACCTACGGCGACACCGCGCTGATCCGGCGGATGAACGTGGGTCTGCGCCGCCGCAAGGACAAGGACGTCCGCGGGTACGTGCTGGACACCGTGGAGGGGCGCTGGTGCAAAGAGGCGGACCTGGCCAAGAACGTGCACGGTGAGGCCCCGCGGTATCAGCGAGTGATCCCCCACGTCGAGGACCACCGCAACGCGCTGCTGCTGCATCTGGACCCCACGATCGGTGCGGATCAGCGGATGGCCGCAATGTACGCGCTCAAACGTGGCATCGAGGCCGTCTACCAGTTGGAAGGCTCCGAACTTGCGGTGGAAGCGCTTCCCAGCAATACCGGTGACCACGCCTGGTCGCGGCTGTTGTTCTTCGAAGCCGCCGAGGGCGGAGCCGGCGTGCTGCGTCGCCTCGCCACAGAAGATGGTCAACTACGTCAAGCGGCGCGAAAAGCGCTGGAAATTCTGCACTTCGACCCCGACAGCGGTGAAGACCTCCATCGCGCACCGCATGCGATCGAGGACTGTGCACAGGCCTGCTACGACTGCTTGCTGTCCTACAGCAACCAGTGGGACCACCAGCACCTGGACCGCCACCGCGTTGTCGACCTGCTCCGACGACTTGCCGCATCCAATGTGGCTGTCGGAGCCGGCGGCGAGGACCGAGCGGCACAACTCGAACGCCTGACCAAGGCCTGTGACAGCGAGCTGGAGAAGCAGTTCCTCGCCCTGCTGGAACAGCACGGCTTCCGGCTCCCTGACGATGCCCAGAAGATAGTGGACGGCTATTACGTTCGGCCGGATTTCGCTTACCACACCGACGGTATGGACGTTGCAATCTTTATCGACGGACCCGTCCACAACACCGCACATCAGCAGGAGAAAGACGAGCAGGCACGCATGAAGCTCGAAGATGAGGCGGGGTGGCTGGTGCTGCGCTTCCACTATGACGACGCAGATGCCAACTGGCTCACGACCATTGCCGAACACAGCGGTGTGTTCGGCGAAGCGAAGGCGAACGCATGACGACGGTCGACTACCCCGCCGGCAGCCTGGTCAATGCCCGCGGCCGGGACTGGCTCGTTCTGCCGGGTTCCCCTGAGGGCACGCTGCTGGTCCGCCCGCTCGGGGGTCACGAGCACGAGACCACCGTGCTGCTGCCCGAGATCGACGACTTCGCGGCAGCCACATTCGAACCACCGACGGTCGACGACCGCGGGGACGCCGGCCGGGCCCGTCTGCTTCGCGACGCGCTCAGGCTCTCGTTTCGCGCCAGCGGCGGCCCGTTCCGTTCGTTCGCACGCCTGGCCGTCTCGCCCCGCAATTACCAACTCGTTCCGCTGATGATGGCGGCCAATCAGGATGTCACCCGGCTGCTGATCGCTGACGGCGTCGGTATCGGCAAGACGGTCGAGGCGGGACTCATCGCCGCCGAGCTGCTGGCCACCGGGGAAGCGCAGCGGTTGGCGGTGTTGTGCTCGCCCCAGCTGGCCCCGCAATGGCAGGGCGAGCTCCGGAACAAGTTCGGTATCGACGCGCAACTTCTGTTGCCGTCCACGGTCAACCGGCTGATGCGTGGCGTCCCGTTCGGATCCAACGTCTACCAGCACTACCCGTATCTGGTGATCTCCACCGATTTCATCAAGCAGAAGTCCCGCCGTGACGAATTCGCCTTGCACTGCCCGGAATTGGTGATCGTCGACGAGGCGCATACCTGCGTGGCATCCGTCGGCGTCGGCAAGTCCTCCCAGGCTCATCTGAGATATGCCCTGCTGCGCAAACTCGCCGACGACCAGCAGCGCCACCTGCTGCTGCTGACCGCGACTCCACACAGCGGCGACGACGCCGCCTGGCAGTCGCTGATCGGCCTGCTCGACGACCGCCTCGGCGACCTGCCCGCGGACCTGTCCGGCCGCGACCGCGAAGACGACCGCAAACTGCTGGCCAAGTACATGATCCAACGCCAACGCGCCGACATCCGCGAGTACCTC
>CAYLWH010000166.1:0-5664 GCA_964387245.1 uncultured Mycobacterium sp.
AGCCCTCGGTTGCCGAGATCGAGCAGCTGTGCGGTGTCGTTGCCGCACTGCTCCCGAACGGTCGTGGCATCACTTGATCGAACAAATAATGCCATGGAACTCGGGTGGCATCCCTGATGCGGGAGCTACCGCAAGCGGGTCACCCGGTGCCTCGCCGTGGTGTCTCACCGCCGCCTGCGCCACCCGCCGTATGCGATGACGATTCCGGTCACCACGATGATCGGCCCGAGGACCGACCAGGTGGGGGTGTTGCTCATCGGGCTCCCGGACACAACGCCGACCCCCTGCAGGGTGAACAACAGCCCGAACAGGGCGACCAAAATGCCGACCGCGATCAGGATAGTGCGCATCCCCCGATGGTAGGCCGAGCGTTCGCCGATCAGATCGTTTTCTGTGCGGCGGCCGAATCGACTAGGGTTTGGGCACGCTGGTTCATCAGCCTGCCCGGCAGCGCCGTTGGGGATTCCGCAACGCCGTGAGCATCGCTCGAAGCCGGGCAGTCCAGAATCCGACTCCACCTCAACCGACTCCGCGAGCCACAGGACACAGATCATGGCCATCACCGACGTTGCGACGTACGCGCACCTGACTCGGACGGACATCGATGCGCTCGGGGCCGAACTCGATGCGATCCGCAGCGAGGTCGAGGAGTCCCGCGGCGAGCGCGATGCCGCCTACATCCGCCGCACCATCCGCTTCCAACGAACACTCGAAGCCGCCGCGCGACTGTTGATCCTGGCCAGCAGGTCCCGGACAAGTTGGGCGGTGGGCAGCGTCGCGCTGGCTTTCGCCAAGTGTGTCGAGAACATGGAACTCGCCCACAACATCGGTCACGGCCAGTGGGATTGGATGAACGATCCCGAGATCCACTCGACCACCTGGGAGTGGGACATGGCCGGGCTGTCGTCGCAATGGCGGTATTCACACAATTACCGGCATCACGTCTACACCAACGTCCTCGGCTCGGATGACGACCTCGGTTTCGGCATCATGCGGGTGACCCGTGACACGCCGTGGCGGAGAAAGTACCTGTTGCAACCGGTGCGCAACGTGCTGCTGGCCGTCATCTTCGAATGGGGCATCGCGACGCACGACCTGCACTCGGAGCAGGAGCGCGTGCCGACCGCCGCCGAAAAGGACGCCGAGGCAAAGGCTTTCCGCGCCAAGGCCCGACGCCAGGTGATGAAGGACTACGTCCTGATCCCGGCGCTGAGCCGGTCGCGGTGGCGTCGCGCACTGGCGGCGAACACCGCCGCCAACATTCTTCGCAATATCTGGGCGTATGCGGTGATCTTCTGCGGCCACTTCCCTGATCGAGCGGAGAAGTTCACCGCCGAGGCCCTCGAGGACGAAACCAGAGCCGACTGGTACCTGCGGCAGATGCTCGGGACGGCGAACTTCACCGCCGGTCCGATCATGGCGTTCGCCAGCGGCAACCTGTGCTACCAGATCGAGCACCACCTGTTCCCCGACTTGCCGAGCAACCGCTATGCGCAGATCGCCGAACGGGTGCGCGCACTGTGCGACAAGTACGACGTGCCGTACAACACCGGTTCGCTGCTGCGCCAGTTCCTGTTGACGCAGCGAACGATTCTCAAGCTCGCCCTGCCCGACCACTTCTTGACGGCCACCGCCGACGACGCCCCAGAAACGGCCTCGGAACGGAAATTCGTCGGGCCATAAGGGCGGCTCTTCCGGAAAGTCTGTGTTCCACATGCGAGGTGTTTGGAGTTATCCACCTTCGTCCCGAGTCGAAGATCCGGGCGCTCGTCGATGAGGCACTCCGCCGCGTCGAGCAGCGTTCGGCCGATGCGAACGCACAACCGACTAGACGGCTAGGTCCAGGGTGTGATCACCCTGGTGGGTCACCTGGACTGTAGATTCAGGTGCTGGAAACGCAAGGGCAGCGACCTCGTTCGCACGTCAGATGCGACGAGCGACGGTCTCGCACCGGGCGCGTGCGAAGAACGCGTCGGGAGTAGAGCCCCATTCCTCGAACGCGCGGCACAGTTCGTTGAGTTCGGCCGCTGTTGTCCACCCAGAGTCGATCAGCGGGCCGGACATGCGCTGCTGCCGGAGCAGCTCTGCCGTGAACTTCGCGAGCCCTCGGGTTTCGGCCGGAGTGACGTAGTTGTCGTAGGACGCCGAGAAAGTGACCGGTTCGAACCCGGCTTCCCGCAGCAACGTGCGATGCCGTCTGCCGAAGAATGGATCCGAGCCGTTCCAGATCCACGCCTCAATGATCGCTTCTTGGAATCGGGCCAGAGTTGGATTGAGCGGAGCAATCAGTGACCCACCCTCGTCAGCGTCGCGGATCGCAATGAGCCCGTCGTCGCGCAGGACTCGACGCATCTCCTGCAGAGCAGAGTTCGGATCCGACAGATGGTAGAGCACGCCATGGGCGAAGACGACGTCGAACGTCGCGTCGTCGAACGGAAGCTCGGACAAATCACCTGGCTCGAAGGACACGTTGGCGACACCGCGATCAGAGGCAAGGGCGCGTCCGACGTGGAACTGGTCAGTTGAGATGTCGATTCCGACAACCCGACCGGGCGCGACGCGTTCGGCGAGTCCAACAGTGATCGCGCCGGGCCCGCAGCCACAATCAAGCAGTTCCATGCCGGGCTTGAGCTGGGGAAGCACGAACTGCGCTTCCCGCTCGCTGGTCCGCCGGCCGAACGCGGTGACCAATCGATGTCCATGGCCCAGTGTGTAGTTGGGTTCGTCAGGCACGAGAAAATTCTCCGTCCTCTAGGATCGCGATCAAGTCGTGATCGACGACGGCGGCTTCGATCCGTCTCAGCATCTCCACCGCCCACCCGTCGCGCTGCGCCATCACGTCCAGGACCACAACGCCGAGAACCATAACTACGATGCTGTTGATGAGTCCGAGACGGTAATCCCGTAGGCATTCCTCGGCAGTGAAGTCGCCGACGCCGGCGTCTTGGACGGTCTGGACATAGGCTTGTAGCAGTTCGTATTCGTGCCCGCGGCGGTTCTCGATGCTAAGGCTCGCTAGGACCAACACGGCGATGTCAATCGGCCCGCGACCTCGAAACATGTTCTCCCAGTCGATGACAGCGATCTGGCCGGCATCGTCGCGGAACAAGTTGTCGCTTCTGAAGTCTGAGTGAACAATCGTGCTTGGACCGCGAGCTAAGGCCTCCTTGAATGCGATGAATCGCGGCCCGATGCGATCGGCCAGTGCGGTCAACGCTCCATCTGGGCGCATCAGATCCGGCGCCTGAGCGCTAACACGTTCCGCGAAGACAGGCCACCACGACCCCGTGAACGCTCCCTGGGTCTTCGCCGCGCCCAACCGTGCATCGGGGATCCATTCGAACTGATCGAGCCGACCCCAGTGTGCCGCGTGGAACAGCGCAATTGCCTTGACTGCGTCGACGGCGTCGTCGATCGAGCAGTTGTTATCGGAACGGCCCAGACAACGCGCCGCCCCGAGATCCTCGAGGAGAAGAAGTGAGTCGCCAGTTTTCGAATCGACATCACCGAAGTACAACCGCGGAACCCGCACGGGGCTCGATGGCGCGATCTCTCGGTAGAACGACAACTCACGCGCCGCATAACCGAGGCGGTGAAACAGCGCCTTGCGTCCTTCGTCAGCGTTGGGAAACTTCGCTATCAGAGAGCTGGGCACACTGCTTTCGGCCGTCATGGCCAGCCGCGCAACTTGTCCGGTGAACCCGTTGCTACTGCCCAGCGGCCGAACCTGCACGTCTGAGACTTCGCCCCCGAGCACCGATGCCAGCCACACCGCAGAGACCTCTGTCGCGGCTTTTGGCAGCGGACGCGCCGCTGGGACATCCATCGGCCGAGTGTAGGACACGCGTATGCGGCCGCAGTCAAAAAATTCCGAAACCATGACCGTCACGAGTGACCTTCTGGTACTTGAGGAATTCCTCTTCCATTGTCTGGCATCGCGTCACGGCGCGCCCTGCCGCGTCGGGCTGACCAATGTCTTATCAAAGGGTGACTGGCGCGTCCGACCGCAGACCGTGAAACTGCAGCAATGAGTTTGCTGGAGGTGAATCCGGCAGGGTTGCAGATGCTCGCCCTGCAGTGCCGGTCCTGGGCCATCGAGCTCGGTGTCACCACCGCGTCGGACGTGGCCGGCGGACCGGGCCAGACGTCGGCGGATGCGGTCCGACTGCTCAACGGCAGCGTCGACACCGCGACGCAGGTGCTGACCGGCCGGTTGGAGTCGACCGCGGAACAGATCACCGCCGCCGGCGTTGGCTATTCGGCCGAAGAGGTCCGGTCGGCGACCGCGCTGTACGGCTTGAGGGCAGTGTCGTAGATGACCGAAAACGGCTCCGTCCTGAGTCTCGCCGACGTCGAGGCATGGTCCACAGATCATCTGACGACGGCGGCAGCGGACTGGACCCGGACCGCGTGCCTGTGGGAGGACCGGTTCACCGAGCTGACGGCACAGTCCGCGCGTCCCGGCGGCACGGTCTGGACCGGCCAGGCCGCCGATGGCCTACAACGACGGGTCTACTCCGATCGGCTCGCGGTCCTCCGGTTGGTCGACCAGCTTCATGACACCGCCTCGGCGGCGCGCATCGGCGCCGATCAGATCCAGACCGCCAAACGCGTACTGCTGGCTGCTGTGGATACCGCTGTGCGAGCCGACTTCAAAGTCGGACAAGACTTCTCGGTGCGAACCCGCGCGAGGGGCACCGCCGCCGTCAACTTCGCCCGCTCAGTACGCGCCCGCGCTCTCGAGGCGCAGATCCGGGACTGCCTCGACGATCTGATCGCCGAAGACCAGCAGGTCGCCAGCGCGATCAGCACCGCAGCGCAGGCCATCGCACGCGCCGACCTCAACGGCCCCGACGGTGGCGACAGCGGTGGGCCGGCTCCCGGCGATCGAACTCCGGGCTCGCCCGCGGAGGCCGATCGCCGGGACCGCGAGATCAACGCGTTCCGAGAGGTGTTCGGCCGCGATCCGGTCAGCCCCGGCGACTGGGACACCGCGGCGGCCCTCGACCCGCACAGCTACGACGCCAAGAACGGCGGTGTACCGCCGAGCATCGTGGTCGGCCGGATCAACGCCGTTCCCGGCCAAGGTGCGGTGCGCGCCAACTTCTTCATCCCGTCGGAGGACGTCTTGTTGCCGAAAATCGGCTGGCCGCTCTTCGACAAGAACCTGGGCGACGACCGCCGGTTCGCGCCGACGGCCGGACCCGAATCGTCTCGGGTCTCGATCCGCGTCGACTTCGACAACGGCATCATCGTCGCCCGGCAGAATCCCTCGGTGAACTCCAGCACGGGGGCGGTCCGCACCGGGTCTCCGTCCGTGGCGGCGACCCAGCGCAGCGACGGGTCGGTCTTGGTCACGTACAACGCCGCCGATCCCTTCTCGCCCGGCGGCGAAGACCTCGCGAAGCGTATCCCCATCGACGTCAACGGCACACTGGCCGTTGCGCTTTCGTCGGACGGCCCGCGGGTCGGCGCGCAGGTCACCACCTATCCCGCGATGGAGATCTACCACGACGTTCCGGGCGGCGGCATCGTGCCACTGGTGCAGTCCTGGCCGTCCTTCGCCGATGACGCATCCGGCCCGTTGCTGGGTCTGCCGTTTCACAAGACGGTCGGCGATGACCACGTGCTCGGCAGTTTCAACGACGTCGTACCGGAGGCTCC
>CAYLWH010000167.1:0-2145 GCA_964387245.1 uncultured Mycobacterium sp.
GGTGACGACGCCGGGTGGTGTCTCGAATCTGCCGAAAGCCGCGCTGACGCTCGATACGTTGGCGTCGAAGCTGCAGGACATGACCCCGGCGGCGATGCGGAATCGTGCTGGGGAGCGGATGCCGGGCATCTTCAACTCGTCCAACGGTGGTAACCCGCTGAACGATCTGACACCGTTCGGGATCCTCACCAGGATTTGGGCTGAGGTCAACTCGCTGGTCGCGAACGCTGATCCGGCGGACATTCAGGGCCCGGAGGATCTGCCGCCGCTGCTCCTGGAGTTCATTGCGGGCCTGCCGGTCATTGGTGAGTTGATCGACCTGCTGCAGGCGATCCTTGGTGAGTACGACGGCGACGACGATGTGTTGCTGGCGATCCAGGAAATCTTCAAGCCGCTCCGGCAGATCGTGCAGCTCGTCGCGGGAGAGGATGTTGAGGACTTCCCGCCGACGCCGGAGCAGATCCTCGCGGGCTGGGAGAACCTCGGCGCTGCCGCGATGAATGCGCTGCGCGATGTACTGACCGGCATCGTCGACTCGACCCCGACCGATCTCGATAACTGGCTGCTCGACCTGTTGACCGCCAATTCACCACTGAACGCTTCGCATATCTTCGGGCAGTTGCAGTTGCCGCAGTTCGGCGGCGGGGTGTCGATCACGGATCTGACGACGGCGACGGCGAACCTGCTGGAACCGTTCACCGAGGTTTCGGTGCCGACCGCTGACGGCTGGTCCTATGACGCGGTTGAGGACGCGGCCCGGGTGATCGCTGACGGCACCACCAAGACACTGTATCTGCGGTCGGGTGTGATCAAAGTCGAGGAAGGCCAACCCCTCAACACCACGATTTCGGTCAAGTACTCCGGTGTCACTTCCGGTGCGGGCCAGACGATCCGGTACGTGTTGGAGACATTCACCTCAGCGGACGGGTCGGGCACGCCGACGCCGGTCACGGTCGCGGCGATCACCAACCCGACAGGCAGCGCGGGCCCGACCGCGCTGGGTGATTCGTCGTGGGATATCCCGGCGGGTGTGCAGTCGGTGCGACCGGCGCTGGTCGTCGATGAGCTGGTCACCAGTGGCACGGTGTGGTGGCTGAACACCCCGCACCTGCACAAGATCCTTCTCGGCGTGCTGGCGGACGGGATCGCCGCCGCGATCGAGGCGCGCATCGCCGAGTTCACAACGCTGCTCAATGATCTGTGGACCAATCCGGCCGCGGTGATCGCGTCGATTCCACAAGCACTGGTGTCGGGGTTGACGGGGTTGGCTGCGGAGGCGAATCAGATCCGCGACATTCTCGCGGGATTGGTTGTGACGCCGATCAACTCGGCGGTCCAGGACATCAAGGACTGGTGGACGGGCCTCGGCGCTAAGACACAGAACCTCACCAGCGGCGGCGAGTTGGCGATTGGGAAGGTCACCGGGCTGCCCGCCGCGCTGAGCGACCTCGGCAATGACATCACAACCGGAATCGGCGGAATCGGGCAAGCAATCTGGAATGGCTGGTTTGGCTCTGGCGGCGGCACTGCGCCACCGGCAACAGAGGCGCAGTACACCATAGAGGCAATCAAAGATGCCGTAGTCAACGGGTACACCGTCACGACATTCACATCGTCACAAGCGAGCTGGTCGGTTCCGAGCTGTATTGAGATGATCGCCATTCTCGTGGGTGGTGGACAGAGCGGAGTCGGCAATGCCGATCCTGGCCCAGGCGGGCTTGGTGGTTCGTACACTGCGGTGACGTTGGCGGTTGATTCACTGCCGAGCACTCTTGATATCCAGGTGGCCTCGGCGGGCAATAGATCGTATGTGCGCGAGGGGAATGGCTCGCACAGCGGAACTGTTTTAGCTGAGTCACCCCCGCACGGCACGCCGGGTGGTATCGCGGCAGCGTTCGGGTACACCGAGACAAATTCGACGCCGGGCAATGGTGGCAATGGTGGGCCTGGGGCTGATGCCGTTAACGAGCCGGGCATCATCGGAAACGTCGGCACCCCGTCCGCTGTCGCGCTCGGCGGCAACGCGGGTACTGCTGCTGCTGGTGGCGGGGCCGCGAACAATGGCGGCACGGGCGGCGCTGGCGGGAGTGTGTCAGCCGGCGCAGCAACAAAATGCGGCGGCGGTGGTGGTGGTGGTGGTGGTGG
>CAYLWH010000167.1:2155-5535 GCA_964387245.1 uncultured Mycobacterium sp.
TAATCGCCAAGGCAGTGGCGGCACGGGCGGCGCTGGCGGGTACCCCGGTGGCGGTGGTGGTGGTGGTGGTGGACACGGCAGCTTCAATCAGACGCAGTCTGGCCAGCAGGGTGCTGCAGGCGGTGCAGGCGGCGCAGGTGTCATCTGGTTGTTCTACAGGTAAAGGGCGCAAAATGGCTACAACTCAATTGGTTTCAGCATCACTACCGCAGTTCTGCCCCACCACAAATCATTACAAATGCAGCGATGGGCGATACCTGCTGATCACGGTCGCGACACTAGATTCAATTGGCACGCTGCGGGGCACGCTTGGCGTCACGCTGCCGGTATCCGAATCACACCTGCCGGGCACGGTCGATGTGTTCCTGGCAGACGAAAACGCGATTGTGCTGGACGCCGATGGTGACCCGGCGAACGGCATGACGCCGCTGGCCCGGTTCCCTGACGGCGGTTTCGCGTCGGCGCTCGCTGCGCTCGGGTACGAGCTGACCTGATGTGGTCGACCACACCGCCGGCGCCGATCCGCAAACCGGGATGGACCACCGACCCCACCTTGCCAGTCCCGCGGGTCACACAGGAATGGGGTGTGCAGTACAGCCGGCGGATGGCCCTGTCCGCTGAGGGCACCCTGGATGTGTCGGTGCTGGCCCGGTATCAGCGGCCCGCCCTGCTCGATACCGCCGGCATCCTGGCTGCTGACCTGACAGGCCAAGTCCACCACGCCGCAGCGGCTTTGGTGACAGTCGGCGAGTTGGCGGCGCTGACCTTGCAGCGCTACCTGCGCAACGGTGACCTCACCACGGTCGGACAATTGGCGGCGAACGCGGTGCAACGGTATGCGTCGGCGGCGCTGCTCACCGCACAAGGGCAACTCTCCGCGACGGCCCTCGCCAGGTACGCGCACACCGCGGCGCTGGCAGCAACAGGTCAACTGTCCGCCACCGCCCTCGCCCGCTACCAGCGTCCGGCGGACCTGTCGGCGGTCGGCACACTCTCCGCTCAACTGACCAACCAAATCCACAACGCCGAAGCGGCACTCGCAGCGACAGGAGCCCTGGCCGGCACGGTGCTGGCCCGGTATCTGCGGAACGCTGACCTGTCCGCCTCCGGCGTGCTGGCGGCGACCGCGCTCGCCAGATACCAACGTGCAGCGGCGCTCGCAACGACCGGCAGCCTCTCGGCTGCGGTCCAGTACACGGCCTCGTTCAACGTCAACCAATCCGGCGCGGCGGTACCGGCCGGATTCAGCCAATGGCGGCTGCTGATGTACGGCGGCGGCGGCCCGGGCGGGCTGGGCCACAACGGCGGCGCTTTCGCCAACAGCCGCGGCGGCGGTGGCGGCGGTGGCGGCGGTTTCGTTGACACCGACTGGCAACCCGCCGCGGCGCTGGGCTCGACGTACACGCTGACCCGCGGCGGGGCACAGGCAGCGGGCAGCAGCAACGGCAACGCCAGCACCTTCACGTCCGGGTCGGTGTCCATCACCGCAGCCGGCGGCGTCAGAGGCGGCAACGGCACCGGCAGCGTCAACGGCGCGGCCGGCGCAGGAGGCACCGTGTCGGTGTCGGGCATCTCGGGGCATTCGTCGATGTCGGGGATGTCCGGCGGCACCGGCGGCAGTCCCGGCAACAAAGGCGGCGACGGCGGTGACTACACCTCCTACGGCGGTGGGGCGCCCGGCGGCGGCGGCGGCGCCGGAACATCCTCGGTCGGTGGTTTCGGCGCTGGGTCTGAGGGTGGCCGTTCTGACCTGAACAACGGCGGCGCCCCCGGAACCCTCGGATCACAGGGCGGCGGCGACGGCGGCACTGGTGCCACAACCACGTCCGCAGGTGGCGGTGGTGGCGGCGCGGCCGTGGGCACCGGCTGGTTCAAGGGCATCGGCGGCGACGGAGCCGCATACGGCGCAGGTGGCGGCGGCGGTTCCGGCTCGGCTTTCGGCACCACCGGCGGCGGCACCGGCGCAGCCGGGCTCGTCGTCCTGATGTTCAAAACCTAGGTTCACCACGACAAGAGACAAGGATCACCAATGGCTATCGCTATCGCAGCGACGAAGAACAACCTCGCCGACCGCTACGGCACTCTCGGCACCTGGTTCAACGCGTGCACCGGCAACCCCGGCGCCACCAACACCCCCGCCAACGAAGCCAGCGGCGGCGGTAACGCCCGCAAGCAAACCACCTGGGGCGCCGCAGCCGCGGGAGTAATCACCGGCAGCGCCTGCATCATCGACCTCGCCGCCGGCACCTACACCTACGCCACACTGTGCTCGGCCAACTCCGGCAACAACCAGATCGACAACTGCACCATCACCAGCACAACACTGTCGACTACCGGGCAGATCGTGCTCACTCCCACCTTCACGGTGACCTAGAGATGTCAGCACCCGTAGTCGCCGACGGCACCATGTCGGCCACCGTCTGGCCCACCCACCTCGGCATCGGCACCCCCGAGCCCGCTGGCGACTACCAGCGCGCGCAAATCCACTGGGAACTCGTCGCCGACCAGCCAGTCGGGCACGCCCGGATATGGCTGCCCGCAGGCGACTACACCGACCTGGTCTACGCACATGCACCGGCTGGCGTGCTATCCGTGTCGCACACCGCGCCGCTCCCGCACCCGCTGCACTGGCCGAAATCCGACTGGATCGACATCACCAACATCAGCCCCACTCGCCCGCAAACACTGACATGACCCGCGCGCTGCTCCTCGCAACCGCCTGCGCAGCAACAGGATTAGCGCTCACAGCCGTCATCGTCGTCGCGCTCGGCTATGTCGAGGACACCACGATCGGGTTCGACGCGCCGCACCTCGGCCTACGCCTCACGCTCACCAAGTAACCCAACCCGTACTGCTTTTCACCCCGCCACCACCCGGTGCCCGGGGCGCTCGCCATGCCCGAAAGGACGCCGCCATGACCAAGGTCATCACTCAGCAGAAGGCCCGCGACGTCGACGCGTTCTGCCACGCCCGCAAAGGACTCCCGTACGCATACGGCGGCGCATTCACCACCGACCCATCCCGGTCCACCGACTGCTCCGGACTCGTCCTGCAAACCGGGGCGATCCTCATGGGACGTTCGGACTGGCCCGGAAACCGCTACGGCAGCACCGAGTCGTTCCGACTCGACCACGCAACGGTCTACAACATCGGCTTCAAACGCCTCGGCTCCAACCTCTCGGCAGCCCAGGCGAAGCTCGGCACCCTCGGCTTCAAGCCGATCATGCTCGTCGGCTTGCAGCACGGCGGCGGCGGCGTCTACTCGCACACCGCGTGCACGCTGTTCTACGCGGACA
Organism: uncultured Mycobacterium sp.; assembly: GCA_964387245.1. Lineage (GTDB taxonomy): Bacteria > Actinomycetota > Actinomycetes > Mycobacteriales > Mycobacteriaceae > Mycobacterium. Next base: position 5,452 of record CAYLWH010000167.1, read on the forward strand.
AGCCCGGCGGGGAGATCAAGCAGTCGACGCGCGGCATCGACTGGGAGTCCCGCGGCGGCAACCCGGGCGTCCGCTACTACGACG
>CAYLWH010000168.1:0-5496 GCA_964387245.1 uncultured Mycobacterium sp.
ATGATCGGCTCCAGCCCGGTGTCGGTGACCACGGTGACCGGGTGGCGGTACACCATGCCCGCCAAAGCCAGGCCCAGACCCAGTGTGCCACTGCTGGACTCGATGATCCCCGCCCCCGGACGCAGGTCTCCGCGTTCCCGGGCGCGCTCCACCATGTGCATGGCGGGGCGGACCTTGATTCCGCCGGGGTTGAAGCCCTCGAGCTTGGCCCAGAATCCTCGATCGCCATCGGTGAACGGGGTGGTCACGCGCAGAACCGGGGTGTTGCCCACCGCCGCTGCGAGTGTTCCGGCAGGGTCCTGTCGATGCGGATGCCGCCGGTGGGTGGCGTGCAGGTTGAAGGGGTGAACAGGGAGAATAGATGTCATCGGAGGGGCGCTTCCTGGCCAGGCCGCGTTCCGAAGCGCGGCCGCTGAAGTGGACGGCAGTCACCGACCGATCAACCCGTGGTACGGGTCATTCGGTCTGCGCCTATCCGATCAGCGGCGAGAGATGCACACCCGGGCCAGCACATCCCGGCCCGAAGATGCGATGGCCGGCGCACGGGGCGGGTCCCGGCCGACGAGAGCCGTGTGTTGGGGTGACAGCAGCCACAGCAGGCCGACAGCGAAGATCAGGCCCACAGCAGGCAGTGCTATCCGCATGCGGGGGGGCAAGGCATCGGCGAAAGCGTCCGGCACGCTCTGAGTCGCGGCAGCGCCGATGTGGTCGTGGTCCACCGCAGAGAGGTGGTCAGCGACGCCCGCAGCCGATACGTGGTGGTCGGCATGCGCGCCGGACGGTACTGCCAGCGTCACCGGTGCGGCGGCGAACAGGGCACCGATGAACATCAGCCCGATCACCGCCCACAACTTGGCATTCGCCGGCAGTCTGAGGACACGCATGATGCTCACGAATGTAGCAGCGGATCGGCGCCGGCGGACTCCTCGGCGGAATCGACTCGGACTCGTTATCCGACTGTAAGACCATCGGGTGGCCGCCCGCGTCCCGCGGTTGTCGACAGCGCGACGTCCCCCGCGGGGTTGGCTTCGTCGAATCTTCACTGAACCCATACCGCCGCCATACCGACGCGGAGCAGGCTTGGAATGAGATCCGGATCCGGAAGGAAATCCATGCGTGCGAGCAGACCGACCAGCGCAGGCCATCGAAACGCAGTCGCAGGGGGAAGGATCCGATGACCACCGTCACCGCGGTACTCGACGTGCGGGGCCTGCAGTGGGCCACTTCGGCGGCGGTGGTCGAATCGACATTGCTGCGTCGTCCCGGGGTGACCGCGGTCCAGGCCAATGCTCTCAACCAGACCGCCACGGTGGTCTTCGACCCGGCGGCGACGTCGGTGGCGCAGCTGTCGACCTGGTTGCGGGACTGCGGGTTTCACTGTGCGGGCCGCTCGGTTCCCGGCCATGTCTGTGATCCGATGTCGGAGCCACCCGGCTCGCCCGCCGAACACCGGGCCGTCGGCGACCACACTGAGCACGCCCACGGCGGGGCCATGCAGCACAGCCCACACGAGATGATGGGCCACGGCGGCCATGCCGGCATGTCGATGGACGCGATGGTGCGCGACATGCGCAACCGTTTCCTGGTTGCGCTGGTGTTGTCGATCCCGATCACGTTGTGGTCGCCGATGGGCCGCGACATGCTGGGCTTCACGGTGCCGGCCGCGTTCGGGTTGCGCGACGACGTGTTCACGTTCCTGCTGAGCCTGCCGGTGGTGTTCTACTCGGCGTGGATCTTCTTCGACGGCGCCTGGCGGGCGCTGCGGGCACGCACCCTGGACATGATGGTCCTGGTCGCGGTAGCGGTGGGTGCGGGCTGGCTCTACAGCGTCGGGGTGACCCTGACCGGCGGCGGCGAGGTGTTCTATGAGGCCGCCGCTGTGCTGACAACCTTTGTCCTGCTGGGACATTGGTTCGAGATGCGCGCCCGCGGCGGGGCCAACGAAGCGATCCGCACCTTGCTGGAACTTGCTCCGCCGATGGCCGTGGTGATCCGTGACGGCGAGCCGGTGGAGGTGCCCACCGCCGAGGTGGTGGCAGGGGACCTGCTGCTGATCCGCCCCGGGGCGAAGATCGCGGTGGACGGCACCGTCGAGGAGGGGACCTCCGAGATCGACGAGTCGATGGTCACCGGGGAGAGCATGCCGGTGTCCAAAGCACCCGGTGACACGGTGATCGGGGCGTCGATCAACACCACCGGAACGCTGCGGGTGCGCGCCACCAAGGTCGGCTCGGACACCGTGCTGGCACAGATCGTGGCCATGGTGCAGGAGGCCCAGAATTCCAAGGCGCCCGGGCAGCGGTTGGCCGACCGCGCGGCGTTCTGGCTGGTGCTCGTCGCCCTGATCGGCGGCACCGTCACGTTCGTGGTGTGGTGGGCCGTCGGCGCCGGGGTGCAGACCGCGCTGCTGTTCGCCATCACCGTGGTGGTCATCACCTGTCCCGACGCCCTCGGTCTGGCCACCCCGACGGCGATCATGGTCGGCACCGGGCTGGGCGCCAAACGGGGGGTGCTCTTCAAAAACGCCACCGCCCTGGAGACCTCGGCACGCATCGACACCGTGGTGATGGACAAGACCGGCACCCTGACCAGGGGCGAGCCGGAAGTTACCGACTTCGTCGTCGACGGCATCGCCGAGGACGAGCTGCTGGGCATGGTCGCCGCGGTGGAGAAGGAATCCGAGCATCCGCTGGCGGCGGCGATCGTGCGTTATGCCAGCGAAAGAGGCTCTGCCGCAGAGCCGTTGACGAGCTTCCGCAATGTGCCCGGCCACGGGGCGACAGCGACGGTGGACGGCCGGCGGGTCGCCGTCGGCAACCGCAAACTCATGGTCGAAGAAGAGGTGGACTTCCCGGCGGAGTTGATGGGCCGCCGCGATGAGCTGGCCTCCGCCGGGCGCACCGCGGTGCTCGTGGGCGTGGACGGGCGAGGGGTCGGGGTGATCGCCCTCGCCGATGCCGCGCGGGAAACCTCGGCCGCGGCGGTGCGTGAACTGCATGACCTGGGTGTGCAGGTGGTCATGCTCAGTGGTGACAACCAGGCCACCGCCGCACGCATCGCCGACCAACTCGGCATCGACACCGTCATCGCCGAGGTGCTGCCCGGCGACAAAGCCGCCGAGATCGCCGATCTGCAACGGCAGGGCCGCACTTCGGCGATGGTCGGTGACGGGGTCAACGACGCTCCGGCGTTGGCCCAGGCCGACCTCGGCGTGGCCATCGGGGCTGGTACCGACGTGGCGATCGAGACCGCCGATCTGGTGTTGATGCGCTCCGACCCGCTCGACGTTCCGATCGCGTTGCGGATCGGACGGGCAACGCTGCGCAAGATGCGCCAGAACCTCGGCTGGGCCGTCGGCTACAACGTGATCGCGCTGCCCATCGCGGCAGGCGTCTTCCAGCCGGCGTTCGGCCTCGTCCTACGCCCCGAGATCGCCGCGCTGTCGATGTCGGGCTCGAGCCTGATCGTCGCGGTCAACGCCTTGATGCTCAAACGGCTCAAACTACCTGCACCTTCGGCAGGCGCCCAGCGGCCAGGGCTCACGGCCGCCTGACTGCCCCTTCTATGACGACGCGGGACCCAACTCTTCGATCGCGGCGCGCAGCTTGGCGGTGACCTCGTCGGCGACCTCCTGCAACGCAGGCTCCCCGGTGACCTGAACCAGCAGTTGCGGATTCATCGCTTCCACCAGCACCTGGCTGTCACCTGCCGGATCGGCGCGTACGACGACGTTGCAGGGCAACAGCAGCCCGATCTGGCGGTCAATGCTCACCGCTCGGTGGGCCAGCGGAGGATTGCAGGCGCCGAGGATCAGGTAGTCCTCCATATCTTGGCCGAGTTTGGCCTTCAGCGTGGCTTTCATGTCGATCTCGGTGAGCACACCGAAACCCTGACCGGCCAAGGCTTCCCGGGTGCGGGCCACCGCATCGGCGAACGAGGACTGCAGCGACGTCGAGATGGCGATGGTCATGGGGTGTCCCTCCGATGTCTACCCGGGGTTTCCTTCTCGAATCTGTCACAGGAAACCCCTGTCGCGGCAGGGGACGCCGTTCCTTTATCGAATCTTCACAGAACGACTAGGACACCCCTATCCGGGCGGGTGAGGCTGGACAGCGAACCAACGTGGTAACGACGAAAGGTATCTGTTGTGAACAAGACAAGGACTGTGGCCACCGGGGTGGCCACCGGGGTGGCTGCGGTGGCTGCGGTGGCCGTCATCGGGGCGTGTAGTAACTCGGCGACCAAGGAGGCGACGTCATCGGCAGCCCCGTCGCCGACCCAGACCTCGTCCGCGGCGCCGGCCGGGGCCCACAACCGGGCCGACATGCACTTCGCTCACATGATGATCCCGCACCACCAGCAGGCGATCGAGATGAGTGACATCACCCTGGCCAAGCAGGGCATCGACCCGCGGGTGGTCGACCTGGCCACGCAGATCAAGGCCGCCCAGGGCCCGGAGATCGAGCAGATGCAGGGCTGGATGAGCCAGTGGGGGACGCCGATGAGCGGGATGCCCGGGATGGGCGGCATGCCCGGAATGGATCACGGTGGCATGCGGGGCTCCGGCCCTTCGACCACCACCACCATGCCGATGCCCAGCGGCTCGATGATGCCGGGCATGCCGGGGATGGGTGGTATGTCGGGCATGGCGGGAATGATGTCGCCCGCCGAGATGGATGCGTTGAAGAACGCCCAGGGGGTTGAGGCCAGCAAGCTGTTCCTGACCGGGATGATCAAGCACCACCAGGGCGCACTGACCATGGCGCAGGACGAGGTCAAGAACGGCCAGTTCCCCGATGCCGTCGCGATGGCCGAGTCGATCCTGGAAAGCCAGCAGAAGGAGATCGACACCATGAACCAGATCCTCGGCTCGCTGTAGGAATCACGATGCCGTGGCGCGCGCCGGTTACGAACTGGTCGGAACAGCCCCCCGCTGATCCCGCATCGCTGCCGGCGCATGGATCGGCACCGCCACGGTGAAGGTGCTGCCGTGACCGGGTCCACGGCTGGCCACGTTGATGTGGCCGCCGTTGGCCTCGGTCAGCGCCTTGGCGATGGCCAGTCCGATACCGGAGCCGCCCCGGCCCCGGTCGCGGGCGGAGTCGGCGCGATAGAACCGCTCGAAGAGGTACGGCAGGTGTTCGACCGCGATGCCCTCGCCGTCGTCGGCGACGGTGAATACCACCTCGGTGCCGTTCCGGGCGGCGGTGAGGGTGACGTGCCCGCCGCCGGGGGTGTGGCGCAGTGCGTTGTCCAAAAGGTTGCCTAAAACTTGTGTCAGCCGTTGGCGATCGACCCACAGCCGGCCGGCGTCGCCGGCCTGGGTGGTCAGGGTGATGTGCTTGGCGGTGCAGCGGTCGGCGACCGTTGCGCTCACCGCGTTGGCGAGTTCACCGGCGTCGACCCAGCCCGGTGTGATGGCGAAGTGGGCTTCCTCGGCTTGGGCCAGGGAGGCGGCGTCAGCGGCGAACCGCACCAGCCGGCCGGTCTGCTCGC
>CAYLWH010000169.1:0-5427 GCA_964387245.1 uncultured Mycobacterium sp.
CTGCCACTGCATCCATCGGTGGAAATCGACGGCGGCGCTGTGCTTCTGGGCGAAGGCCGCCACCGCAGGACTGTGCGGATGGCGCAGCGCCTTCGGCCATTCGTGCCAGTCGGCGCCGTAGCGTTGCGCCAGCGCGCACCACGTCGCGAAAGCGTCCAGCGCGACGCCCTCCCGCGCGCGAAACGCCGTATATGCCAGCTCCCGGCCGGCGGACCGCTTGACGGCATGCACCATGCGCAGTGCTTCCTGTTTGACCTTCCAGGCGGCGTTGCGGTCTATGGTCTTCCGTGTCTTGGCACGCCTGGTCAGATCGGTGCGCATCTTGCGCACCCGTCGACGGCTGGGCAGGTCGGCGTATTCGGCGATGGCCTCCACCCGCAGATACAGCGGGTTGACGAACCGCCGCGACGTCGGCAGGTACGGCGATGGCTCCATCCGGCGGGTCGGCGCCGCAGCGTGGAGCGGGTTGATGAGGATGTAGCCGGCATCGTGACGTGAGGCCGACCACACGGCCAAGTCGGTCAGATCGACCAGGTCGCCTGTACCCCAGGAACGTTTGGACCGCACACTGTAGAGCTGAGTCGCCAAGCCCCACAGCCGCCGATGTCCCAGCCGCTCCGGGAACCCAAGCCATTGCGGTGTGATGATCAGCGCGGCACTCGCTTCGGTGTCGCCGCTGCGCAGGTGCACCCGGTGATAGCCCAGCGGCAATTCGGCCGGCAGCGCGAAGGTGGCCTCACCAACGAGCTGCCCTTCGAGATCGTAGGGGGGAGTGAAGTTGTCGAGTTGGCGGACACCCGAGCGCACCGTACCGTCCTCGAGCCGCACCCACACGTGCGCGGCTTCCCCGTGCATGACGTGCACCCAGAACGTCGTCTCGACCCCCGCTCGCCCCACGATCGTCGGTGGCAACGACCGCGACCAGTACCGGCGTGCGTGTTCCTCCAGCGATGCCGCGCGTTCCTCGGCCGTGGCGGCTGGAACCCCGAGTGAGCCCAGCACCGCAACCAGCGTCCGCGCCGAGACGTCAACCCGCCGGCCCGTCCAGTCGTTGAATTCGGTAGCGACGCCGAACCGCCGCGCGAGTTCGGCCAGGCTCGCGTCCACCGCCTCGTCCTGCTCAGTCATGCCCGCATTCTTGCTGGCGCGCGCCCGATATGTCGCGTCAAAAGGGAACCTCCCCGATGTGGCGCCGGGGAACCCGCCGCACGGTCGGCGTAATTCATTGGATGTTCAGACAAATGACACCAGCGCTCGTCGTCGCAGTCTTTCGGACGCACTCGTGGTGGCGGCACGCGTGATAGGCCAGCGGCGTGTGGGTTATCCGCGCCGGCATCCGGTCCGGGCCATCGTGTCGTCTCCTACGCCGGCCTGCGGGCGGTCACAGGCTCGTTGACGGTGGCGCCGCGATCTGTGCGACCTGATCGAGGATGCGGATGTTCGCCACGACGTCGTGGCTTTCGCGGGCCGACACCTCGTCGACGGCCGCCTGCCGCACAACCACCAGACCGGGTGGACCGTACATCGCGCCGGCCCTGTTGGCCACCTGCCTGTCCCGGATCCACATGGTGGCGGGCCAGGTTTTGCAAGGCGATCAGTTTGGGATCGGTGCGCGCATCGAAGGTGGCCTGCCACGAACGCGTCGGCCCCCTCCCGGCCCGGCCGATCGGCCGCCGTCGATTCGAGAGAATTCGCGCTCAGCCCCCGGTTGCCAACGCCAAGAGGACACGCTGGGTCTTGTCGCCGGCGGCCTCGATCGTCAGGTCGCGCTCGATCACCGAGGAGACCAGTTCAGCCTGACACGCCCGGGCGTGGGCATCGAAATCCGAACCGGCGTCATCGCCGTCATCGAGGCCGACCTTCGTCGACAGCTCCAGGAAGTCCAGTCCGGCCACTTTCCACCGCTCGGCACTGACGTCGAAGCGACGGCTCAGTCTGACGTCCGACCACTTGGTCGACCTGACCGGGCCGAGCAATTCCAGCCCGTCCAGACTGGCCGAGGCCGCACATTCGGCCAGCAGCCGGCGTTGTAGAGCGTTGAGCGCGGCGACGACCTCGGCCGCGGTGAGTCGGCCTCCGAAAGCGCCGCGAGGAAACACGCGTACCGCCGATGCGGAAACCACACGGTCCGAACCCGACCAGTCGCCCTCGATCGCGAACTCCGAATCGGAGTCGGTGAAGCTACTCGCCCACCTGCCGACGAGCCGGTCTGGCTGCAGGGTCTCAACTTGACCGTCAGATCGTTGTCGCCGTCGGAGCCGCACCGGACTCGTACGATGACGTTTTCGGAATGCAGCGCAAACCGGCCGCCCGCGTGGTGATCTCGACGCGTCGGCAAACCAGATCCTGCGGTTGCGGCCCCTCCTGGACAGACCCAGGACCGACAGCGCGGCATCGACGTCGCCGTCGATATTGACCTTGATCTCGACTGGGTGCTCCATCGCCGATTCGCTCCCGGTAACGATCTCCCCATTGTGACGCCTTGGTCTACACCGAACGGTAGCGCCGGAGAGCGGGTTTGGCGGGGATTCCTCAGTACCCACATGGCAAAGCCACCGCTTGCTAGCGTAGGGGCGTCAACGCACCCGGCCGCGATCAGCGTGAGAGGTTGGTCTGATGCAGATCCCGTACGGCGACCCGGCGCTCGGCGGTTTCGGCGGCGTCGATCCCACGGCGCTCGATCTCGCCCAGCGCGACGAGGATGATCGCGACGACGCCCTGGATCCGGCCGAACTGCCTTCGCACGAACCGAATCTGCTACTTCAGCGGATGGAGAACCGGCTCATCCGCCACACCCTGGAGGGGCCCGCCGTACTGCGCCATGACGAACTCCGCAGGCTGCGTTACATCCTCAACTTCGCGAGGCTGACCGTATTCGAACCGGGGGCGGCGGGGCCCGGCGGCAAGCGCGGACGCGGTGACGTCTCGGTCGGCACCGAAGTGGCGCCGTGGCGGGCAAAGGTCGCCGACGCCCTGCACGGGCCGCTGCGCGAGGAACGCGACACGGTGACGGCCCTGGCAGCGGCTCGCCGTGTCCTGGCCGACCTCACCGACGAGCAGGACGCGCAGCGGCGCGCCGTGCTCGACCGGCACGGCAACGACTTCTCCGCGGCCGACCTGGACGCCGAGGTCGGGTACAAGAAGCTCGTAACCGTGCTCGGCGGCGGCGGGGGAGCCGGCTACGTCTACATCGGAGGCATGCGGCGCCTGCTGGAAGCCGGCCAGGTTCCCGACTACACGATCGGCTCGTCGTTCGGATCCATCCTGGGCACCGTCGTGGCCCGCGCCCTGCCGGTGCCGATCGAGGAGTATGTCGCGTGGGCGAAGACCGTCTCCTACCGTGCCATTCTCGGCCCGGAACGACCCTACCGCCGGCATGGCCTGACAGGGCTGTTCTCGTTGCGTTTCGACCAGTTCGCGCACGCCACCTTCACCCGTGAGGACGGCGAGCAGATGACGCTGGCGGATCTGGCGATCCCGACCGACGTGGTCATCGCCGGTGTGCGCAAGCGCTCGTTCGACGCGCTGCCATCGAGGTTTCGCCGTCAAGAACTCGCCGCGCTACGGCTTCGCCTCGTCCCGCACCTGCCCATCGGCATCGGCCCGCAGGTCGCGGCCCGCATGTGGCAGGTGGCCGCGTTCATCGACTCGAGGGTGGTCAAGGCGATCGTCGTCGGGGGAGACGACCTCACGCGCGACCTCAACGTGGTCGACGCCACCTCGTTCTCATCGGCCATTCCGGGGGTGCTCCACCACGAGAGCCGCGACCTGGGCATGCTGCCGATCCTCGACGCCGTGCTGCATGCCAACGACTGCGGGGCGATTATCGATGGCGGCACGGCCAGCAACGTACCGGTGGAGCTGGCCTGGAAGCGCGTCCGCGACGGACGGCTCGGTACCCGCAATGCGTGCTATCTGGCGTTCGACTGCTTCAACCCGCAGTGGAACCCGCGTCAAATGTGGATGGCCCCGATCGCGCAGGCGATCCGGTTGCAGACGCTGCGAAACACGCCTTACGCCGACCACCTCGTACGTTTTACGCCGACGCTGTCACCGGTGAACCTGGCACCGTCGGCAGCCGCCATCGATCGCGCCTGCGCCTGGGGCGCCAAATGCGTGGATCGGGCGATTCCGGTGACGGCCGCCCTGCTCGCACCGACGTGGTGGGACGGCGACCGCCCGGCGGTACGTCACGCAGAGGCCGCCGCGGCGGAGAAGTCCGTGGCGTGGCCGATGAGCACGGTGATGGCCGCGGTTCAATTGCCGCACAACCGCTTTCAACGGTGGCGCGACCGTCACCTCACGTAATACCCGCAGTGGTAGTTTGTGAGCTGGGGCAATCCTCAACGCCGCGAAAATCCTCGCCCGCGTCTGTAACGTCGTCTATCGACAACCCGTGTGTGACGCAGACCCCCGGCAGGGGCGGGCCCGGTGGGACACGTGGGGGCGTCTCAATTGTCCAGCGCGGCTGGCTCATACCCCAGTGCCAGCACTTCGGACCAGTCACTCACCGGGCCAGCCAACCCCAATCCTACAACCGCTCAACGCAAAGAGGCGCCGGGCGGACACATACATCCGGGACACGCACCAGACCCGTTCCGCAGTGGCGAATCGAGGTTCAGGCTCACGAGTTGCCCCTTGGCGACGGCGCCGACCACACGCGGCCGCAAACGCGGGACACCTCCCTGCCCGGCGAGGTCATTCAATCGGGCACGGTGAAGGTCAGCTCGGACCACCACGGCCGCTCCACCAGCGTGCTGTTCGGCGTGTGCTGCCCTTCGCGCACCTCGGCGGGCAGGATGACCCGGTGCTGCTTCTCACTGAGGGCGTCGAGCAGCTCCTTCTTCGGGATGGTGTTCTTCCACCGTTCCACCAGCCCCCACGGCACCATCGCCTCACCCGGTTTGTTCCACTCATCCAAGACGAACTGTTTGGGCGTCGCGTTATGCGAACCGTGGTGACCGACCTTGTAGAAGTCGGCACTCTCGATCAACTCCAGCGATGCCGGATCGGTGCGCACATGTTCCCATGCCCCGTGCTGCGCGTCACCCGGGAACAGCAATCGCAGCCCGGAGACGTCCAGCACGAAGAACAGGCTGGTGTTGTTCACCGACCGCTCTAGGAGGGACGCGGCGGTCAACAGTCCCATGTCGTTGGAGAGGGCATGCAGTCGAAGTCTGGCCTTGGCATCCCGCAGGGTCTGCGGCACCTGCTGCGGGTCGACGACGTATGCGGCGTTGAACAGACGCCAGCTGTCCTCGGGACGGCCCGCCTCGTCGCCGTCATCCAGCGTCAGCCAACCGGCTCTGCGCGGCGGATCCATTTTCTTCAGCATTGCCCGATCCCGCGGCGGACCGAGGACGTGGGCCACGACACCACACGTGCCGACGTCGATGGTGTTGCGTTCGGACTGCCGTTCGGGCAGGT
>CAYLWH010000170.1:0-2366 GCA_964387245.1 uncultured Mycobacterium sp.
GACAACCTGGAGTACTACCAGGACGCCTACGAGATCGGCTACGAGAAGATCATCGACACCTACGCCGCGGCCACCCAGCACGTGGACCAGGGGCTGAGCCTGACGCTGTTCTTCAAGGACACCGCCAACACCCGCGACGTCAACAAGGCGCAGATCTACGCCTGGCGCAAGGGCATCAAGACGCTGTACTACATCCGCCTGCGTCAGATGGCGCTGGAGGGAACCGAGGTCGAGGGCTGCGTCAGCTGCATGTTGTGACCGCGGCAGAGATGCTGAAGCCCGGGCGGGCTTCCCGCCCTGGTGTGAGTTACAGCGCCGAGGTGTCAGTCTCGACTGCCACGCTGAGCAGCGGCCGCGTATCAGATCGTCAGCGTGCCGTCGTCGTTGATGGTCCACGCCGGGTTTACCGCGACCTCCCACACGTGGCCGTCGGGATCGGCGAAATACCCTGAGTACCCGCCCCATTCGGTGTGTTCGGCGGCTTTGAGTACGGTGCCGCCGTTGGCTTGCGCCTGCGCCAGCACGGCGTCCACGTCGGATTCTGTGTGCTGGTTGACCGCGATGGTGATGCCGCTGAACCGGCCGTCGATCGGAACTCGGGCGTCCGCGGCGAGGTCATCGCGGCCGAACAGTGCGAACGCGATGCCCGGTAGTTGGTAGAAGCTGACCCCGTCATGGTCTCCGCTGGGTGTCCAGCCCAGGCCGCGCTCGTAGAAGTCTCGGGCCCGGGCCAGATCGTCGACGCCGAGGGTGATCAGACTGATGCGCTGCTCCATACCGCGACGGTAGCCCTGTCGCCGAGTGCGCGATCTCATCCGCGAAACGCGAGTCGGCCGGTATGAATTCGCACAGTCGGGCCGTAATGGCGAGGCACCACCAAGCGCCGTCAGGAGGCCGCGAGATCACCCTGGTGCCGCGCGTCGGGTCGACTATCCCGCCGCGGCGCCCGTCCGCCGATTCCCCGAGGGTCGAGCAGGCGGGCAACCCGGGGACGAGGCGGGTGAGGAGCGCCGGCACCGCGCCGACGGCTGCCGCGGCAGCGGCCACCGGTCAGATGGTGCTGGAGGGACCCGAGGTCGACGGCTGCGTCTCCTGCATGCTGTAGAAATGGCACCCGTCGCACGCAGCACCGGCGCACCGTCGAATGTCAGTAGGTGTGGTGCGGTTCCTGGGCCCTCTTGTACACCGCCCGCAGCGTCAAGTTGCGAAACGTCGGGTTGTCGATCAGCTTGATCCCGGCCTCGGCGACCGCGGGATAACCGAACAGCTTGTGGAAGTATCGGCCGCGGCGGTACTCCTTACCCCACGCCTCCTGCATGTGCTGGGCATAGTTGGTGAAGTCGTCGGGGCCGCCGTTGGTCAGCGCCGCGATCGCGCATTCACCGGCCGCCAATCCGGACTCAAGTGCCTTGGAGATCCCCGCGCCGGAAGCGGGTTTGGCGGCGCCAAGCGCGTCACCGGCGAACAGCACGCCGGGACGCCACGGTGGCCACGTGGTGAAGCCCATCGGCAGCCGCCAGGCACGCACACTCTTGTTCATCTTGAGTTCGTCGATGCCCGGCAGGTTCCACTCCCGCGGCAGCGTCGACATGAACTCGCCCAGGAATTGGGTGGCGTTGACGGCATGCCAATTCTTGTAGCTGTTGACGTAGCACAAACCGATGTTGACGCGTCCGCCTCCCATCGGGAACACCCAGTAGTAGCCCGGTAGCTGGTCGCCGCGGAATCGCATTTTCAAGTAGATGTCGAGACTGTCGGAGTCCGGCCGCTCGGCCGCCATCTCGGCGCGAATCGCGATTGCCGAATAGCCCTGGTACTGCGAATCGATCTGCAACGCCCGCTTGATGTGCGAGTAGGCGCCGTCGGCCGCGATCACGGCGTCGCCGTAGACCTTCTCACCGGTCTTGAGGACGACGCCGACGACCCGGCCGCCGGCGTCGACTTCAGGCCCGGCGACCTCGGCGGATTGGCGTACGTCGGCGCCCGCAGACCCGGCGTGTTCGAGCAGCAGCGTGTCGAGCTTGGTACGGCTGATGGTGTGGCCATGGTCGGGCATGCCGGGACGTTTTGGGAACGACAGTTCCCAGCGGCTGGGGCTGAACAGCGTCACCCGGTTCACCCGATGGAACGCGTCGACCTCGCGGGCCAGGCCCATCTTCTGCAGATAGCTGACCGCCCGTGCGGTCAAACCGTCGCCGCACGGCTTGTCGCGGGGAAATTCGGCCTTGTCGAGGACCAGCACGCTGGCCCCCGCCTGTGCGGCCTGCCAGGCAGCGGCCGACCCGGACGGGCCGCCACCCGCGATCACCAGGTCATAATGCTGTGCCACTGGAGCTTCTCGCCTCGTGCTGTCGTGCTGTCGTGCT
>CAYLWH010000170.1:2466-5264 GCA_964387245.1 uncultured Mycobacterium sp.
GACGCGCGCAGCGAACGGTGGCGCGAGCATCGCAAGATGGTGCGCGCCGAGATCGTCGAAGCCGCGTTCCGGGCGATCGACATGCACGGTCCGGCGGTCAGCGTCCGCGAGATAGCCGAGGAGGCCGGGACCGCCAAACCCAAGGTCTACCGGCATTTCGTGGACAAGTCCGACCTGTTCCAGGCCATCGGTGAGCGGCTTCGCGACATGTTGTGGTCGGAGATCTACCCGGTGATCAATCTGACCACCGATTCGGCGCAGGACGTCATCAGACGCAGTATCGAGCAGTACGTCTATCTGGTCGACGACCACCCGAACGTCGTGCGGTTCGTTCTGCAGGGGCGTTTTCCCGAGCAGGCCGAAGCCACCAAACGCGCGGTGAACGAGGGCCGCGAGATCACCCTGGCGATGGCGGAACTGTTCAACAACGAACTGCGCGAGATGGAACTCGACCGCGATGCGATGGAACTGGCCGCCCACGCCACCTTCGGGACGGCGGCCTCGGCCACCGACTGGTGGCTGGGCCCCGCCCCGGAGAGTCCCCGGCGGATGCCGCGGGACACGTTCATCGCGTACCTGACGACGATCATGATGGGCGCCATCATCGGCACCACCGCCCTGCTGGGTATCCGGATCGATCCGGCACTGCCCATTCACATGGCGGTGCCGCGCGTCGGGTCGACCATCCCGCCGCGGCGCCCATCCGACGATTCCCCGAGGAACGAGGGTCGAGGAGGCGGGCATTCCGGGGACCAGGCGGGTGAGGAGCGCGCCGGTCTGGCCAAATAGGCGCTGACACGCCTACACAACATGTTGCCTTGCGGCGCGTTGTCGGCCCCCAGTTGTAGTGTTGCGGACACAGGTCGCGTTAATCCATGTCATGCCTGAAGGGGTCCGGAGTGTCCGACGGAATGAAGCTCATCGACCGCGTCTCGGCCATCAACTGGAACCGCGTGCAGGACGAGAAGGACGCCGAGGTCTGGGATCGGCTGACCGGCAACTTCTGGCTGCCGGAGAAGGTGCCGGTGTCCAACGACATCCCGTCCTGGGGCACATTGACCCCCACTGAGAAGCAGTTGACCATGCGGGTGTTCACCGGCCTGACGATGCTGGACACCATTCAGGGCACCGTGGGTGCGGTCTCTCTGATCCCGGACGCACTGACACCGCACGAGGAGGCCGTATACACCAACATCGCGTTCATGGAGTCGGTGCACGCCAAGAGCTACAGCAACATCTTCTCCACGCTCTGCTCCACTGTCGAGATCGACGAGGCGTTCCGCTGGTCCGAGGAGAACCCGAACCTGCAGCGCAAGGCCGAGATCGTGCTGGAGTACTACCGCGGCGACGAGCCGCTCAAGCGCAAGGTGGCCTCCACGCTGCTGGAGAGCTTCCTGTTCTACTCGGGCTTCTATCTGCCGATGTACTGGAGCAGCCGGGCCAAGTTGACCAACACCGCCGACATGATCCGGCTGATCATCCGCGACGAGGCGGTGCACGGCTACTACATCGGCTACAAGTACCAGCGGGGCCTGGCCCTGCAGGACGAGGCAACGCGCCAGGCGCTCAAGGACTACACCTACGAGTTGCTCTTCGAGCTCTACGACAACGAGGTGGAGTACACCCAGGACCTCTACGACGAGGTCGGCCTGACCGAGGACGTCAAGAAGTTCCTGCGCTACAACGCCAACAAGGCGCTGATGAACCTCGGCTACGAGGCGTTGTTCCCGCGCGACGAGACCGACGTCAACCCGGCGATCCTGTCGGCGCTGTCACCGAACGCCGACGAGAACCACGACTTCTTCTCGGGGTCGGGGTCGTCGTATGTGATCGGCAAGGCCGTCAACACCGAAGACGAGGACTGGGACTTCTAGTCGGTGCAGGTCAGAATCCTGATTCTCATGAGCGCCTAGTCGGTACTCATTGGAACGCATCACGCAGAACGGGTTCTTGATCTTCTGAATCGCATCTGCCAACCCAACCATTTCAGG
This sequence comes from uncultured Mycobacterium sp., assembly GCA_964387245.1. Taxonomy (GTDB): domain Bacteria; phylum Actinomycetota; class Actinomycetes; order Mycobacteriales; family Mycobacteriaceae; genus Mycobacterium. The sequence goes on from CAYLWH010000170.1 coordinate 4,458, forward strand.
GAGTATTGCTAGGTGGCTGCAACCGATGAGATGATCGCCCGCTGCGTCACGCACTACATAGAGTTGATCGCTGCTCATCCACCTGGGACGAGTTGCGCGAGGTGTCGAACGCCGAGGCCGCTGATCTGCCGCTAGAGACCTGGCGAGACGGCACCTTCATCGCGGAGGGAATCGCGCTGCGTGAAGTTCTTCGTCGATGATGTACGTCTTGCCGCACATGCGCTATGTGGTCATGGGGTTCCTCTCCGCCAACCGAGGCCAGCAGGTGTCGGCCTCGTTGTCACGGGGCGCTCTTCCGTCACACTGGCTGGTATACGGCACTTCGTCATCCGAGCCACCCATGGCACGGGCACATTTTTGTCGACGGTGGACCCTCGCGGGCGTTAGGGCGAGCGGGGCGGTGTACGCCATCGATAACGGACTTTCGGACTCACCTTGTCAGATCCGCTTCCGCCGAGTTCGAATCGCGCGCACGATGGAGGAGTCTGCTGGTCCCACAAGGTTGAGGAAGGGAGCGGGCGATGAAAGCGAAGGTAGGCGACTTCCTGGTGGTCAAGGGCACGACTACCGAACGGCACGATCAGCACGCGGAGATCATCGAGGTCCGCTCGCAAGACGGCTCGCCGCCCTATCTGGTGCGCTGGCTTGCGACCGACCACGAGGCCACGGTGTATCCGGGCTGCGATGCGGTGGTGGTCACCGCCGCCGAGCACACGCAGGCGGCCGAGCGGGCATCAGCGCGGGCGGGCCGCGTAGGTACGTAGCCACGCCTCAGGCTAGATCCGAGTTGGGCGACCCACCCGACTG
>CAYLWH010000171.1:0-5218 GCA_964387245.1 uncultured Mycobacterium sp.
CCGAAGGTGAAGATGCCGCCGTCGGCGCCGAGCATCCAGTACCCCTGGCCGGTCTTGGTCGGCGTGAGCGAGATCATCGGGGCGGCGAGCCCTGCTCCGGCCATCGACCCGTAGAAGCCGGTCCACCGGTGCGGGACGGCCTGCCCGGATCCGGTCACCAGCCACATACCGTCCCAGGGACCGCCAGCGGCGGGGCTGACGCCGCGCACCTCGCCCACCGATGTGAGCGTGGAGCGCACGCGTCCTGGTGTGGCGACAGACCCTGGACACGCGGTGTGGCTGAAGTGCTGGTGGCCGACGACGGTCGGGTGTACCAGTACCTGGCCCGCGGCGTACTTGCTCGTACTGTTGGAGGTCACGGGCGCGAAGTACGTCGAGCCGCCCGGTGAGATGGCGTGCACCTGGTTGAACTTCCACGACAGCAGCGCCGTGATCGCCTGCTCGGCGACGGCCGGCATCGTGAGCCCGACGAGGTTCCCGAGGTAGCAGACGCCGATCGTGCCCGTGTTGCACCCGTAGGTGTGCCCGCCGATCACGCCCTTGTCGACGCCGCCGCCGCGCCCCTCCCAGACACGGCCGAAGCGATCGACGACGAAGTTGTAGGCGATGTCGGACCACTGCTGGGCATCGATGTGGTAGTTCTGGATGCCTCGGATGATCGACGGCACCTGGTCCGCTGCGTAGGTGTTCGTCCCCTCGCCGCTGTGGTGGATGATCGCCAACCGCACGTCGGAGGTGATCGGCGGGGTGCCGGTCGCCCGGGCGTTCCACGCGGACCGTGGGTGGATCCATGGAGCGGCGCCGGCGGTCGGTTCGCTCAGCTCGAGCGCGGAACGCGTGGTGGTCTCCCGCACCCGGTTGAGCGTGACGTCACCGCCACCATCGGGGACCACCAGCTCGACAGCGTCGGCCCGGTCGACCCACACGGGGCGGCTGACCCGGCGATCCGACGGCGGGGCCTCGTCGGGATCTGGCCCTTCGGTCGGGTCGACCTCGAGGTTCAACCAATCGGACCACTGACCGGCGCACCGCACGCGCACTGCTGCGCCCGCCACCGGCCCGCCCGTCCACGAGACGCCGACCATGCGGAACTCGTCGGTCTCGATGATCGGGAGACGGATGTGCGACACCGACTGGGCCCTCATCACGCCGCCAGCGTCGGCGGGTGTACCGATCGGGTTGGACGATGGCGAGCCCGCCGAGAGGTCGACGGGTTCGAGGACGACCTCCATCTCCTTCTCGTCGGCCCTGGCTGGGAGGGGGATCGCGGGACCCGCCAGCACGACACCCGCGGCGACACCGCCCTGGATGAGACGGCGACGGCTGATCCGGCCGAGGATGGGCGACCCGTCGACGGGTGCTCGGACGTCGAGGGAGTCGGTCATGCGGCGTCTCCGAACGGGTGGGCCGTGCCATCTGACGTCACGATCCAGTAGCCGAGGCCGGAGCGCGTCGGCGCCATGCCGACGGCCTGTGCCCCGGTCCCACCGAGCGAGCCGTAGAACCCGGAATCGCCGAACCCCGCGAAGATGCCGCCGTCGGCGGCGACCAGCCAGTAGCCGTTACCCGACGGCGTCGGGGCCATGCCGACGATCGGTTGGTTGAGCCAGATCGCACCGGTGGAGCCGTGGAACGAGGCGTCGCCGAAGGTGAAGATCCCACCGTCTCGCGCGACCAACCAGTAGCCGTTGCCCGTTGCGGTCCGTGCCATGCCGACGACCGGCTGGTTCAGCCGCATCGCTCCCGTCGACCCGTAGAACAGCGCGTCGCCGAAGCTGAAGATCCCACCGTCTCGCGCGACCAACCAGTAGCCGTTGCCCGTCGCGGTGGACGCCATCCCGACCACCGGCTGGTTGAGTCGCATTCCGCCGGTCGATCCGTGGAAGCTGGTGTTGAAGCTGAAGATCCCGCCGTCAGCGGCGACCATCCAGTAGCCAGCGCCACCTGGAGGCGTGGCCATCCCGAGCACCGGTGCGGCCAGCGTTGTACCGCCCATGTCACCGTGCCACGCAGCGCCGGCGAACGGCTCGACCGTGCCGTCCGACCTCGCGACCCAGTAACCGGTGTCGGCCACCGCCACCGCAGCCGCCGGGACGAAGCGGGGCGCGAACCAGTCGGACTTGATACAGACCGACTGGGTTCCGGTGGTCGACGTGCAGTTCGCCGCGGCTCCGAACGCAGTGCGGAACTCGTTGCCAGTGATGCTGACCTGGCCGCCGGTCCCCCGGATCACGACCCGCAGGACCCGGCCGCCGTCGGCTCCGAGGCCGTTGCGCTGCGTGACCTGGATCCCCGTGAAGCGACCGATCTGGCGATAGGTGGCCTCGATCGCGGACACCTTGAGCTGGCTGCGCCAGGTGTGGTTCTGGTTGTTCGCCGTGGCATCGCCGAGGTCCTGGACCGCCGGGAACGTGCCGCCGGCCGTCCAGCCGCCGGTCGACGACGAGAACTCGGTGCGGGCCACCGCTCCGCCCGGCCACACCCTCACCACGTTGCGGGTATCGGCGATCGCCTGGTCGGTACGGGAGTCCTCCATGGTCGCCGGTCCGCGTCCTGGATCGGCCCGCCACGCGCCCGCGTAGACCTGGCAGCTCGTGGTGTCGCAGGTGTCGGCTCCGTAGCTCGATGTGCGATCCTCGGCCTCTGCGTACGATCGTGCAGCGACGGCTTGAGCGCGGAGGGCGTGCGCGCCGCGGCCACCGCCCGCCGACGCCCAGCTGGCTGGCGACTCGCGCGGTACAACGCCGCGCAGGTAGCGCTCCACCGTCGTGACGTTGACGGTCCGATTCACAGAACCGCTGCGTCGGGCACGGATGTCACCTCGGTACCAATGGCGCCCGCCGTTCGGCTCACAGACCTGGAGCAGCTGCGAGTGGTGTACCGAATCGTCCTGTCCGAGCGGGTTGAAGACCCGGACCTCGGTCGTCGACACCGTCGCTCGCGAGGTCCACGGTCCGGCGCACCCGGGTCCGGAGAACACTTCGTACCTGCTCCCGTCGACGGGCCGCACCAACCAGGCAGGCGCCGTTGCGTCACCGGTGGCAGAGGTCTTGAGCTCCCCATCCTCGCGTTGGACGATCGTGTCACCAGTGCCCATCGCCGTCAGCGCCACCGAGATCGGCCGGCCATCGGGCAGGGCGCCCTCGGTGGTGTTCGAGTAGTAGTGCCCGAGGATCTGTCGCCAGTCCCACCCGTGGTCCACCGCGTAGCCCAGCGCCCCGTACTGGCTCATGCCCCGGCCGTGGCCCCAGCCGCGCCCGTCGATGGTGACGGTCGGCTCGGCAGCGGCGGCAGGGGTGGCCGTCAACGTTGCCGGGGCGAGGAGTCCTGCGAGCGCGACCAGCGCGACGCAGGGCACCGCGAGTGCGGCGCGGAGTCGCGAACGGCTCCCGTTGGTCATGGGACGACAGACCTCTGGTCGGTGGCGGCTCCGCCCGCTCGACCGCAGAGCATATCGGTGCACCCACCCTCGGTGAGGCCACCGAGGTAGGCCGAACGGATCATTCGATGATCAGAGCACCTGCGTGGCGGCTCCGCACATCCACCCGCCATTCAACGGATGACGGCGAGGTCGATCGCTCGACCGCCCCCACCGAGCGGGAACTGTGATCCGTGGTCCGCGGCGTCTCCGAACGAGAACACGGCGCCAGTGTCGGAGAGGACCCAGTAGCCCCTGCCCGTCGCGGACGGCCGGATCTGCACCCCGGTCCAGGTGCCGCACAATCCGGTGCCGGGCACGCTCCCGTGGAAGCCGAGCGACGCTCCGAACGTGAACACGCCGCCGTCGGCGCCGAGCAGCCAGTATCCGGGTCCGACCGGGTTGACGGCCATGGAGATCACCGGCGCGTTGAGGCGCATGTTCCCGGTGGAACCGAAGAACAGGGCGTCGCCGAAGGTGAACACGCCGCCGTCGGAGGCCAGCAGCCAGTACCCCCACCCCGACGGTGTGGCCTTCATGGCGATGACCGGCGCGTTGAGGCGCATGTTCCCAGTGGAACCGAAGAACTTGGCGTCACCGAACGTGAAGATCCCGCCATCGCGACCGAGCAACCAGTAGCCGTTGCCAGACGGCGTCGGCTCGATGCCGATCACCGGCGCGTTGAGCGCGTGGTGGCGCATGTCGCCCAGGTTCGAGGCGCCGAAGGAGTGGACCCAGCCGCGATCGTCGACGATCCAGTAGCCGCCGCCGTCGGATCGACCGGACATGGCCGCCGCGGGGGTCGTGATCCCGTTGTCGAGGAATCCCCCGCGATAGGGAGCAGACCCCTTGGTGTACACGCCGCCGTTGCGCGCGAGGATCCAGTAGCCCGATCCCGAGGACGGCGACGGGTTCCCCGCAGGGTTGGACGGCCGGGAGCAGAACCCCGGGGGCAGGGGGTCGCCGCCGCTCACGGGAGCGCCGAGGTGGCGGGCGTCGCGCTGGAACATCGGCCACGCCGACGGCGCCGTGCTCGACAACCTGTAGGCCGCGATCCGATGGGTGCGGGTCGCGGTGACGAAGCCGCTGGTGACGAGCATGCGACCGGCGGGTCCGAAGTCGCCCACCGCGGCGGCGTTCTCGAAGCTGAAGCCGAAGTCGGGCGCGCCAGCCATCACGCTGCCGTTCTGGCCGTTCAGGAGCAGGAACGCGACGCCGGTGCCGATGGCGACGTCCTGTGTTCCGTTGGAGTCCAGGTCGGCGATGATCGGCGATGCGTTGATCGGCCCAGGCGGGTTGACACAGCAGTTGGCGACGGGCCCTCTCACCCAGAGAGGACTGCCGTTGCCCTGCCAGGCGTAGACCGATCCGTCGCGACTACCGACCACGACCTCGGGCCTTCCGTCGCCGTTGAGGTCCCCGAGCGCCGGCGAGCTGAACACAGCACCACCGGTCTGTCGGGGCCACCCGGCCACGTCGGCGCCGGTCTGGAGGTCGAAGGCCCACACCCGGTGACCCTCGGCGTGGTTGTAGTAGTCGCCGCCGCCGGTGACGACCTCCATCCGGCCGTCGCCGTTGATGTCGCCGATCGCCGGGCTGGAGTGGAAGACGTCGCGGCTGCGCCGCTTCCACATCTCGTGGACCTGGCCGCCCTGCACGTCGAGCGCCCGGAACTCGCCACCGGCCCAGTTGAACTGCGGCAACCCATCGAGCGTCTGGTCCGAGCCGATGAAGATCTCCAGCCTGCCGTCGCCGTCGACGTCGTACAGGGCCGGCGACGACCACGTGGAGTCCTCGACC
>CAYLWH010000172.1:0-5158 GCA_964387245.1 uncultured Mycobacterium sp.
GGCCTCGGTGAGTCTGTACGCGGTGAGCACGATGTCGATGTCGAGTTCGGACTGCATCCGCTCGATCAGCACGACTGGCACCAGGGCGGTGCCGGTGACGGCGAAACGCAGTGAGGTCAAGTCGAATTCGGCACGCTTGGGATGGTCGAGCAGTGTCTGAAAAATCGTCGGCGGACCGGGCGGCACCGTGGCCCGGTGGTCCTGCACAGCGCGCATGGCCGATTCGGGGTCGAAGGTGAGCATCGGGATCAGCGTCGCGCCGGTCTGCAGACAGGCCAGGATGCCGGCCTTGTAGCCGAAGTTGTGAAAGAACGGGTTGATGCACAGATAGCGGTCGGCGCTGGTGATCTGTCCGCATGCGGCCCACGCGGCCGGGGCCGACAGCGATTGCCGGTGCGCGCACAGCACACCCTTGCTGCGGCCCGTCGTGCCGGAGGTGAACAGGATGTCGGCGACGTCGTCGGGTTCCACGGCCGCGGCACGCTCGTCGGCGGCGCTCAGGTCGGTCCCGCGGGCGATGAACTCGCCCCAGGACCCGTCGGCCTTGTCGAGTGGGATACGCACGACGTGACGCAATGCGGGCAGCGCGGCCAGATCCAGGTCGGCGAACCGGTCGGCGCCCAGGAACTCGCCCATCGCGAAGAGCAGTGGGGCCTCGGTACGAGCCAGGATGTCGGCGGCCTCGCCGGCGGTGTAGCGGGTGTTCAGCGGTACCACGACACCGCCGGCCCACTGGGTGCCCAGACAGGCGACCACCCAGTGCCAGGTGTTTGGCGACCAGATGGCCACCCGGTCCCCGGCGGACACACCGAGGTCGATCATCGCCGCGGCGGCACGCCGAACCTCGTCGCGCAGCTCGGCGAAGGTAAGTGTCCGCTGGTCGGTGACCACGGCGTCGTGGTCGGGAAGTTCGCCGGCGATCCGGTCGAGCACCGCGGGGGTGGTCGCGGATCTCGTCATCGGTGCTCCTCTGGATGTGATCGCCCGACGTTCGGCCGCGGTTCTGCGGGCGGCACGGCGCGTATCGCCGCCCAGGCGAACAAAGCAAGTGCTTGGTAGGTTAGCCTACGGGGATGGCAGAGGTCCAGAAGTTCTGGGGGGCGGTCCGCGAGTGGCTGGCCGAGAACCTCGTCGGCGAATTCGCGGCCCTCAAGGGCCTCGGCGGGCCGGGCCGGGAGCACGAGGCGTTCGAGGAACGTCGGGTGTGGAACCAACATCTGGCCGGGGCCGGCCTCACCTGTCTGGGCTGGCCGGTCGAGCACGGCGGCCGCGGTTTGTCGGTCGCGCACCGGGTCGCGTTCTACGAGGAGTACGCGCGTGCCGACGCACCTGAGAAGGTGAACCACTTCGGCGAGGAACTGCTCGGACCGACGCTGATCGCGTTCGGCACACCCGAGCAGCAGCGGCGCTTCCTGCCCCGCATCCTCGACGTCACCGAGTTGTGGTGCCAGGGGTATTCCGAGCCCAATGCGGGCAGCGACCTGGCCAACGTGTCGACCGCCGCGGTGCTCGACGGTGATCAGTGGCTCATCAATGGGCAGAAGGTGTGGACGTCGTTGGCGCACCGGGCACAATGGTGCTTTGTCGTCGCCCGCACGGAGAAGGGCTCGAAGCGGCACGCGGGCCTGTCCTATCTGCTGGTGCCGCTGGACCAACCGGGTGTCGAGGTGCGCCCCATCGTCCAGCTCACCGGGGACTCCGAGTTCAACGAGGTGTTCTTCGACGACGCCCGCACCGACGCCGACCTGGTGGTCGGCACGCCCGGCGACGGCTGGCGGGTCGCGATGGCCACCCTGACCTTTGAACGCGGCGTCTCTACGCTCGGTCAGCAAATCCGTTACGCGCGTGAGCTTTCCGGCATCGTGGGACTGGCCCGGGCGAACGGGACCATCGAAGAGCCGGCGATCCGCGAGCGGCTCACCCGGGCCTGGGTCGGGCTGCGCGCCATGCGTTCCTACGCGCTGGTCACCATGGACGTCCCACGCCCCGGTCAGGACAGCGTGTCGAAGTTGTTGTGGGGCCAACTGGCATCGCGGACTGGGTGAGCTCGCGATGGACGTGATGGGCAAGGCCGGTCTGGTGCGCAACGCCGGTGACTCACATGACTTCGATGAATGGCAGCGTCTGTTCCTGTTCTCGCGCGCGGACACGATCTACGGCGGATCCAACGAGATCCAGCGCAATGTCATCGCCGAGCGGGTGCTCGGCCTGCCGAGAGAAGGTAGGGGATGAGCGCTCGCGCGAACGTGAATCTGTCGGAGGTGCCGAAAGAGATTGACGGACACGGGCTTTTGGCCGGCAAGGTGGTCGTCGTAACAGCGGCCGCCGGCACGGGGATTGGTTCGGCGACTGCCCGTCGCGCCCTGGCCGAAAGCGCCGACGTCGTCATCTCCGATCACCACGAACGCCGCCTCGGTGAAACCCGGGACCAGCTGGTGAGCCTCGGCCTGGGCCGGGTCGAGAGGGGTGTGCGACGTCACCTCCACCGCCGAAGTCGACGCGCTGATCTCGTCGACGACCGACCGGATGGGCCGACTCGACGTGCTGGTGAACAATGCCGGACTCGGCGGCCAGACACCCGTCGTCGACATGACCGACGAGGAGTGCGACCGCGTCCTGTCCGTCACGCTGACCTCGGTGATGCGGGCCACCCGCGCGGCACTCGGCTATTTCCGCGAGGCCGGGCACGGCGGCGTCATCGTCAACAACGCAAGCGTATTGGGTTGGCGGGCACAGCATTCCCAGTCGCACTACGCGGCGGCGAAAGCCGGTGTGATGGCGCTGACCCGGTGCAGTGCGATCGAGGCCGCCGAACCCTGGGAGGTCGCCGCCACCATCGCGTTCCTGGCCAGCGACTATTCGAGTTATCTGACCGGCGAGGTCATTTCGGTGTCGAGCCAGCGCGCATGACCCCGCGTCACGACGATGCGGAGCGCAGCGACGAGGAGGAGTGGCGCAGATGAACCGACGCGACGAACTGCTGGGACTGGCGGCGGCGATGATGGCCGAGCGGGGCATACGCGCCACCACGGTGCGCGATATCGCCGACGCGGCCGGCATCCTCTCCGGCAGCCTGTACCACCATTTCTCGTCCAAGGAACAGATGGTCGACGAGGTGTTGCGGGATTTTCTGGACTGGCTGTTCGCGCGGTACCGGGAGATCATCGACACCGAACCCAACCCGCTGGAGCGGCTCAAGGGCCTGTTCATGGCGTCGTTCGAGGCGATCGAGACCCGGCACGCCCAGGTCGTCATCTACCAGGACGAGGCCAAGCGACTGTCCGCGCAACCCCGGTTCGGCTACGTCCAGGCGCGTAACCGCGAACAGCGCAAGATGTGGCTCGACGTCCTCAACCAGGGCGTCGAGCAGGGGTACTTCCGGCCCGAACTCGACGTGGATTTGGTGTACCGGTTCATCCGCGACACCACCTGGGTGTCGGTGCGCTGGTATCGACCTGGCGGGCCGCTGACCGCCCAGCAGGTGGGCGCCCAGTACCTCGCGATCGTTCTCGGCGGCATCACGAAATCAGAAAAGACACCCGGTGGCTGAGGCGTACGTCGTCGAGGCGGTGCACACCGCGGTCGGCAGGCGCAATGGCTAGTTGGCCTCTAGTCAGTACCGCGAGCGTGCGCGTCCCCGGCCGACACGCCGGTGCTTCTACCGGGGATGCGCACGCTCGCGACCAGGGGCGGGCGCACTTTACTCAGTGATCGTGCAGCACGACCCCGCGGATGTTGCGACCCGCCCGCATGTCCTCGTAGCCCTCGTTGACCTCGGCCAGCTTGTACTCGTGGGTGACGGTCTCGTCGAGCAGCAGCTTGCCCTCCCGGTACAGGCTCAGCAGTCGCGGGATGTCGGCGCGCGGATTGGCCTCGCCGTAGAGGCTGCCCAGCAGTCGCTTCTGGAACAGCGTGAACATCATCATCGACAGCGTCGGCGCGGTGTCGGCCATCGACGCCAGCGCGGTCATCACCACAGCGCCACCCTTGCGGATGATGTTGGCCGCTTCTTCGAGCATCGAGCCCTCGAGCAGCCCGACCGTCAGGATCGCCGAATCCGCCATCACGCCGCGCGTCAGATCGGCCACCAGCGCCGTGGCCTCCGGCATCGAGGTGACGAAGTGCGTGGCGCCGAATTGAACAGCCTTGGCTCGCTTGGCTGCTACGGGGTCGACGACGACGATCTTCTCCGCGCCGGCCAGCCGCGCCCCCTGGATGGCACCGCTGCCGATGCCGCCGCAGCCGATCACCACCACGGTGTCGCCGGGCGCGACGTCGGCGGTGTTGACCGCCGAACCCCACCCGGTGGTGACGCCGCACCCCAGCAGACAGGCCCGCGACAGTGGCATGTCGTCGTCGATCTTGACGATCGACGCCTCGGGCACCGTGCCGTACTGCGAGAAGGTGCCCACGAATGCCATCACGCCGATGTTCGTGTCGCCGATGTGACGGCGGTAGGTGCCGTCGGGTTGGGTGCCGGCCATGATCAGCGCACCGAGGTCACAGAGGTTCTGGTGCCCGGTGGAGCAGAACCGGCAGCGGCCGCACGCCGGCAGGAATGACGCCACCACGTGGTCGCCCGGCTTGAGGCCCTGCACACCCGGGCCGACCTCCTGCACGATTCCGGCGCCTTCATGGCCGCCGATGACCGGTAGCGGCGCGGGCAGGTCGCCCGTGCGGATGTGTTCGTCGGAGTGGCACAGACCGGTGGCCTCCCACGAAACCAGCACCTCGCCGTCCTGCGGCGGGTCCAGGTCGATTTCTTCGACGGTCCAGTTGCCTCCGTATTCCCAGAGGATCGCGGCGTTTGTTTTCATTCGATGTTCCCCACGTAGCGGATGATTGTCCGCGACGAGTCTAGGCCCAATGCCCGCGGCGGTGAATCGGCGGAGTCCTACAGCGCCAGCGCAAGGCCGGCCATCGCGATCAACCAGCTCGCGAAGCTGCCTACCAGGCAGTATTCGGTCAACTCGTCGATCCCGGATCCCGAACCTTCCTTTCGCCGCGCGCTGATCTCGGGAAAGCGGATGACGCTCTTGTCGGCGACCACCGCCGACGCCATCGCCGGCTGTCCGCCCAGGCCGAGGCCGACGATCAGCATCCTCTCCATCGGGCCGAGCAACCGCCCGCCCTTGAGCCGGTCGGACGGTTGCGGCTC
>CAYLWH010000173.1:0-5134 GCA_964387245.1 uncultured Mycobacterium sp.
CTAGTGATGTCGACTCAGGCGCCGGCAGCCTCGTTGAACGCATTGAGCGCCGACGTCGCCTCCAGGTACTCCTGCACCCACCGCTCGATGACCGCTGACGTCTTCTCGACCTTGGTGAGCTGACCGACGACCTGGCCGACCGGGTTGAATGCCACCTCGACGCTCTCGTCTGGGTACTTGCGGGTGGCCGCCACGGCCAGCCCGGACACCATGTACTGCAGCGGCATACCGAGCGGCTCGGGGTTCTCCGGCTTCTCCCACGCCTCGGTCCAGTCGTTGCGCAGCATTCGCGCGGGCTTACCGGTGAACGATCGGCTGCGCACGGTGTCCCGGCTGGACGCCCTCGCGTAGGCGGCCTGCTGGACCGCGGTGTTCTCGGCCTCCTCTACCATCAGCCACTGCGATCCCGTCCAGGCACCCTGGGTACCGAGCGCCAGTGCCGCGGCGATCTGCTGGCCGCTGCCGATACCGCCTGCGGCCAGCACCGGCACCGGCGCCACCTCCTTGACCACCTGTGGCCACAGCACGATCGAGCCGACATCGCCGCAATGGCCGCCGGCCTCGCCGCCCTGGGCGATGATGATGTCCACGCCCGCGTCGGCGTGCTTGCGGGCCTGGTGGGGCGACCCGCACAGCGCCGCCACCACGCGACCCTCGTCGTGGATGTGCTTGATCATGTCGACGGGGGGAGTGCCCAGCGCGTTGGCGATCATCGTGACCTTGGGGTGTCGCAACGCGACCTCCACCTGGGGGGTTGCCGTCGTCTCCGTCCATCCGAGCGGTTGCAGCGTGTCCTCGCCGCTGTGCTCGACCGGCACACCGTGGTCGGACAGGATCTTGCGGGCGAAGTCGAGATGCTCCTGGGGCACCATTGCCTGCAGGGTCTTGGTCAGTTCGTCGGCGGACATGTCGGCGTCCACGCCCTCGTACTTGCTGGGGATGACGATGTCGACGCCGTACGGGTGATCGCCGATGTGCTCGTCGATCTAGTTCAGCTCCGTCTCGAGCTGATCGGGTGTGAACCCCACGGCGCCGAGGACGCCGAAGCCACCCGCCCTGCTCACGGCGACCGCGACGTCACGGCAATGCGTGAAGGCGAAGATCGGGAACTCGATCCCCAACCGGTCGCAGAGCCGAGTGTGCATGATGCTCCTAGCCAAAGATGTCAGAGAGCGAAAAATGGAACGTGTTCTAGTTTAGTGCTCCGCGCATCCCAGGCTGTCACCGCCCCGCGTATCTCGTAATGTATCGGCGTGGCGCGCCGAGGACTGACCCCACTGCTAGTCGGCGTACTGCTGGTCGTGGTGCTGGCGATCGGCGCCGGCGACTTCCCGTCCTTCGCGCGGACACCGGTCGCCCCCGCCATCGTTGAACTGGCGCAGGGTTGGCGGTTGGCCGCTGCGCGGGATGTCGCGGCGCCCGGTGACGATGTCTCCCGATCCGACTTCGACACCACGGGTTGGCACGACGTCCACCGGATGCCCTCGACCGTTCTGCAGGCGCTGCAGGACAACGGGGTGTATCCCGATCTCTATGTCGGCACCAACCTGCGCGACAACGTTCCACGGGATCTCTACCGTCAGGACTGGTGGTACCGCACGACGTTCGCCGCACCGGCCGGGCATTCCACCTACACACTGCAGTTCCCCGGAATCAACTACCGCGCCGAGATCTGGTTCAACGGCCGACTGCTCGCAGACAACAAGCACATCGTCGGCATGTACACCGCACACGATCTCGATGTCACGCCGTGGATCCGGGTTGGCGTCCCGAATACTTTGGCGGTCAAGGTAACTCCCGAGCAGGCGTTGCAGGACGTCGACGGGGTGGAACTCGCCGACAGTTGGTGGGACTGGATCAACTCGCGCCACATCGGATATCAGTCACATGCCGCCGGCCTGACCCGTGGCACCTCCTTCTTGCCGGACCGAAACGCCGGTATCTGGAAACCGGTCTATCTCAAACTGAACGGCGACGTGTCGCTGGGGCCCGCCACCGTCAACACCGAACTTCCGCTGCCCCGAACCGATTCCGCCGCCCTGACGATCTTCGCCGACGCGCGCAACGAGTCGCAACGCACGGTCCGCGGCGTGCTCCGCGCCACCATCAGTCGTCCCGACAAACCCGATGTCCGCGTCGAGCAATCGGTCACCCTGGGCCCGGGTGAGCGGCGAGAGGTGACTTTCGCGCCCAAGGCGTTCGAAGCACTCACCCTGGCACACCCCGACCTGTGGTGGCCATACACCCTGGGCGCACCCGACCTCTACGACCTGGCCCTGGAATTCCGCCAGTACAACCGCGTCGTCGACGCGAAACGGCAGCGGTTCGGCGTCCGCACCGTGCAGCAGTTCCGCGACGATGACGAAACGCACCCCGAGATGGGCCGCGGTGGCAACTTCTACCTGTCGGTCAACGGCCGTGATTTTCTGGTGCGCGGTGCGACATACACCCCGGACCTGCTGTTCGCTCACGACCCTGATCGCGAGACCGCGATCCTGCGCTATGTCAAGGACCTGGGGCTGAACATGATTCGGCTGGAGGGCAAGTTCCCGGGAGACCACCTGATCGAGACGGCCGACGAACTCGGCATCCCGGTGATGTACGGCTGGATGTGCTGCAACCAGTGGGAGAAGTGGGCACAGTGGGACGACGAGGACCGTCGCGTCGCCAGGGACAGCATGCGCTCCCAAATCGAAGCGTTGCGCTCGCACCCGGCGGCGTTCGTGTGGGCCAACGCCAGCGACGGCCGGCCCCCGCCGGAGGTGCTGGGCTGGTACCACGACATCCTCTCCGAACGGCACTGGCAGAACGCCACCGTCGATACCGTCTCCTCGGTCAATCGCGGCGACGACGGCGAACCGATGTGGGACGGCATCCAGATGGCCGGCCCGTACAGCTGGCGACCGCCGAGCTACTGGTTCTCCGGGCGTTACGGTGCGGCCCGGGGCGCATCGGCGGAGCAGGGCGACAACGAACACATCCCACCGTTCGCGAGCCTGAGATCCTTCATCCCGGCCGACAAGCTGTGGCCCATCAACGACTCCTGGTATTTCCACGCCGGGTCCGACCGCAACAACGAGAAGCTCGACAGCATCAGGACCGCCGTGGCACGACGGTACGGTTCGTCGAAGGGCGCCGAGGAGTTCGCACGCAAAGCCCAACTCGCACACTATGAGTCGACCCGCGCCCAGTTCGAGGCGTTCGCCGCCGGCGGATGGGACACCCACAAGATGACCATCTACTGGATGCTCAACAACCATTGGCCGTCGTTCTTCGGCAACCTGTTCGACTACTACCTGCGGCCCGGCGGCGCCTACTACGGCGCGAAGAAGGGTCTGCAGCCACTGTCGGTGGTCTTCGACTCCTACGCCACCGGTGACCACAGCACGGCCGACATCACCGTGGTGAACCAGTCCGCCGACGACCAGGACGACCTGCGGGTGCGGGTGCGGGTGTACGACCTGTCCGGCCGGCTGCGCCACGACCGCACCTCCGATCGGGTCAGCATCGCCAGCAACGGCACGACCCGGGTGATGGAGTTGCCGCGGATGCCGCAGTCCTCCACGGTGTTCTTCGTGCGGTGCGAACTGGTGGACTCCGCGGGCACCGTGGTGGCCGACAATGTCTACTGGCAGTCGCAGCGGCGCGACGACGTCGGGCCGCCCCGCAACGACACCCCCTTCACCCTCAAGCAGGACAGCTGGGCCGACATGACGGCCCTGAACAGCATGCCGCGGGTACCGCTGGCGGTCAGCGCTGCGCGCGTCAGCACATCCGACGGCTCCGCAACTGTCGCCGTGCGGTTGTCCAACGACACCCCTCGGGTGGCGTTCTTCGAACGCGCCGAGGTGCTCTCCGACCAGAACGGTGACGAGATTCTGCCGATCGAGTACACCGACAACTACGTGACAGTGTTCCCGGGGGAGTCAGTCGAACTGCGCGCCACACTGCTGCGACCCGACGCCCAGGCCAACTGGGTCCGGGTGCAGGGCTACAACACCCCCACGGTGGTGGTACCCGTGTCTTATGCCGAGAAGTGACTTGTTTGCGGGGTTTCTCGCGAAACGTGTACAACAAGGGCACATCTGAGCGGTGGTCAGCGCGTGCCGGCCCGCGCATGATCGATGACGACGTCGACATTCGAGTCGTCGATGAACGACGGACCGGTCAGCGTCGGACGGCCGCCACCTATGACGTTGCCGTTGGACAGCCGCAACCACAGCGAGTCCACCGCGAGGTAGCCCTGTAGGTACGGCTGCTGGTCAACGGCCCACTCCACGGTGCCACGCGCAATCGCCTCCAGCACAGCCGGATTCGTATCGAAGGTGGCGACCCGGGCGTAGCTGTTTGCGGTGCCCACGGCGCGGGAGGCCAGCAGTGCGTAGGCTGCGCCCAGCGTGACGACCCGGTCGATGCTGCGATCCTGCTGCAGCATCGCCACGATCGACGCCTGCACGGCCGACGGATCGGCTCCGTCGACTTGCAGCTCGGTCATCCGGCCGGTGAACCCGGCCGCCGCGGCGGCGCAGCGGGCCTGCAGTCCGATGTGGTTGCGCTGGTGGATCACGCACAGGGCGTTGGCGGCCCGCTCGAGGGACAGCCGCTCACCGACCGCCCTGCCGGCGACGGCGTCGTCCTGCCCGAAATACGCGAGCACACCCATCGCCCGCCACGCGTCGACGCCGGTGTTGATCGCGACCACCGGGATACCGGCATGGACCGCGGCTTGCACCGCCTGCTCCAGCGCGGGCGGGTCGGCCAGACTGACGGCAATGCCTGCAACCCCGTCGTCGGACGCCGCGCCGATCAAGCCGGCCTGCCGCCGGGCCTCTTCGTCGTGCTCGTAACGCAGTTCGATGCCGTCCCGTTCGGCCGCATCCTGTGCGCCGCGCCGGACCACGTCCCAGAACGCATCGCCCGGCCGCTGATGTGTGATGAAGGCGATGACCGGCCGCTTTTGCGCCGGCGCGACGGTGTGGTCGGGAAGGCGCAGCCGGGACCCCGAGCACGCCGTCAGCACTGCCACCAGCACGGCGCAGATCAGCCATCGCGATCGACGCGCAAGGCGGTTCCGCATGTCACGAGTCTCCGCCCCGCGCGGACCAGCCATGGGCGTTCGTCGGAACTCAACTAG
>CAYLWH010000174.1:0-5055 GCA_964387245.1 uncultured Mycobacterium sp.
TCGGCGTCCTCGCTCGCGCCCTCCGACAGCGAGTCGCGGTAGCGGATGTCGGGGGTTTCGACACCGTGCATCAACATGTTCATGCTGCCGATGCGCAGCATGGTCGAGTCGAAGTCATAGCCGTGGAACATGCTGGCGTGGAAGTGCTTTCGCTGTGCGGCATCGGTCAGCACGGACGGGTGCTGCTCACGGACGTATTCAGATGCGGCCACCAGGAACCCCGCGGTGCCGCACGCCGGATCGCAGATCTCGTCGGCCGGCTGCGGAGCGGTCATGTCCACCATCAGCTTGATGATGTGACGCGGGGTGCGAAACTGGCCATTGACTCCGGCGCTGGCGATCTTCGACAGCAGGTACTCGTAGAGGTCGCCGTTGGTGTCACGGTCGGCCATCGGGATCTCGTCGAGCAGGTCGACCACCCGGGACAGCAGCTGCGGCGTCGGGATGGTGAACCGGGCGTCCTTCATGTGCTCGGAGTACGTCGAGCCGTCCCCGCCGAGACTCCGCAGGAACGGGAACACCTTCTCCCCCACGGTCGCGAACATCACCGCGGGTTCCTCGTTCTTGAACCGCGACCACCGCAGCTCCTGCTGATCGGGTCCGAACCGCAGCCCCTCGGATTTGCCGGTGACTCGGGCCTTCTTCTCGGCGAGCGTGTCCAGATCGTCCAGGCGCCGGATGAACAGCAGGTAGGTGATCTGCTCGATGACTTCCAGCGGGTTGGCGATGCCGCCGGACCAGAACGCGTCCCAGACCCGGTCGACCTTGCTCTTCAACTCGCCGGTGATCACGGTGCGCCCCTCGTTGTCATCCAGAACTGAACCGAACTGTATATACGGCGGGACTGACACGATCAGTGGGAACCCGGCCGTCATAACTATCAAAAGTTATGACTCCGTGCTGCACTTCTTCGTATAGTTTCATAAGTATGCATAATTATGGTGTGGGCACGCGCGCCATCATCAACGCCGGCGAAAGCCTGACAACCGAGTTCAAGTCGGAGATCAACGACAAAGACCTCACGAAGGCTGTGGCCTGCCTTGCCAATGGTGACGGCGGAATTCTCCTCGTCGGCGTCGAGGACGACGGGACAGTCCTCGGTGCCAAGCCGCGACACGGTCTCGTGACCGATCCGGACCGGGTTGCCGCATACATCCAGGCCAATACCGAGCCTGCTCTCCCCGTAGATGTGTCGCTGGACAAGATCGATGATCGTGAGGTCATCCGGATCGACGTACCGCGAGCAGATCCCGGCCCCGTCGGCACCAAACTTGGCCTATTCACCAAGCGCGTCATCAACGCCAAGGGAGAGCCCGCATGCGTACCAATGACAGCACACGAGATCGTCAGCATGGGGATGGTCATGCGCGGCCAGGACTTCGCGGCAGCGGCGGCTCGCGGCGCGATCCTTGACGACCTCGATCCACAAGAGTTCAACCGGTTTCGGAATCTGTGCAACGAGGCCGGCGACAACCTCGGCGGTCTCTCAGATCCCGACGTGCTCCGCGCGCTCGGGCTCGTCCCGCTCAATGATCCGATCAGCCTCGGCGCAGTTCTGCTCTTCGGAACTGAAGACGCCCTGCGTCGTTGGGTTCCCAATGCGGAGTTTCTCTTTCAGGATCTTCGTTCCGGTGACAACCAAACCAACGTCCGCATCGTGGCTCCGCTGCTAGGCGCTGCAGCGGAACTCCGCCGACTCATCGATGACCGCAACACAGCAACTGAGTTCCTGGCCGGCTTACATCGCGTCGAGGTACCCCTGATCCCCTCGGTGACTCGCCGCGAAGCGCTGGCCAATGCGCTCGTGCACCGCGACTACGCGGCACTGGGGCCCACCGCCGTGCAGATCACCGGCAGCGAGTTCGTCGTCTCGAATCCGGGTGGCTTCCCCCCTGGAGTCACTATTGCGAACATCCTTGACCAGTCCCGTCCACGCAGCCCGATCCTCGCTGCAGCGTTCAAACGTGCGGGCCTCGTCGAACGTCGCGGTAAAGGCGTCAACGACATGTTCGAGCAGCAGCTGCGAGCCGGCCGTGACACACCTGACTATTCCCGCAGCACCGCCGATTCCGTCGTCGTCACCGTGCCTTTGGGAAACGCCGACTTGGACCTGGTGCGATTCCTGTTGACGTGGGAGGACGAGCATCAACATCCGCTGAGCTTGGACGAACTGCGCACCGTCCACGAAGTGAAGGGCTCTGGATCAGCAACGAGTCCAGAGGTCGCAGAGGCGCTCAACCTGATCCCCTCGACCACGAAAAGCATTCTCGGCCGGCTGGTCGAGCTGGGGATACTCGAGGCCCGCGGGGCAGGGCGCAGTCGGAAGTTTCACCTCACCGCGCGGTTCTACGACTTGGCGCAGGACCGGAACGCATACGTCCGCGTCAAAGGGGTTGACCCGCTGCAACAGGAGCGCATGATCCTCGACTACGTCGCTGCCTATGGGTCGATCAACCGCGGCCAGGCCGCTCAGCTCTGTCAGACGACGCCCACCGAAGCTCGGGCAACCTTGAAGCGTCTCGTCGATGACAACCGCTTGAAACTGGAAGGGGAAAGACGCGGGGCGCGGTACGTGTCACCCCACTGAGAAGTCACGGTGTGACGTCGACAACGTAGCCTCGACGCCGGCGGCGAAGTCGGTGAGCGTCGCATCGGGTTCAGCGTGTTGGCCGTTGGACCGACGAACCACCTTCGGTTTCGTCATCGCGTCATGCCGACGAACACTAATAGTCCTCGCTCCACTTGCAGCATCTCGGTTGTCGACACCTTGCCGATGCGTTGGCCGATCTTGGATCTGTGCGCGGTGGTGATCTTGTCGATCATGATGCTGGTGGGTGCTGCTAGACCGTTGGCGTGGTTGGGCTGCAACGGTATTCGCAAGAGCGGAATGTCGATGGCGGTTGTGGTCAGTGGGCAGAACGTGACGGACTCTGTTGCGTCGAATCGGTCGTCTTGGACGATCAGAACCGGTCGGGGCTTGCCTGCGTAGCCTTGGCCGGCCGAGGCGGTCCACAACTCTCCGCGCTTCACCGGGTGTCGAAGTCCACGTCGTTGAGTATCGAAATGGCGTCGACGAAGGCCTGGTCGTCGGTCTCGCTGCTGCTGGCACCTGCCAGCAGCGATTGGCGATGGGCCTCTCGGGCGAATTCCGGTGAGCGGGTGTCGGGTACCCAGATCTGGATGGGGCGCAGTCCCTGCTCCCTCAGCCGCTCGCGGTGGTCTGCGACTCGCTTGCTGACGTCACGGTTTGCCATGTAGATCCGATTACATGTAACACTGCGTCGTTGCCTACGCGAACTGGGACGGAATTCACTCCCATGCCGACCAGTACGGCGCAGCTGCCACGGTATCCGCTCCTCAGTGGACCAACCGACGTTGAGTGAGAAACCTTGCAGGTCTACTCGTACTTGTCCTGCGCGACGCCTCACTCAACCCGCCGGGCGTCGGGCGGCCAGGCGCGAACGTCTTCGGGAGCCGTTGCCGCTGTCCTACCCGCACGTCAACACGGCCCTTCAAATAATCCCAGGGAGTCGGGCACATTCAGCTACCTCTTCCAAGCGAGGGAGTTGGCTTCTTCATCACCGCTCAGTGCCGGCACTTGACACAGGGAGGCTGCCGTCTGGGGCCCATCCGCTCGGTCAGGACCGCCGGGGCGGATGCAAATGGCAGACGCCTGTCAGGACGTCTATGCCCGCGCTGCCACCGGAGCGGGTGCTCCGTAGTCGGACGGCCCACTACCGGCCCGAGTGCGGCCTATTGAGATCATTCGAATGCACGCGTTCACCACTGGCCAACGCGTACAACGGATTTCGGGAAGCAGCACACCGTTAGTCCATGACCGTGGCGGAGGCCGCACAGCCATGGGACGCTGTTCGGTTTAGCCGGTGCTGGTGTAGGCCAGGCGGGTTGTGGCTTGTCCGGTGATGGCGGCGATGGTGTCGAAGTCTTTGTCGACGTGCAAGATGGCCAACCCCGACAGCTCGGCGGCGGCCGCGATGATGAGGTCGGGAATTGATGGACCGCGGTGCTGACCCCGATCGGCCAGAAGAATCTGGACTTCCAACGCGCGGTTCTCAATCTTCGGTGTCAAATACTCGACTGGCATCGCCGCCAGCGGTGACTGGCGGAACTCACGGCGCGCGATATCACCGGATTGGGCGGAATAGCCGACTTCCAGCCGTGTCACGTTGCTGATGTGGACCAGTCCGCGCTCGATTCGGTTGGCCCAGACGTCCCGATCGGGGCTGTCTGCAAGTCGCACAAGGGCGGACTTGTCGATCAACCACTCCTGTCCGGTCAATCCCATGCCCCGCGCATCAACTTCTCGTCAGCGAGGCCGGCGACTACCTGTCCGAGGCGGTGGAGGTCGTCACCAGTGACCGGAACATGCGGCGTGCGGGCATCCTGGGCAAGGCGGCGCCGAATGTACTCGACTCGCGACAACCCCAACTCCGCCGCGCGCGCATCGAGCCCGGCGAGCACGTCGTCTGGTACGTCACGGATCAATACGTCACTCACCCCCACGATGATATCGGACGATATCTCGGTGTACGTTCTTTCCGACCGGCGATTCTTCGGGATGGCGGTGCACCGCGTTGCTGATGGGAGGTCCGGCGCCAGTCGACAGCACCGCTGCTGCCCGAGACACCGATGTTTGGGGCAGGCTTGCCGACTCGGCGGTCAGCGACGTGGTGTCGTAGTGATGTGCAGGTGGTCGTAGTGGCCGTAGCCCGATCCCCTTGGACCGCCTGGCGTGTGGTACGTGCCGCGCCAGATCGCATCCTGTAACCCGAATCGGGCCGCGTTACCCAGCATGAACGCGAGAATCTCGTTTCCGAGCGCGATGCCCTCGGCGCTGTTGGGATTGGGAATCATCACGTCGATCGCCAGACCGCTCGGATGCCACGGCTTCGAGTCCGGCCGTACCCCGGCGATGTCGGCGATCTCGGGAAACCTCGCGCTGATCGCCCGGGCCGCCACGATGGTGTTGGCCTGTAACCCGGCCTCTGACGCGACGCCAACCGGCAACATTTCCGGGATATCCAGGCGAGCAGC
>CAYLWH010000175.1:0-5020 GCA_964387245.1 uncultured Mycobacterium sp.
CCCAGATCGACTGCACGATCCTCATCGTGACGCACAACATCAACATCGCCCGCACCGTGCCGGACAACATGGGCATGCTCTTCCGCAAGCACTTGGTCATGTTCGGCCCCAGGGAAGTGCTGCTGACCAGCGACGAGCCCGTCGTCAAGCAGTTCCTCAACGGCCGCCGCATCGGCCCCATCGGCATGTCCGAAGAGAAGGACGATGCGCAGATAGCCGAAGAGGCGGCCCTGTTGAAGATGGGCGCGCAGGGCGGCGGCGTCGAGGAAATCGAAGGTGTTCCGCCGCAGCTGACCGTGACGCCGGGCATGCCCGAGCGACAGGGCGAGGTACGCCGCCGGGCACGTGTCATGGAGGTTCTGCACACCCTGCCGCCGAAGGCGCAGCAGGCCATCCGTGATGACCTCGCCAAAACGGGACCGGGCTACCAGCAGCCGCAGGCGTACGAGACAGCCGGCTCCTGAGGCGGATGTCTGCGGGGCCGATGGCTGCCGCAGACGGCTTGGACGTCCCGGGCGACTCGTCGCGACTAAAGTGACGACCTGCTCCTGCATGAGGGTGCTCGTGCGCGCGTCATCGGGTGGGTTCTGATCGTCGTGTGCACGCCGACCGTGGGCTGAGCCCGCGTCGGTCGGCTCGTGTTCGCCATAGGCGAACAGTGGTTTCGTAGCGGAATGTCGCTCGCCGGCACGGGGTAGTCGGCCATCTGCGGGAGTTCGAATTTGTCGCGCCCAGAGGGCGCTTTTGTCAACTTTTGGTGGATTGTTCAGCAGAAATAGCGTGTGAACCCTTGACGGAAGGACCGGAACGCGTCAATCTGATGGCAGCATGTTCGATTGGGTAGAAGAAGTCGCCAGCCAGCGCCTTGTCGGCCCGTGCATGTAATATCCGCGCGGCATTTGAGGAATGTAAAGTCCTGCGCTATCGTTGGACGTTGCGCTGGCTGCCTCCTGCCCACCTTACTGTTCCCACCCGCGCACGACGCCTTGGTCCCAGCCTGAGCTTCGCTCAGGGACCTTGTTGCGCGGTGCGTCCTGTGGTGCCGTGACGGGCGGTTGTCAGCCAGCCGAACCCGATCGCAGAGTGAGCGACACAAGTGCGGCGCCAGTTGCCGGCACCCGTGGTCGCCTGAGGTGCTGGAAGGACGCATCTTGGCAGTCTCCCGCCAGATAGACGCAGCTAATACATCGAACTCCGTGCCTGGAGCACCCAACCGCATTTCTTTCGCCAAGCTTCGCGAACCCCTGGAAGTCCCCGGCCTGCTCGACGTTCAGATCGAGTCGTTCGAGTGGCTCATCGGATCCGATCGGTGGCGGCAGAAGGCGACTCAGCGTGGGGACCTCCACCCGGTGGGCGGGCTCGAGGAGGTTCTCGGAGAGCTCTCGCCGATCGCGGACTTCTCCGACTCGATGTCGCTGAGCTTCTCCGACCCGCGCTTCGACGAAGTCAAAGCCCCGGTGGACGAATGCAAAGACAAGGACATGACGTACGCGGCCCCGCTGTTCGTCACGGCCGAGTTCATCAACAACAACACCGGTGAGATCAAGAGCCAGACCGTCTTCATGGGTGACTTCCCGATGATGACCGAAAAGGGCACCTTCATCATCAACGGCACCGAGCGCGTCGTCGTCAGCCAGTTGGTCCGCTCGCCGGGCGTGTACTTCGACGAGAGCATCGACAAGTCGACCGAAAAGACGCTGCACAGCGTCAAGGTGATCCCTGGCCGGGGTGCCTGGCTGGAGTTTGACGTCGACAAGCGCGACACCGTCGGCGTGCGCATCGACCGCAAGCGCCGTCAGCCCGTCACCGTGCTGCTCAAGGCGCTGGGATGGACCAACGAAGAGATCCGCGAGCGTTACGGGTTCTCCGACATCATGATGGGTACGCTGGAGAAGGACCCGACCGCCAACACCGACGAGGCGCTGCTGGAGATCTACCGGAAGCTGCGTCCGGGCGAGCCGCCTACCAAGGAATCCGCGCAGAACCTGCTGGAGAACCTTTTCTTCAAGGACAAGCGTTACGACTTGGCCCGCGTCGGCCGCTACAAGGTCAACAAGAAGCTCGGCCTTAACGCGAAGAACCCGGCCGAGCGGTCGGCCGCCACGCTGACGCCCGAGGATATCGCCGCGACGATCGAGTACCTCGTCCGCCTGCACGATGCTTCCCAGGACGGCCAGCCGGCGGTGATGACCGCTCCCGGCGGGGTCGAGGTGTCCGTGGAGGTCGACGACATCGACCACTTCGGCAACCGGCGGCTGCGCACAGTCGGCGAACTGATCCAGAACCAGATCCGGGTCGGTCTGTCCCGCATGGAGCGCGTCGTCCGCGAGCGCATGACAACCCAGGATGTCGAGGCCATCACGCCGCAGACCCTGATCAACATCCGCCCGGTCGTGGCGGCGATCAAGGAGTTCTTCGGCACCAGCCAGCTGTCGCAGTTCATGGACCAGAACAATCCGCTGTCGGGTTTGACCCACAAGCGGCGCCTGTCCGCGCTTGGCCCCGGCGGTCTGTCCCGTGAGCGTGCCGGACTGGAGGTCCGCGACGTGCACTCCAGCCACTACGGCCGAATGTGTCCGATCGAGACTCCGGAAGGCCCGAACATCGGCCTGATCGGTTCGCTGTCGGTGTATGCCAGGGTGAACCCGTTCGGGTTCATCGAAACGCCGTATCGCAAGGTCGTCGACGGCGTGGTGACCGATGAGATCCAATACCTGACCGCCGACGAGGAGGACCGCCACGTCGTCGCGCAGGCCAACTCGCCGGTAAAGGACAACGGAGCCGGTGCTCAGGTTTTCGCTGAAGACCGCGTGCTGGTCCGCCGCAAGGGCGGCGAGGTCGAGAACGTGTCGTCGTCCGAGGTCGACTACATGGACGTCTCGCCCCGGCAGATGGTGTCGGTGGCCACCGCCATGATCCCGTTCCTTGAACACGACGACGCCAACCGCGCCCTCATGGGTGCCAACATGCAGCGGCAGGCCGTTCCGCTGGTGCGCAGCGAAGCGCCGCTGGTGGGCACCGGCATGGAGTTGCGTGCCGCGATCGATGCCGGCGACGTCGTCGTCGCCGGCAAGGCGGGCATCATCGAGGAAGTCAGCGCCGACTACGTCACAGTGATGGCCGACGACGGGACCCGGCAGACCTACCGCATGCGCAAGTTCGCGCGGTCCAACCACGGCACGTGCGCCAACCAGCGCCCCATCGTCAACGCGGGCCAGCGGGTCGAGGCCGGTCAGGTCGTCGCCGACGGCCCCTGCACCGACAACGGTGAGATGGCGCTCGGCAAGAACCTGCTGGTGGCGATCATGCCCTGGGAGGGTCACAACTACGAGGACGCCATCATCCTGAGCCAGCGGCTCGTGGAAGAGGACGTGTTGACCTCGATCCACATCGAGGAACACGAGATCGACGCCCGCGACACCAAGCTGGGCGCCGAGGAGATCACCCGGGACATCCCCAACGTCTCCGACGAGGTGCTCGCCGATCTCGACGAGCGCGGAATCGTCCGCATCGGCGCCGAGGTCCGCGACGGCGACATCCTGGTCGGCAAGGTCACCCCGAAGGGCGAGACCGAGCTGACCCCCGAGGAGCGGCTGCTGCGCGCCATCTTCGGCGAAAAGGCCCGTGAGGTCCGCGATACCTCGCTGAAGGTGCCGCACGGCGAGTCGGGCAAGGTCATCGGCATCCGGGTGTTCAGCCGTGAGGACGACGACGAACTGCCCGCCGGTGTCAACGAACTGGTCCGCGTCTACGTCGCGCAGAAGCGCAAGATCTCCGACGGCGACAAACTGGCCGGCCGCCACGGCAACAAGGGCGTCATCGGAAAGATCCTGCCGGTCGAAGACATGCCGTTCCTGCCGGACGGAACCCCTGTCGACATCATCCTCAACACCCATGGCGTGCCGCGACGGATGAACATCGGCCAGATCTTGGAGACTCACCTCGGGTGGGTGGCCAAAGCCGGCTGGAACATCGACGTCGCCGGCGGCGTCCCGGAGTGGGCCGCCAACTTGCCCGAGGCGTTGCTCTCGGCCGATCCCAACAGCATCGTGTCCACCCCGGTGTTCGACGGGGCACGCGAAGAAGAGCTGCAAGGGCTCTTGGCTTCGACACTGCCGAACCGCGACGGCGAGGTCATGGTCGACAGCGATGGCAAGGCGAAGCTCTACGACGGTCGCAGTGGCGAGCCGTTCCCGTACCCGGTGACGGTCGGCTACATGTACATCCTCAAGCTGCACCACCTCGTGGACGACAAGATCCACGCGCGGTCCACCGGCCCGTACTCGATGATCACCCAGCAGCCGCTGGGCGGTAAGGCGCAGTTCGGTGGGCAGCGGTTCGGCGAGATGGAGTGCTGGGCCATGCAGGCCTACGGCGCCGCCTACACGCTGCAGGAGCTGCTGACCATCAAGTCCGACGACACCGTCGGTCGCGTCAAGGTGTACGAGGCGATCGTCAAGGGCGAGAACATCCCCGAGCCGGGCATTCCGGAGTCTTTCAAGGTGCTTCTCAAGGAGCTGCAGTCGCTGTGCCTCAACGTCGAGGTGCTGTCCAGCGACGGCGCTGCCATCGAGATGCGCGACGGCGATGACGAGGACTTGGAGCGTGCCGCTGCCAACCTCGGAATCAACTTGTCCCGCAACGAGTCAGCGTCTGTCGAAGACCTGGCCTGAACCGCCCGATAGCCCTTATTCAGATCTACACCCGCACTGGGGAAAGGAAGTTTACGTGCTCGACGTCAACTTCTTCGATGAGCTCCGAATCGGCCTGGCCACCGCGGAAGACATCCGCGCATGGTCTTACGGCGAGGTCAAGAAGCCCGAGACCATCAACTACCGCACATTGAAGCCGGAGAAAGACGGCCTGTTCTGCGAGAAGATCTTCGGACCGACTCGCGACTGGGAGTGCTACTGCGGCAAGTACAAGCGTGTCCGCTTCAAGGGCATCATCTGCGAGCGCTGCGGGGTCGAGGTGACCCGCGCCAAGGTGCGCCGTGAGCGGATGGGCCACATCGAATTGG
>CAYLWH010000176.1:0-5011 GCA_964387245.1 uncultured Mycobacterium sp.
GCCAGGGCGTCGCACAACCCTGACGAACGTCACCCGATGAGCACCGCATAGCGCGGCTTGATCACGTCGTCGATGATCGCCAGCCGCTGGTCGAACGGGAGGAAGGCCGACTTCATCGCATTGATGGTGAAGCGCTCCAGGTCACTCCATCCGTAGCCGAACGCCTCGACCAGCCGCACCATCTCCTGGCTCATCGTGGTGTCGCTCATCAGCCGGTTGTCGGTGTTGACGGTGACCCGGAACCGCAGCCGCGCCAGCAGTTCGAACGGGTGCTCGGCGATCGACGGTGCGGCGCCGGTCTGGACGTTCGACGACGGGCACATCTCCAGCGGAATCCGCTTGTCCCGCACGATCGACGCGACCCGGCCCAGCTGGAACCCGCCGTCCGGCTGCTCTTCGATGTCGTCGACGAGGCGCACGCCATGGCCTAGCCGATCCGCCCCGCAGAACGCTATCGCCTCGTGGATGGACGGCAGTCCGAATGCCTCTCCGGCGTGAATCGTGAAGCGCGCGTTGTTGTTCCGCATGTACTCGAACGCATCGAGATGCCGGGTCGGCGGATGCCCGGCTTCGGCGCCGGCGATGTCAAAACCCGCCACGCCTTTGTCGCGGAAGCGGATCGCCAGCTCGGCGATCTCCCGCGAGCGCGCCGCGTGCCGCATTGCGGTCACCAGACAGCGCACGGTGATCGATCTACCGTCGGCCGCGGCCGCCTTCTCACCGTCCACGAAGCCGGCCAACACCGCGTCGACGACTGCGTCCAGCGACAGGCCACCGTCGATGTGGAGCTCCGGTGCGAACCGCACCTCGGCGTACACCACGGAATCGGCAGCCAGGTCTTCGACACACTCGAAGGCGACGCGGTGCAATGACTCGGGTGTCTGCATCACCGCGACGGTATGCGCAAAGGGCTCCAGATAGCGCACCAGCGATCCGCTGTGCGCGGCAGTCTTGAACCAGTGCGCCAGCGAGTCGACGTCGGCCGCGGGTAACCCGTCGTAACCGATCTTGGCTGCGATGTCGAGCACCGTGGCGGGCCGCAGTCCACCGTCGAGGTGGTCATGCAGCAGTGCCTTCGGAGCATGGCGGATGTGGTCGAGGTCCAAGGCAGTCATGATCCGATCCGTTCCGCGGGCTTGCGGTGGATGCGCAGACGCCCGGCCACCTGAACGGGCGCAACGGGAACTGGGCGGCCCGCCCCGGGCCGCCACACCACCAGACCCACCGCCAGTGCGTCGATGTCGCTCATTGTTCCGCCGTCAGGTGCCGGCACGGTTTCCGAATGTGAACCGATTGGCAACGATTGGGCGGCCTCGTCGTTGTCCAACTCCTCGGTGTGCCCGAGCCCAAAGCGGTTCGTTCGGCACCGCAAATGGGATTAGAGTCCACCCGTAGTCATTCACGCCAGGCTGGCATCCAGTCACTCCCGGCGGCTACCGATGGCGTTGGAGGCGCTGATGGCAACGGCGGCACCGGCAGTGCCGGTCAAGCGGGGCAGGCCGCGCCGGCGGACCCTTTACAAGGGTGATCCGGGGATGTGGTCGTGGGTATTGCACCGCATCACCGGCGCAACCGTCTTCTTCTTCCTCTTCGTACACGTGCTCGACACCGCACTGGTGCGGGTCAGCCCGCAGGCCTACAACGAAGTCATCGAGACCTACAAGACCCCGATCATCGGCCTGATGGAAGTCGGCCTGATCGCCGCGGTGCTGTTCCACGCCCTCAACGGCATCCGGGTGATCCTGGTGGACTTCTGGTCGGAGGGCCCACGACACCAGCGCAAGATGCTTGTCGGCGTCGCCGTCATCTGGCTGCTGGTCATGGTTCCCGCTTTGGTGACCATCGGCATCCACATGTCGGAGCGATTCCTGTGACCGCGCCGTGGACGCCGCACCACCGCGAGGGCCGGGTGGCACCAGTGCGGGAGAAGGAACACGATCGGCCGGCCGCCCTGGACCACCCCAGGGCTCCGCGCAGACCGCGGGGAATTCCGTACTTCGAGAAGTACGCCTGGCTGTTCATGAGATTCTCCGGTGTTGCC
Source organism: uncultured Mycobacterium sp. (assembly GCA_964387245.1). GTDB lineage: Bacteria > Actinomycetota > Actinomycetes > Mycobacteriales > Mycobacteriaceae > Mycobacterium. The sequence goes on from CAYLWH010000176.1 coordinate 2,042, forward strand.
CTTGTATTTCTCGTGCTCGGCCATCTGTTCGTCATGCTGATGTGGCAGGACGGTGTTTACCGCATCGACTTCAACTATGTCGCCCAGCGATGGGCCTCGCCGTTCTGGCAGATCTGGGACATGGCCCTGCTGTGGCTGGCCATGCTGCACGGCGCCAACGGCATGCGCACCATCATCGGCGACTACTCGCGCAAGAACACCACCAAGTTCTGGCTCAATTCGGTGTTGCTGTTGGCGACCGGGTTCACGTTGGTGTTGGGCAGCTACGTGCTGGTCACTTTCGACGCGAACATTTCCTAGGCCTTCCCGGAGGGACCGACCATTGATCTCCGAACATCGCTACGACGTCGTCATCGTCGGCGCCGGCGGCGCGGGCATGCGCGCGGCCGTGGAGTCCGGACCCCGGGTCCGAACGGCCGTGCTGACCAAGCTCTACCCGACCCGCAGCCACACCGGCGCCGCCCAGGGTGGCATGTGCGCCGCGCTGGCAAACGTGGAGGACGACAACTGGGAGTGGCACACCTTCGACACCGTCAAGGGCGGGGACTACCTCGCCGATCAGGACGCGGTCGAGATCATGGCCAGGGAGGCCATCGACGCGGTGCTCGACCTGGAGAAAATGGGCATGCCGTTCAACCGGACGCCCGAGGGACGTATCGACCAACGCCGGTTCGGCGGGCACACCCGCGACCACGGCAAGGCCCCGGTGCGCCGGGCCTGTTACGCCGCGGACCGCACCGGCCATATGATCCTGCAGACGCTCTACCAAAACTGCGTCAAGCACGACGTGGAGTTCTTCAATGAGTTCTACGCACTGGACATCGCGCTGACCCGTACCCCGGCAGGTCCTGTTGCTACCGGCGTCATCGCCTATGAGCTCGCAACCGGAGACATCCATATCTTCCACGCCAAGGCCATCGTGTTCGCCACCGGCGGATCGGGGCGGATGTACAAGACCACCTCAAATGCCCACACACTGACCGGCGACGGCCTCGGCATCGTGTTCCGTAAGGGACTTCCCTTGGAGGACATGGAGTTTCACCAGTTCCACCCGACCGGCCTGGCCGGGCTCGGCATCCTGATCTCCGAGGCCGTACGCGGCGAGGGCGGCCGTCTTTTGAATGGCGAGGGCGAGCGCTTCATGGAGCGATACGCTCCCACCATCGTCGACCTGGCCCCGCGTGACATCGTCGCGCGCTCAATGGTTCTCGAGGTGCTGGAGGGCCGCGGGGCCGGCCCGCTCAAGGACTACGTCTACATCGATGTGCGCCACCTCGGCGAGGACGTGCTCGAGGCCAAGTTGCCCGACATCACCGAATTCGCCCGCACCTACCTGGGTGTGGACCCGGTCAAGGAACTGGTACCGGTCTACCCGACGTGTCACTACGTGATGGGCGGCATCCCGACCACCGTCACCGGACAGGTGCTGCGCGACAACACCAACATCGTGCCCGGTCTGTTCGCCGCCGGCGAGTGCGCGTGCGTTTCCGTCCACGGCGCCAACCGGCTGGGCACCAACTCACTGCTGGACATCAACGTGTTCGGCCGGCGCGCCGGGATCGCCGCCGCCCACTACGCGCTTGGCCACGACTTCGTCGACATGCCGCCCGACCCGGCCGAGATGGTGGTGGGCTGGGTGGGTGACATCCTGTCCGAGCGCGGCAACGAGCGCGTCGTCGACATCCGCAGTGAGCTGCAGCAGTCGATGGACAACAACGCCGCGGTGTTCCGCACCGACGAGACGTTGAAGCAGGCGTTGACTGACATCCACGCCCTCAAGGAGCGGTATTCGCGAATCACCGTGCACGACAAAGGAAAACGCTACAACAGCGATCTGCTGGAAGCCATCGAACTGGGTTTCCTGCTGGAACTGGCGGAGGTCACCGTGGTGGGGGCCCTGCATCGCAAGGAGTCGCGCGGCGGGCACGCCCGCGAGGACTACCCCAACCGCGACGACACCAACTACATGCGCCACACCATGGCCTACAAGCAGGGGTCTGAGCTGCTCAGTGACATCCGGCTGGATTACAAACCGGTGGTGCAGACGCGGTACGAGCCGATGGAACGGAGGTACTGATGACCGCTGTTGTCGGCCGGCCCGAGGCCGGTGACCTGCCGCTTCCGCCAGTTCCCGACGGTGCGGTCATGGTGACACTCAAAATCGCCCGGTTCAACCCGGAGAATCCCGACGCCTTTTCCGACACAGGGGGCTGGCAGAGCTTCCGGGTGCCCTGCCTGCCCACCGACCGGCTGCTCAACCTGCTGCTGTACGTCAAGGGCTACCTCGACGGGACGCTGACGTTCCGGCGGTCCTGCGCGCACGGCGTGTGCGGCAGCGATGCCATGCGGGTCAACGGTGTCAACCGGCTGGCCTGCAAGGTGCTCATGCGCGACATGCTGCCCAAGAGCGGCAAGGCGCTGACCGTCACCGTCGAACCGATCCGCGGACTTCCGGTGGAGAAGGACCTCGTCGTCGACATGGAGCCGTTCTTCGACGCCTACCGCGCGGTCAAGCCGTTCCTGATCACCTCCGGCAACCCACCCACCCGCGAGCGGATCCAGAGCCAGACCGACCGCGCCCGCTACGACGACACCACCAAGTGCATCCTGTGCGCCTGCTGCACCACCAGTTGCCCGGTGTACTGGAGCGAAGGCTCGTACTTCGGTCCGGCGGCGATAGTCAACGCGCACCGGTTCATCTTCGATTCCCGCGACGAGGCCGCCGCCGAGCGTCTCGACATCCTCAACGAGGTCGACGGGGTGTGGCGCTGTCGAACCACGTTCAACTGCACCGAGGCGTGCCCGCGCGGTATCGAGGTCACCAAGGCCATTCAGGAAGTCAAGCGCGCCTTGATGTTCGCCCGTTGAGTTGCCGCGAGCGTCCACTCCTGTGTATTTCGCCGGCTCATTGTGCACTCGACTTTCGCAGTTATGCGGCGGCTGCGGCGCAGGCCAGTTCGTAGTCGCGGA